>CACXDC010000021.1 GCA_902766365.1 uncultured Lachnospiraceae bacterium | reverse complement strand
GAAGACCTCGTGATCGACATATCCCGATAGAGAAGCTGATTTAATCCCACATAGGAACTGTCAAGACCGGTCGTACCATCTATGGCATAAAAGTTCGAAACCATCTTTTCATAATCCCATTCCTCCGACCAGTCATAGGAATAAGCCGGAAATGCCGCAGGTTCAAACTCTTTCTGATCTTCGGTCCCATCATCCTGCGGGGATTCCCCCTGGTCACCCTTATCCTCTTCTTTTTCTGTATTCTCCTGGTCATTCTCTTCTGATCTTCCTGCCTGATCCGGATTTTCCAGATAACCGTCATTTTCCTGCTGCATCCTGGTGATCAGATCGCTGTCAATATGTAATGCCCCTTCTCCATAATCCAGATTTTCCTCATCTATATTTTTCTGATCCTCATCTGATCCCTCCTGCACCTCATGAAACGTATAGGCATAGAGCGGGAACATCTCCTCCACTGCCTTTCCCGCCGGGCTGTCATCCACAAAGGCTCCCTGATCCTTCTCCAGAAAAAAAGGCAGAAGACAGGTGTCTGCCAGTGCCTTTTCCAGACTCAGTTCTGCCAGACTCTCCACGATCCTGCCACCAGTTTTCTTCTCTTTCCCTGTTTTCCTTACAGCCCCCTGTATCAACAGTCCCAAAACCAGTATGATGATTCCTGCTGTAAGCAATGCTTTCCTTTTCCATTTCCCTGACATACGGATTCTCTCCACAGGGAAATATATGCCGGAAAGTGGACATTCATGCCTGCATATCCAGTGCTCCTTCTATGGCATCACAGATAATATGACTGATCTGTTTGATCTCGTAATCTACATCCTTGCCGGTCACATACATGTTATACAGTTCCGAAAATCCCTCTGGAAAATCCTGCATTCTCACCCATTCCCTGCTTTCCCTGTCCGAAAGCTTTGCAAATGCATCATTGACGATCGTGGCAGCATCTACAACCGTTGGCACACCAATGGCGATCACCGGTACGCCAAGGCTTTCCTTTGTGATCGCATTTCTGTTGTTTCCCACTCCCGAGCCCGGATGGATCCCGGCATCAGAAATCTGCACTGTGCGGTTCAGCCGCCTTATGGATCTGGCCGCCAGTGCATCAATCACGATCACCACATCCGGCTCTGTCTTTTCTACAACACCCTTTATGATCTCTGCTGATTCCATGCCCGTTTTCGCCATGACTCCCGGGATCAGGGCACTGGTCACATGCATGCGTTCTTTTCCATAGGCAGCCTTTCCAAATTCTTTTACCATATGCCTTGTCACTGTCAGATTATCCACCACATTAGGTCCAAGGGCATCAGCCGTCACATCCCGGTTTCCAAGCCCTACTACCAGGATCGAGCTTTCTTTTTCCAGATCCGGTATGATCTCTCTTAGCTGCATGGAAAGTTCACCGGAGATTTCCTGATGGTAATCCTCATCCTGCTGTGTCATGGCCGGTGCCTCCAGTGTGATATAGGTTCCCATAGGCTTTCCAAGCGCCTTTGCACTGTTTTTTGAGGTGATGCTGACCTTTGTGATCCGTACCTCACTGTCCTCATGATAAACTTCTTCTACTGAAACACCGGAAAGTGACTCCGCTTCCTCTTCTACGTTCTCTCTGGCTTCCAGCGCCAGATCGGTTCTGATCTTAAAGCTGCCCATCTAAATATCCGTCCTTTTTGTGCCTGTTTTCTCCTGGTTTTCTCATGCAGGCTTTTCTGTGCCTTCAGTATGTGCACTTTTATGCAAATTCATGCAATTTCTCCGAAAAATCTATTGACAGACTGCACCTCTCCGGCTACAATAATATGCGTGTGTGTTGCATTAAGACGTCCGTGTCTCCGGCTTTAATGAAACATCATGGCAACTGATGATTTTAATAGGAGGTAAGAATCATGGCTAACATTAAATCAGCTAAGAAAAGAATTTTAGTCAACAGAACTAAGGCTGAAAGAAATAAGGCGATCAAGTCTGGTGTTAAGACTGCTGTTAAGAAGGTAAATGCTGCAATCGAAGCAAACGATAAGGCTGCTGCTGCCAGCGCACTTGTTGCTGCAACAACCACAATCGACAAGGCTGCTTCCAAGGGCGTATATCACAAGAATACAGCTTCCAGAAAAGTATCCCGTTTAGCTCAGGCTGTCAACAAGATGGCTTAGTTCTTTGGATATTATATAGAAATAGAATTTTGAATCCGACTCATACCGTCATGTGAGCCGGATTTTTTATTTCCTTATATTTTCTGCAGGCACACCTGCAAGCTCATACTGCTCTGTGACACCGCAGAGAATCCCAATGAGATTTCCTTCTTCATCAAACATCCCGCTGCCGCTCATGCCAGGCACCGCACTGCCATCTGCGTAGACCATTTCACATCCAAATTCTTCCAGATACCTGTCCGGATCCACCACGTACCCGGTAACAAGTGAACGTTCTTCTGTGCTAATCCTGTCCGGCATATGGAAAACATCATTTTTCTGAAGGCTGCTGCTTTCCCTGACCTTCACAGCTTCCCTGAATTTCCCATCTGTTTTCTTTTCATCAGAAAGACCTTCTGTCACAGCAGCCACCTGCCCGGACTTATCTTTCATGAAAAGCTGCGCTGCTTCCCGTTCAAGCCTCTGCTTCTCCTCTTCTGTCAGTTTTTCACAGGCAAGATACGCATACCCCAGATCGCATTCCTCTGCGGTCAAAAAAGACGTAACCGGCAGCACGGTTCCATCTGCAAACAAAACCTCTGCCCCATCCTGCAGATCTGTCAGGACATGTCCCGCCGTAACGATCACAAGAGTCTGTTTCTCCGTATCATATCCGTAAATGCAGCCACTTCCCTCTGCTTCTGCTCCCCGCAATACCACAGAAAGCTGCCATATTCTGTTTTCCAGTTCTGTTTCCTGGAGTGCTGCGGATGAGCTTCCGCTTTGAAGAGCTGCCTGCAGTACAAGCAGCAATAGAATACAAGGAAAAAGAGCTGAAACTAATCTTTTCATATATTCCTCTTTTAAAAATATCAAGCAGGACGATAAGCCGGGTTATGTCGTTGAATGGTCATCTATCTAATACTACTGTTACCAGCAGTCTTAAGCAACCTACCTGAAAGCTCGCCGGGCCGGTTCAAACGCTTTCTGTTTGGTCTTGCTTCGGATGGGGTTTACATGTGCCCTGCCTGTTACCAGACAGGCGGTAGTCTCTTACACTGCCCTTCCACCCTGGCCGTCATGCATGGCATGACGGTGGTACATTTCTGTTGCACTTTCCTTGGAGTCACCTCCACCGGACGTTATCCGGCATCCTGCCCTGTGAAGCCCGGACTTTCCTCACCTGTCGTAAAGACAGCCGCGACCATTTGTCCTACTTGATACATTTATTTACTATAACTTATTTTATACGGGAAAGCAACTCCCGCCGATAAACTCCCGACAGATCGAGTTACTTGGTACATTCTGGCTGTCAATTCCCTGTACATATTCCAGGAATTTCAGCAGCCTCTTGGCCTCATAGTATTCCGGTTCTCCCGGTCCTATACTGTAAAGGAGCGGTTCTGCATACTGCTTCAGCACAGAAAGCTCATAAATCAGTACAGAATTAAACATTTCATCAGCCTCTTCCTGGAAAGGGAAAATATAATTTTCCTCGCCCCTTCTGACAGAGGGCCACATTTCAATCGTCCTTCTGGCACTGGCACCTCTTGTTCTGGCATCCCGCACCATACGGCGGAGAAGTCTTCCGTCTGTCGTAGGAATACGGTTATGCTCATCCAGATTCAGGCTTGTCAGGGCACTGATATAAATTTTGAATTTGCTTTCATCCGGCAGGGAATAGGTAGTCTTCGGATTCAGCCCGTGAATCCCCTCAATGACCAGGATGTCCTCTTCTCCAAGCTGTTTATATCTGCCATGGTACTCTCTTTTCCCTGTCTTGAAATTGAACGTGGGAAGTTCAACCTTTTCTCCCTGTAAAAGCCGTTCCATGTCTTCATTGAACTGTTTTACATCAATGGCTTCCAGACATTCGAAATTATAATCCCCGTTCTCATCCCTTGGTGTCAGTTCCCGGTTTACGAAATAATCATCCAGTGCGATCGGATGCGGGATCTTGCCATAAGTACGGAGCTGTATGGACAATCTGTGTGAAAAAGTGGTTTTCCCGGAAGAGGAAGGTCCTGCGATCAGAACGAACTTCACATTTCCCTTTTTCACGATATTCTCTGCGATCTCACCAATTCTTCTCTCTATCAGTGCCTCCTGTACCAGGATCATGTCATTCATTTCCCCGGCACAGATCGTATCATTCAGATCCCCTACGGAATCAATATTCATCATTTCTCCCCAGTGGGAAGCTGTTTTCAGCGTCTGAAACAGCTTTTCCCTTGGATTGAACACTTCAAGCTTACATGGAGCATCCATCCCGGGCAAAAGCAATAGCAGTCCTTTTTCATACAGCATCAGATCAAAATATTTCACATAGCCGGTATCCGGCAGCATAAATCCATAATAATAATCATAGTAGCCATCCAGGCAGTATACATTGGCAAAGGAGCTTCTCTTATACCGGAACAGCTTACCCTTGTCCTCCATTTCCTGTTTCTGGAAAATGGTCCTGGCCTCATCAATGGGATAGGTCTTTTTGGTGATTGGGATTTTCCTGTCAACCAGTTCCTGCATTCTTTCCCGGATCTTCTTTACCATATCCTCAGTCAGCTTTTTCTCCATTCTTACTGCACAGTAATAGCCGGGACCAATAGCAAATTCCACTTTGATATTTGCATCCGGGATCACATCTGCCGCTGCACGGAGCAGGATCATGATCGCTGTTCTCACATAAGCCTTATGACCGATGCTGTCCTTCAGCGTCAGAAAAGAAAGGGTACAGTCCTTATGTACCTTTTTGATCAGTTCCCGTATCTTACCATCCTCCAAAACAAGTGCTATGGTATTTTCATAGCTGTCCTGATAGGCATCTGCGATCTCCTCATAGGTCGTTCCATCCGGGTATTCTCTGGTAACCCCGTCTATGGTAATCTTTGCCATCTCAAAGAATCCTCCCTTTTTATTGATACAGGCTCTCTGCCTGTGTAAGCAGGGAAAGCTCTGCTTTTAATTCCTCTCTCCGATTCCTGCACCGCTCACTTTCTTCCTGCCCTATGGCATGGATCAGTCTCAGGATATCTTCCTTCTGTCTGAAAATATACTCATACAGCACCGGATTTCTCTGTGACAGAAGACAGGGACCAAAGGTGTCAGCAAGCTCCTGTGTTATGACGTCCGGGAAATTATCCTGCCGGCCGTCCGCCGGCTGTTCTGTCTGTCCAGCTCCTCCTGACGGCTTTTTCTGTACCTTCATCATGGGATAGAATTTTCCGCCTTCCAGGATCATCTCTTCCTGCACGATCGCATATCCTTCTGTCCGCAGGAACTTCCTGAAAAGGGCAAGCTCCGACTGGGGCTGCAGGATCAGCTCCTCAAAATCCGCTGTCTTCTCTTTATCCTTTGTCAGAATGGACTGCATCAGTCTGCCGCCCATTCCTGCAATCACAAGGCTCTGCGCTTCCCCTGTCCTGTAAGCATCAAGTCCGTTTGACAGTCTCAGTGTTATGTAACCGGTAAGGCCATGCTTCTCCACATTGATCCTGGCTCTTTCCAGAGGTCCCCTGTTGACATCCATGGCAAGCACAGCATCTGCCTTTCCACTTTCTATCAGATAAATGGAAACATAGCCATGATCACAGCCGACATCACAGACTCTTTTCCCAGGAGAGACCAGATCAGCAACCGCCTGCAGCCTTTCTGACAGTCCGTTTTTCTCTATATTCATGGCTTAGTCCAGATAGTCCTTCAGCTTGCGGCTTCTGCTGGGATGACGGAGCTTTCTGAGTGCTTTGGCCTCGATCTGTCTGATACGCTCTCTTGTAACGTTGAACTCCTTGCCAACTTCCTCAAGGGTTCTTGCCCGGCCGTCATCCAGTCCGAAACGGAGTCTTAAAACCTTCTGCTCTCTCTCTGTCAGTGTGCTGAGAACCTCAACAAGCTGTTCCTTCAGCAGGGTAAAGGCAGCCGCATCCGCCGGTACCGGCACGTTATCATCCTGGATAAAGTCACCAAGATGGGAATCCTCTTCTTCACCGATAGGTGTTTCCAGAGAAACCGGCTCCTGTGAGATCTTCAGGATCTCCCTGACTCTCTCAACAGGCAGGTTCATCTCTTCTGCGATCTCTTCCGGGGTAGGTTCCCTTCCAAGCTCCTGCAGTAACTGTCTGGAAACACGGATCAGTTTGTTGATCGTTTCTACCATATGCACAGGGATACGGATCGTTCTTGCCTGATCTGCGATTGCTCTTGTGATCGCCTGACGGATCCACCATGTTGCATAGGTAGAGAACTTGTATCCCTTCCTGTAATCAAATTTTTCAACTGCCTTGATCAGACCAAGATTTCCTTCCTGGATCAGATCAAGGAACAGCATGCCTCTTCCCACATATCTCTTGGCAATGCTGACAACAAGACGAAGGTTTGCCTCAGCCAGACGCTTCTTTGCTTCCTGATCTCCCTGTTCCATTTTCTTGGCAAGCTCGATCTCTTCTTCTGCGGAAAGAAGCGGCACCTTACCAATCTCCTTCAGATACATCCTGACGGGATCCTCGATACTGATACCATCCGGTACGGAGAGATCGAGGTTCTCCATATCCACTTCATCTTCATCAGAGAGCATGATCTCCTCATCATCCACATCATCATCCTCTGTGATACGCAGTACATCGACACCATTCTGCTCCAGAGTTTCCATGATCTTGTCAAACTGTTCCTCATTCAGAGGCATGTCTGCAAAATAATCATTGATCTCCTGATACTCCAGAACATTTTTCTTTTTCTTGGCAACTGCTAAGAGACCTTTCAGTTTCTCATCAAATTTTGCCTGTGTGTTTTCATCCATTATGGGTTTCCATCCTTCCTGAAAATATAGTAAAAGTATTAGCTTTCCTCTATGGAAATATGCGTTTTGTTAAGTTCTTCCAGTGCTTTTTTGCCCTCGATCACTCCTTTTAACGCATTTACATCACTTCCTGATCTTGCCAGATACTGTTCATAACTGTTTTCCTTCACAGCAAGCACAATATCGTGGAATGCCTTTTCTCTCTCCTGTCTGTTGGAAAGCTGCGTGAGCTTCGTGCTGAACACCTCGGCTGCCATACGCTGCTCTTCTTCCTCCTCAAACATGCCAATGATCCCGGCAGGATCCATGGTCTTCTGCTCAAGCTGGGCAAACAGCTTCTCTGCCACCCTGCGGTAAAGCTCCTCGGTAAAGTCCTCCGGCGTGATGAATTTCTTTATCTTAGGATAAAGGGACGGCGTATCAGTGAGCCAGGTCAGGAGCAGTCTCTGGCTTCTTCTGACGCCTTCCTCTGCCGTGTTCTTCTTCTGGATCCCTGACTTTGGTCTTTCTACCGGCTGCGCATAGCCTGTCTGCATGGCATACGAAAGCACCAGTCTCCTCAGATTCTCCACACCGATCTGGTAGCGCTGTGCTACCGCCTGGATGTAGTTCTCCCTCTCCACTTCCTCCGAAAATCCGCAGAGCTTCCTTGCGATCTCCCGGTAGAATTTCGTCTTGGATTCCGGATCCTGCATGTTGTAATCCTTCTGCAGCATCCTGATCTCAAAGAAAAAGGTATTTTCTGCTTCATCCAGCCGCTTCTGGAAGGCTTCCTGTCCGCAGTTCTTGATAAATTCATCCGGATCCTTATAGGGCTCTAAGTTCAGTACCCTGCCCGTCATCCCGGCTTCCTTCAGGATACCAATCGCCCGCAGAGCCGCTGTCACACCGGCTCCGTCACTGTCATAGGAAAGGATCACCTCATCCGTGTACCGCTTCAGCAGGGAAGCCTGTCCTTCTGTGAATGCCGTTCCAAGGGACGCCACCGCCTGGGAAAATCCCGCCTGGTGCATGGTAATGACATCCATGTAGCCCTCACAGAGAATGATCTGGTTCTTACGCGCTGTCCTTGCGATATTCAGTCCGTACAGATTCCGGCTCTTGTCAAATACCGGAGTTTCCGGGGAATTTAAGTACTTTGGCTTGCCATCCCCCATGACTCTTCCGCCAAAACCGATGACTCTGTGGTTGATATCCTGGATAGGAAACATGACCCTGTTCCAGAATTTATCATGGAATCCATACTTTTCATCAAAGGTGGCAAGTCCGGCATCCCGGATCACCTCATCCTCATACCCTTTGCTCTTCAGAAACTTCACCAGATCATTGCTGGTCATATTGGCAAATCCAAGACCGAACTTCCGGATCGTTTCATCTGACAGTTCCCTTTTCTTCAGGTACTGCCAGCCTGCCCTGCCGTTTTCACTGCGGAGCTGATGGAAAAAATAGGTCGCCGCTTCCTTGTTTACCTGCAGAAGCTTCGCCCTCTTATTCTCCTTCTTCCTTGTTTCCTCACTGTATTCTGCTTCCGGGAGCTGTATCCCTGCCTTCTGTGCCAGGAATTTCACAGCCTCCTGAAAGGTATAGTTCTCATACTGCATGACAAAGGAGATCACATTTCCCCCTGCCCCGCAGCCAAAGCAGTAATAGATCTGCTTGTTCGGGGACACGGAAAAAGAAGGTGACTTCTCGTTATGAAAAGGACACAGCCCGAAATAACTGCTTCCCTTTTTCTGCAGCTTCACATATCCGGAAACCACGTCCACTATATCATTTTTCATCCGTATTTCTTCAATTACTTCTTCCGGATAATACATGCAACCATCCCTGTTCCTCTGCGATCACACTGTTTCCCGTCCCTGTCAGATATGCCAGGATTTCGGAATATAGATTTCCTCGTATTTGGCTATGGCAAACCGGTCTGTCATGGCTCCTATGTAATCGCACACTACTCTTTCTTCCGGTTCTCCCCGGTTGATCAGTCCGATCATATCCTCTGACAGGAGTTCCAGATGATGACGATAATAGCTGTAAAGGGTCTGCACCAGCATCTCGGCCTTTCCCTCTTCGCTCTTTGCTTCTTTATTTTTATAAACCCGTTCAAACATAAAAGCACGCAGCTTTTTCATGGCTTCCGCTACCGGTGGTGACATCATGATGTCATCTTTCCCGTAGCTGGTACTCACAATATCATGGATGAAATGATCCAGCCTCTCCCCTGTGGTGAAGCCGATCACTTCTCCGATCTCCCTTGGCACATCCGCTTCTGTCAGGATCCCTGCACGGATCGCATCATCCATATCGTGATGGATATAAGCGATCTTATCCGACAGTCTGACGATACGTCCTTCCAACGTTGCCGGCATACCTGCCGTCTGGTGGTTCAGGATCCCGTCCCGTACCTCATAGGTAAGATTCAGGCCCTGCCCTCCCTTTTCCAGAATATCTACTGTCCGTACGCTCTGCTCATTGTGCTTGAAGCCGTAAGGACAGACCGCATTCAGTGCACGCTCTCCTGCATGTCCAAAAGGGGTATGCCCGAGGTCATGACCAAGTGCAATTGCCTCTACCAGATCTTCATTCATCCTGAGGGCCTTGGCAATCGTCCTGGCGTTCTGGGATACTTCCAGTGTATGGGTAAGTCTTGTTCTGTAATGATCCCCTTCCGGTGAAAGAAAGACCTGTGTCTTATCCTTCAGTCTCCGAAAAGCCTTGCAATGAAGGATCCTGTCCCTGTCTCTCTGATAAACGGGACGGATATCGCACTGTTCTTCCGGATGGAGCCGTCCTCTGGAATCCCTGCTGTGCGCCGCATGGGGACTTAAATTATCCTGTTCCAGCTTTTCCAGATTTTCTCGAATGTTCATATGCTTCCTCGTATTTTCTGTGTCTATAATAGATTATTCTGTGAAAGCCTCTGATTTCCTTTTTTATTTTTATCGACAGATATCATAAATAAATTCTGCACACTTTTCCATAGCCTCATAGGATACCTTTAACGGAGACATCTGGAAAACATGCCACATTCTTTTGTACACATTCATCTTGACAGAAACGTTTGCATTTACCAGCTTCTTATGCAGTGAAACAGAATCGCTGAGCAGGATCTCATTATCTCCTGCCTGGATATACGTGGGCGGGAATCCTTCAAAATCTCCAAACAGCGGAGAGATCAGCGGATCTGTCAGTTCCATGCCCGGTGCATAATTCTGGATCATTCTGTTTAAATAATCCTCATCCAGTACCGGATCTACGTCCTTCCTGCTTTCATGACTCTTTCCGGATGAAGTCAGGTCTGTCCAGGGGGAAAGCAGTACCAGACCTCTTGGCAGGAGTCTTCCTTCTTCCTTAAGCTTCAGTGTCAGGGAAAGTGCCAGATTACCGCCTGCAGAATCTCCGGCAACGATCACATCTCTTGCCCCATAGCCATAAAGCATCAGATAATCCCATGCCTTCATGGCGTCCTCAAGGGCTGCCGGATAGGGATTTTCCGGAGATAGCCGGTAATCAAAACAGAGCACATCCATGGAAGTGGACTGTGCCAGCTTGTCCGTCAGTGTCCTTGCATAGATCCGGCTTCCGGTGGAATATCCGCCGCCATGACAGTACAGGATCACATATTTTTTCATGTGGACACGGTTGGCACAGACCCACTCGGCTTCCATATCCTGGATCTTCACCGGTGTGATCAGCACATCCTTCTGATTGCCAAGAAGGGCTCCCACCTGATTCTGGGAATGTCTGTGTTTCTCAATATCAGGATCATCTATCATGCCATGTACCTTCCGGATCAGGTTCATCATCCGGAAATTTACATTTTCCTCAGATAGCCTGATGTTTTTTCTTTTCTCTCCTGCTGCCATAAATTTTTCTCCTTCTTTCAAACTTTTGTGGTAGAATTAGCATAATATGAAAACAGTCAGGAGTCTATACCTTTGAGCAAAGAAACTACTATATCTTCACATACAGAAAAGCTGCCAGGATCAAAGCGGCCCGGAATTACCGCTGCCAAAAAGATCTGGTACCGGCTGGATCTTTCCGCCATCGTCTACCCGACCCTGCAGCGCAGGGATTTTTCTTCGGTCTACCGTCTTTCTGTAGTACTGAAAGAACCCATCCGGCCGGATATCCTGCAGCAGGCTGTGGATGCCAGTCTTGTCCGTTTTCCCACCTATAAAACAGCGATCAGGAAAGGGCTTTTCTGGCGGTATCTGGAACCAAATAAACGGCCCGGTCCCTTTGTCCGGGAGGACATCCGGAATTTCTGCATGCCCATGCCCTTCAAAGCCGGAAACCGGTATCTGATCCGGATCTACTATTATAACTGCCGGATCTCCCTGGAAGCCCATCACAGCCTCGGGGACGGAAGTGGCGGCATGTATGTACTGCAGACCATCACAGCTGAGTATCTGCGGCTGCTTGGACACCAGATCGACTGTGGTTACTTCGTAAAGGATATCCACGAAACTCCTCCCGCCGAGGAGTTCGAAGATGCCTATATGCGCTATGCCAATTCGAAGATCTGTCCGAAGCGTATTGGCACAAAGGCCTACCGTGTCCGCGGCACAAAAGAGCCTTTTTACACTTTCCATGTGGTTGACGGTATCATGTCTGTTTCCGAAGTCATGAAGGTTGCCAAAAGCTATCAGGCTTCCCTGACCGAATACCTGAACGCCGTACTCCTTTATGCCCTTCTTCAGAAGCAGAAGGATGACCATCCGCTTCACTTAAAGCCTGTAAAGATCGCCATGCCGGTAAACCTGCGCCGCTTCTTTCCTTCAAAGACCCTGCGTAACTTCATCACCATGATCTACCCCGGTGTGGATCCAAGGCTCGGGGAGTACAGCTTTGATGAGATTGTCAGTCAGGTGCACCACTATATGCGCTACTATATTAATGAAAAGTTTCTGCGTGGCGATATCACCACAAATGCCAATACCAAGCGCAATCCCCTGATCCGTATCACACCACTCTTTATCAAGGATTACGTGGTAAAGCAGTTTTATTCCCGGATCCAGGACAAAAGTTCTTCTGCCGGCCTGACCAACATGGGAGCGATCAAAGTCCCTGAAAATATGAAGCCTTATATCGACCGCATGGATATTTATATGGGACAGCCCTTTTCGTCCAGAACCAACTGTGCCATCGTCAGCTTCGAGGATATCCTCACTGTCAACTTTGCAAGCTGCATCGTGGAAGCAGACGTGGAACGGTACTTTTTCCGCAAGCTGGTGCAGGACGGCATCCATGTAAAGATTGAAAGCAACCGTTTTTAACGAAAGGAGTTTTTCATGTCATACTGTGTAAACTGCGGGGTGGAGCTGGACAGTTCCTTAGATCACTGCCCCCTGTGCAATACCCCTGTCATCAATCCAAATGAACTGAAGAAGATCGCAGATGCTGTTCCCCCTTTTCCGGAACAGAAAGGAGAAGTGGATACAGTAAAGCGCCGGGATTTCGCCCTGCTGATCGGCATTATTCTGACGGCTACCAGTGTCAGCTGCCTTTTATTAAATCTTCTTGTTTTTACAGACAGCCTCTGGTCCCTTTTTATCATCGGTGCGTGCCTGCTGCTCTTTATCGTACTGCTTCCGGCGATCACTACCCTGCATCTGCCCATGTATCTGTCACTGGCTCTTGACGGTGCTGGCATTGCCTTTTACCTGTATCTGATCAGCTTCACGACCACAGACCAGCACTGGTTCTTTGCCCTGGCAGTTCCCATTGTTGGATTATGCACGATCCTCTGTGAAATATTTGCGATCCTGATGAAGCACTTCCGGGTGTCCTATCTGACGACTACGCTTTACTTTTTCGTAGAGACTGCCCTGCTGTGTGTCGGACTTGAGCTTCTGATCGATCATTTTCTTAATAGGCCCATGCGGCTTACGTGGTCTGCCATCGTCCTGACCGTATGTGCTGTGATCTCCATTACGCTTCTGACGATCCTTTCCAGGCAGCGTCTCCGGGAAGCGGTAAGAAGACGGCTGCACTTTTAAGAGCCGGATCCTGAAATGCACCGCCTGCAGTCATCAGGTCCGGTAACAGAGGATGCCTGTAAGGTTCCGTGTGCGCAATATGCCAAAGGAGAAATCACCCATGAAAATAAAAAGACAGAAACAGATCAGAACATTTTTAATGGAAGAATTTGGCGAAGCCAGAGGAGGTGCCCTGTTTGAAACGCAGGATCAGATCCTTGGGGAACTGATCTCCGGCATCAAAAGCAAATCTGAAAGTCAGAAGAAAACGCTGATCCAGACGATCCTTCCCTCCATAGCACTGTATAAAGGACTGTTTCAGGAAGGCTTCCCGGAAGAAGAAGTCACCCGGTACGTACAGAAATACATGTTTGAAAAGGTGGGAGCCGGTATGCATGCCTCCATGTCCAGAATGGAGAAAATCCCCGGATTTTATTTCCTTTACAGCAGCATATTCCGGAAAATCATGCAGGGAAGTGATTCCCATGAAAGCACGCAGTCTCATACCAGAGATTCCTTTGACGTTACCATCACCAGATGTCTCTGGCACACCGCCTGCGCCGAAAACGGGTGTGAAAAGATGTGCCGCATATTCTGTGATGCTGATAACGTGACCTATGGCGGTCTTCGAAAGCTTGGCTTTTCACGGACCAGAACACTCGGATATGGGGACGACTGCTGTGACTTTCATTTCTTTCGAAAGTAAGGGCGTCTTTTATTTCTTAATCCTGTTTAATTTCTCAGATGTCAGTACCATCAACACCTCAAACACAAGTAAAAATACCGGATACAGCCAGATACCGATACCAGTTGCCAGCGTTCCAAACAGTGGCGGCATAAACGTGCTTCCAATGTAAGCACAGGCCATCTGGATGCCGATCAGTGCCTGTGAATTCTCCTTGCCAAAATAGAACGGTGTGGAATGGATGATCGCCGGATAGATCGGTGCACAGCCAAATCCAATGACCACCAGTCCAAGGAGTGCCGGTGTGGTCACCTGGAAAGGAAGCAGCACAAGCAGGATACCGGCTCCGACAATACCGCTTCCAAGCCGGATCAGTGCCTTATCTCCCATCTTATCTGCTACAAATCCGCACAGGAATCTTCCTACTGTGATCCCCAGATAAAAGAAGGAAGCAAATTTTGCTGCCCTCTCCGGCTCCATCAGAAGGTACTGCACCAGATAGCTGCTGGCCCAGAGTCCTGTAGTCGTCTCCATAGCCGAGTATGCAAAGAAAGTGATCAGTATGTACGGTGCACCTTTGATCCGCAGGATTTCACGGAGACTCAGGGCTTTTGAAGGTGCTGCTTCTGCCCTCTCCGGTTCTGTGCCTTCCTCTTTCTCGTCTGTTCTCGGTTTCCATAGCGGCAGGCTGATGAACAGGATCGCCGTGATCACGATCTGGATCATGGATACACTGAAGTACCCTCTGTTCCAGCCGAGTCCTTTTCCAAGGCAGAAGCCCATGATATAAGGGCTTGCTGCTGCCCCGACGCCCCAGAAGCAGTGCAGCCAGCTCATGTGTCTGGAAGAATAATGCAGTGCCACATAATTGTTCAGCGCCGCATCCACAGCGCCTGCCCCAAGTCCGTAAGGGATCGCCATAATACATAATAAATAGAAAGAACCTGATACAGAGAACCCAAACAGGGCTCCGGCTGTCAGAAGGACGCTGACTGCTGTCACCAGTCCCGCTCCGAACTTCCTTGTCAGTCTGTCTGAAAAGAAACTGGAAACAATGGTTCCCGCCGATATGATCATGGAAATGATCCCAGCATAGGAAAAGGGAACCTGCAGCTGTGTATACATCGTCGGCCAGCCGGAGCCAAGAAGGGCATCCGGAAGACCAAGGCTGATAAATGCCAGATAAATCACCGCAAGCAATAAAGAGTACATGTTAGAAAATTACCACAAGCAGCATTTTAAACTGCTCCTTTCCGTAAACTGCGTGAGGATGCTTTGCCGGCATAACAATGGACTCCCCTTCATGAAGTTCAAACTTCTCACCATCAATCGTGATCTCTCCCACACCATCCAGACAGGTCACAAAGGCATCTCCGCCTGATTCATGGGTGCTGATCTCTTCGCCCTGATCAAAGGCAAACAGGGTCACGCTCACGGCATCATTCTGTGCCAGTGTCTTGCTGACAACCTGTCCCTTCTGGTAAGAAACCTCTTCCTTTAAGGTAACAACTGTCTTTTTGTCAATATTTTTGATCATCTGATTCATTCTTTTTCCCTCCGTTTTTAAAAATCAGTATTTGTCTCAGTCCGGCAATTATACTACCAAACCTCCCCCTTTGGCAAATTTTTTACAAAATGGTCAAAGTGATAAAATTTTTATCACAGCCCCTTTTTTGCTGATTGGAATTCTTTCAAAAAACACATACTATAAGCTCACAGAGACAAAAGAGCAATTTTAAATCTATCGGATAAAAAGAAAGGTGGTTTTTATTATGTCAGGAAAGAAAAACGTTTCACTTGGACTGGCTGCCCTTGCCGCAGGCGCAGGCGCCGTAGCAGTCGCATCAAAGAGCCGCAAGGCAGGTGCTGCAAAAAAGCAGAGAACCGCATCTGTTGCCGCTGCCAAAAAGGAATACCGCAATACCGAGCTTGGCAGATACGACAAAAACAGCAAAGGAATCTATTACTCCAACGGTAACTACGAAGCATTTGCAAGACCGAAGAAGCCCGAAGGCGTAGATGAAAAGAGCGCTTACATCGTAGGAAGCGGACTTGCTTCTCTCGCAGCCGCATGTTTCCTTGTAAGAGATGGCCAGATGAAGGGCGATCATATTCATATTCTGGAAGCTATGGATATCGCCGGTGGTGCCTGTGATGGTATCTTCGATCCTTCCAGAGGTTATGTCATGAGAGGCGGCCGTGAAATGGAGAACCATTTCGAGTGTCTGTGGGATCTGTTCCGCAGCATTCCTTCCCTGGAAGTTCCCGGTGCTTCTGTACTGGATGAATATTACTGGTTAAATAAGGAAGATCCCAACTACTCTCTCTGCCGTGCAACCGAAAACCGTGGTCAGGATGCCCACACAGACGGCAAGTTCAATCTGAGCCAGAAGGGCTGCATGGAGATCATGAAGCTGTTCATGACAAAGGATGAAGATCTTTATGATAAGACCATTGAAGATGTTTTCGATGAGGAAGTATTTGATTCTACCTTCTGGTTATACTGGAGAACCATGTTTGCTTTCGAAAACTGGCACAGTGCCCTTGAAATGAAGCTCTATTTCCAGAGATTCATTCATCATATTTCAGGACTTCCTGATTTCAGTGCACTGAAATTTACCAAATATAATCAGTATGAGTCCCTGATCCTGCCTATGCAGAAGTACCTTGAGGCTGCCGGTGTTGACTTCCAGTTTAATACCGAAGTAACCAATGTTATCTTTGATATCAAGGACGACAAGAAGGTTGCCAAGGCCATCGAATGCAAGGTAAACGGGGTGGAAAAAGGTATCGTCCTTACTGAAAACGATCTGGTATTTGTTACCAACGGAAGCTGTACAGAAGGTACTATCTACGGTGATCAGAACCACGCTCCCAATGGGGACGCTGAGGTTCGTACCAGTGGTGTATGGAGTCTTTGGAAGAATATCGCCGCACAGGATCCGTCCTTCGGACATCCTGAGAAGTTCTGTTCCGACGTTTCCAAGACCAACTGGGAATCCGCAACTGTTACTACTCTGGATGACAAGATCATTCCTTATATCACCAATATCTGCAAGCGTGATCCCAGAACCGGAAAGGTTGTTACCGGCGGTATCGTAAGCTGCAAGGATTCCAGCTGGCTGCTGAGCTGGACGATCAACCGTCAGGGTCAGTTCAAGACTCAGGACAAAGAAAAAGTCTGTGTTTGGGTATATGGTCTGTTTACCGATGTACCCGGTGACTATATCAAGAAGCCCATGAAGGATTGTACCGGTAAGGAGATCACCGAAGAGTGGCTGTATCACCTTGGTGTTCCGGTAGAGGAAATCGCTGATCTGGCTGAACACAGTGCAGTCTGCGTACCTACCATGATGCCTTATATCACCGCATTCTTCATGCCAAGAACTGCCGGTGACCGTCCTGATGTCATCCCGGATGGCTGCGTAAACTTCGCATTCCTTGGCCAGTTTGCACAAACTCCCAGAGATACCGTCTTCACCACAGAATATTCTGTCAGAACCGCTATGGAAGCTGTTTACGGACTGCTTGGTGTTGACAGAGGTGTTCCGGAAGTATGGGGCAGTGTTTATGATGTCAGAGAGCTCCTCGACAGCAGTGTCAAACTGATGGATGGCATGTCTCCTCTGGAGATCGAGCTTCCCGGCCCGTTAAATGCACTGAAGAAACCTCTGCTCCGTGTGGTAAAGGGCACCGTCGTAGAGAAACTGCTCCGTGACCACAATGTGATCAAAGAAGGTATGATGTAAATAAGCTATTGACTTCGCGGCGCTGGCCGGCAGAGCCATCTGCCAGCCCAGCACCCGATTACCTTAATCACCCATGAAAAAAGGATCCACCGGATCCTTTTTTCATATGCAAGGCAAGAAAAATACGCCGCAGGGAATGCGGCGTATTTTTCTTTGACCAGTTTGCCTGCCCCTTCGGGGCACCTGGTTCTTTTTCCCTCTTTCTGTGCCCCGTTTATTCTTTCTCGTTGCTCTCTTTTTCTGTTCCCGGGGCACCACACTCACAATTCTCTTCTCATGCCCCGCTTTTTGGTATTTTTCTCAGCTTTTCTGTGCTTTCTCACAATTTTCCCGTTTTTCCGGGGCATCTGACTCTTTTTTCTCTTCCTGTGCCCCGTTTATCCTTTTTCGCTGCTCTCTTTTTCTGTTCCCGGGGCACCACACTCACAAACCGCTTCTCATGCCCCACCTGCACGAAAAACCACAACATGTTAATGATAAAGACTGCCTACTGCTCATTTTAATCCTGTAACCGTTTTTGATTGGATGTGAAACCATATTGCCTTGCGTAAAATGTATTTTTTTACTGTAAGCTTCATATACTGCTTCTATGAATCCTTTAAAACGCTTTACTCTCATTGGAATAATTTTCGTACTGGTCACCGGAAGTCTTGCTCATTTTGTGTATGACTGGTCTTCGCAGAACTTCATCATCGGTTTTTTCTTCCCGGTCAGTGAATCTACCTGGGAGCATATGAAGCTTGTCTTTTTTCCCATGCTTCTCTATGGCCTTTTCATGTACAATAGACTGAAAGAGGACTATCCCTGCCTCGCTTCGGCCCTGCCAGCCGGCATTCTGTCCGGCACCTTCCTGATCCCGGTGCTGTTTTATACCTATTCCGGAATCCTCGGCAAAAATTATATGGCACTTGATATTGCTACCTTCGTGATCGCTGTTCTTGCTGCTTTCATCCGGACATACCGCCTTACTCTGTCCTGCAGGGAAAATCCCTTTCTGTTCCTTCTGCGGACAGCCGTCGTTATTACTCTGGTGTGCTTCCTCCTGTTCACCTATCTGCCGCCGGATCTTGGCTTATTTGTGTCACCGGTTCCGGGATGATTTGCCTCTGCTCTTTTTTATCGCAGCAAATCCAGCAATGTATACTCTCCTTTTGGCACTTTCGATATTTCATGATACTTTTTTATGGCAGCCACAAGCACCAAAGGATCACTGAAATATTTTTTTACATAGTCATAAGACTTTACTTCTGACATTTTCAAATCTTCTTTGCAGTAAACGCTTGGTTTTTTCCCAGATTTCTTAAAATCTTTATACTTATCCTCATTAAAGATGATCAGCATTTCTATTTCCGGAGCCGTTACTACATTAATAACATCTACTTTCCCGGCATATGCCTTACTAAGCTTAAAGTTTTCATGTCTTGAGTCAAGAATTCTGACAACAGAAATCTTATCCCTGAATCCTTTTCTCAAATATTTTTCTTCAAATTTCCTGCCTTCCCGGCAGCGGATTACTTCTTCCTCAAGCATCTCTTTCCTGTCAAAAATCAGAAATTCATGATCCAGAAGTATATCCATGATGGCGTTTTCGGCCGCACCCTCACAAATACATGCCTTATATTTTGCTAACTCCATGAACACCTCCTATATAAGGGATGCAGCCATGCTCTTCTTTAACTGCATATAAGCCTCATATGTCGGAGTCGTCCCCTCAAGGAAACCGCTCTGATATGCATCACTCTTCTTAATATCATTTCTCTTCAGTATATTTGACAGATTTTCTACTGTAATACCATTACGGTTTCTGGCAATAAATATACTGTCATTCCGATCATATTCATCCAGTAATTCCGGATAATGAGTGGAAAAAATAAGCATTCCCCCATTTTTATTCAGCTTGCTGTCCATAAAGAAACGCATCAGTGTTGTTACAATTTCTTTATTAAAATGATTCTCTACTTCATCCACCACAATATAGCCACCGCTTTGCAATACTTCCTGCGCCAGTGTAAACGTAATCATTCCCTTTACTGTACCTGATGAAAGATAGTTGTTAAGTTCCACCGGATTATTAAGAAGAATTTCTTCTTTTTCCCTGAATTTCAAATGAATTAATGTCTTATTGTCATTTACATCAAAATGCAATCTCTCAATTGTCGGATCAAGAAACGTTATAACTTCTGCCGGAATATCTTCCGAAAATGGAAGCACATTTTCATTTGTGTATTTCAAAAGATTAACAATACGCATATGTTCTTTTGTCTTTTTATTTCTGGCAATCATAATACTTACATCATCAGGCAGGAAGTCCTCCTGACTGCTTCTGACCATTACCGGCTCTCTTCCTTCAAAATCAAGCATTGCCTTACGGGTAGTCACCTCAGCCACTTCTTTTGTCCACAGTGATTCTGAAATAATCCTGTAACTGATACCTTCTGTTTTACTCTTTCTGGCTGCGATCATCGTTTCCAGTCGGCAAATTTCATTCGCCTTTTCTGAAAAGAAATACATATTTAGTTTAATCTCTTTAGAATCTCCCAAAATATCACGGGTCTCAATATGATTGACTGGTTCATTATTGATTATTTCCAGAGCAAGCAAAATAACCTTTAAGACAGATGTCTTTCCGGACGCATTAATCCCTATAAATCCCGTTGCAGAATTCATATATATATTAGAAAATAACGGATACAAAATATTCTTTTGCTCTTCAGCAACTCTCTGCTGTGCATAAAAGGATAAATCCAGTTTTCCCCTGAATAATGGCAGTCCTTCCGCTGTAATACGAAGAAGTTTCATAGCTACCTCCAAATTTATAAACATATTTTCCGTTTTTATTTTTCATATAAGTAGTATATCACTTCTTTTTTCAATTTATCAACGTATTTTCCGTTTTTATTTTTAGTTTTCACCTCTCCGGTACGATCTCCAGCCAGTATCCATCCGGGTCTGTAATAAAGTAAATTCCCATTTCCGGATTTTCGAAGCAGATACAGCCCATTTCCTCATGCAGCTTATGGGCTGCTTCAAAATCGGCTGTCCGGAATGCCAGATGGAATTCACACTCTCCAAGATCATAGTTCTGGGGATGATCCTTGATATAAGTCAGCTCCAGCTCAAAATCGCTTTCTGCATTTCCCACATAGGCGATAATAAAGCCTTCTCCGTTAATCCTTCTCTTTTCTGTAAGTCCCAGTGCCTTTTCATAAAAAGCAAGGGATCTGTCCAGATCTGCCACATTATAGTTCTCGTGTATCATTTTAAATTTCATATCCTGATTCCTCTTTTCTATCCTTTTTCTTTTCCTGGTCTGTCCATATCCATTGACCATTACCTGCCCTGGTATACGCTGATAACTGCCTGCTGCGCCTCAGTCCCGGCATCTATTTCTCATTTTCCCATCCGACTGCCTCTGTATCCTGAATTACTCCGGTATACTCCGGATGCTCCTTAAGAAACCGCCCGATCACATCACTGTTTCCCCAGTAATGCATGGGATATACCTGTTTTACCGGGATCTTTTTCAGAAAATACAGCAGGCCTCTGTCATAATCCTTCTCCTGTCTCGGATCCAGAGGTACAAAAGCAAGATCCACTGCCTGTATTCCCTTCTCCTGCAGCAGGCCGGCGATCAGATCGATCTCGTGCCGGTAGCTTCCTGTCATCTGACGGTTATCCCTTTCCGGCTCTCCTTCCCAGACCCAGTCATTCAGATCTCCTGCATGGTACAGTACCCCTTCCGGACACGTAAGCAGGAACGCCACTCCTTCATCTGTAGAATGAAAGGTATACAGCTTTGTCTCACAGGGCAGGCCATAAGCTCCATTAAAATTCACAGTCACAACAGACAGATTTCCTCTGTAAGCTTCTGCATCCGGGTACTTTTTCCGGGAAATGTCCTTCGAAAGAACCGCTGTCACCTGCTCCATCCCCATTTCCTGCAGCAGGGTAAATATCTCCGGATTGTAATGATCCGGATGCCTGTGGCTGGCAAACACCAGAATGGGCTTTTTCCGGTCAAGCTGTGGCAGTTTCTTCCTATAATAATCAAACAGATAATAGCACCTGTCAGTCTCCACAAGAAAACCGCTGTGATCAATGTAATATACTTTCATGCTCCTCATCCTTTCGATCTGCATGATCCACAGGGCATGCAGGGATTCCGTATTAAGCGTACACCATGCTGGCATTACAGGCAAGAAAAAAAGATCCGCCCAGGCAGGCCACCGGAAACTGCAATCTGCCTGCCATAAGAAAACCGGGATATGCAGTTCCTGCTGGTTCTGCACATCCCGGTCTCTTTTTATGATCTGTGATATGATCCACATGACTGCCCGGCTTTTCTCTCCGTCAGCCACATCATTTCTGTCATTTATTCATGTACATAATTCTCTTCTATGGCAGCAGCTTCCTTTTTCACAGGCTTGCCATCTGCACCTTCATATCTTCTGCCCCAGCCGGTAAAGACTGCCACACAGAATACTGCAAACAGGAAGAAGCAGTGCAGTGTGGAAAGTGCAATGGAAACCGGGCTGATCGCTGAGATGAAATCATACTCTGCAGCCGCACTGTCGATACAGGATACGGCAATGAAAATAAAGGAGCTTGTTACCGGAATGACAACCGGCAGTGTGCTCGCAAAACCATCCAGCAGGTTCGCTCTTCTGTAGGGATGAAGTCCCTTTGACTTTCCAATCTCATCTGCGATAGGCCCAAACATGATAATGGCAGGGCCATTTGCAGAGCCAAGGCAGATAGATGTCAGCATGATGCCAAGTCCCATGATAATTTCAGAACCGACAACGGTTTTGTTCAGCTTGCTGTTTACCAGCTTCTCAATGATCTTCTCCATGGTACCGCTCTCATTCAGGACACCGATCACACCGGCTACTGCATACAGATAACCAACGGTTCCCAGCATATTTTTGATACCATCGATACAGAATCCGGAAAGAGCACCATCCTGCATGCTGATCACATCCCCGGGAACCAGTACACCGGAAAGAATACCAATAATACTTCCTGAAATGATACCCCATGTAGAAGCTACGAAAATATTCTGTGTCTTTACTGCGATCGTAAGAAGGATCACAACAGGGATCAGCATGATCAGTCCCCTGGGATTGCTGTACTCACTTAAAAGTTCTGTTGCCTGTGCGCTTGTACTTCCACTTCCGCCAAATACCGCAAAGCAGATTGCTGCAAGAGCGCCTGCTACCAGTGCATATCTCATACGGGATGCTACAACACCACCGATATCTGCACAGCCCTTTTTACGTGTATAGGTCTGGGAAGAAGCAGATGCGATCGTGGTATCAGAAATCGGTGCTACGTTATCACCAAAGATCGCACCACTTAAAATAGCGCCTGCCAGCATCACCGGATTGGCTCCAAGCAGAATACCTGAAGGATATAAAATAGGAAATCCGGTAAACAGTGTTCCAATCGATGTACCTGTGGAAGTAGAAAGCAGGCAGGTTGCAATGAAGGAAAATGCTACGAAAGCGCCGCCCTTCAGGCCCATCTGTTCACCGATCCATACAAAGCCTTCTGCAACACCGGCTCTTGTCATCATTTTTCCGAAGATTCCGACTACCAGAAGGATCAGTGCCAGTGTGTTCATCATTTCAGAGGACATGCCCTTTACAACTGCATTCCAGTAATCGCCTTTTTTCTTTGCCAGAAGGCTTCCCACGATCAGGGAAACAAAACCGCCCATGCAGATTGCTTCCATCTCGAAGTCTTTATATACCACAAAGAATAAGATGCAGAAAAATACAAATGCAATCAATGGGGCTAAAGACAGATAATTGGTTCCATAAAATTCAAGTGTGTGTTTTTCTTTTTTCTCCATAATTACTAACTCCCTTCATCCGGCTTTCTTTGCGTGCAGGCGCAAATCCTGGCGATCCATTTCCTGCAATATGAATCCCTAAAAGGCATCTGCCTTTCTCCATTCTTTGCAACGCAAAAAAGACGCTTATCTGTGAAGATAAACGCCTTTGTTTTTCTCTGAGCATTACAATACAGGATTTCTTTTGAAAAAAATGTAAAGCATTTTACATCCCGGAAAATTTTTTCTTTTTATCATAAAACTGTCACAAACGCATGTTATAATCCCAATATAAAAGTAACAGGAGGTCTTATTTATGATACAGCCACCTATTTCTGAACAGGAAGAACAGCCTCAGTTATTGCAGGTATCTCCCTGGCTTTCTGAAAATACTGATTATGATAAACAATTTTTTTCATCTTATCCCGCCCATACCTATAAGAAAGGGCACATTTTTTACAGTCAGGAGGAAAACTCTGATTATGTGTACCTTCTCTGTGAGGGCCGGGTATGCCTTTCCATCGACAATCCAAACGGTGATGCCAAGGATATTTTCATTGCTGATAAGGGATTTATTTTCGGAAAGCTCTCAGCCCTTGACTGCATGCCAAATTGCTGCTATGCGATCGGTGTTTCCGATACCATCGTCGTCAAATTGATCCCGAAAAGCCATTTCACAGAGCTTCTGAATACAGATATCCATTTCTGCCAGTATGTCATGACCATGCTCTCGAAAACTGTCCGTACCCTGATCTCACAGATCAGGCTGATCACCTTTGGCAGTTCCAAGGCAAGGGTTGGCTATGCCCTTTATCATCTGATCAACCAGTATTCCACTCCTTATAAGGAAGGACGGCTGATCAACATCACCTTTACCCATCAGGAAATCGGCGAACTGATCGGCCTTTCCAGAGTCTCTGTTTCCAATATTCTTTCCCAGATGGTCAAGCAGGGGATCCTGAAGAAAAAGGAAGGCTACTATTATGTAAAGGACATTGAAGCCATTTACCGCTGTGTACTGGATGACCTGTGACGGATTTTTCTGTTTGTAAAGCAGTTAACATTTTTTCTTTTTCCTCTGTGCTATAAATACGTTAACATCGAAAGACACAAGGAGGAAAACATTATGATTAAAGATTTGGTCAGTGATTTTGTCAGACAGGCACCGCCTTATAACTTCGGTCTTGGAGAGCCGGTAAAAAGTCTCCGTCCCGGAATTACCGAAATTTATGAAATGAACAAGAACGAAAATCCCTTTGGTATCTCACCTCTGGCTGCAGCCGAGATGAAAAAACAGGTTGATATCTCCAACCGTTACCCCGATATCAAAGCTGCAAGCCTCTGTAAGAAGTTAGCTGCCCTGCATGGACTGAAGCCTGAAAATGTACTGGTTACCCAGGGTGCTACCTCCGCTCTTGGCTTTATCGGAGAGATCCTGATCCGCGAGGGTGTGGAAGCGATCGTTACTTCCCCTACCTATCCCAACTACTACAACATCATCAAAAAGAACCGTGGTACGCTGGTAGATATCCCCATGGGTGATGATTATGTACCTGATTTCAAGGCTATTTCCGATGCGATCACAGACAAGACCAGAGTTGTTTTCCTCTGTAACCCCAATAACCCCACAGGAACCATCTGTAAGGATACTGATCTGATCGACTTCATGAACTCTCTTCCTTCCCATGTGGTTCTCGTCGTAGACGAAGCTTACTTTGATTTCATCGAAGATCCTTCCTATAAAAGCATGATCTCCCAGATCGCAGATGACAGAAACCTGATCGTGATCCGTACCTTCTCCAAGATCTATGGTATGGCAGGTGCCAGAATTGGTTATATCCTTTCCAATCCTGAGATCATCGGCTATCTTGGTATCACAGCTACCGGATTCTGCTGCAACAGAGTTGGCCTTCTTGGTGCAGAAGCTGCCCTTGATGATCAGGGCTTCATTAAGATGACTATTGAAAACAACAGAAAATGCCGGGAGTATCTGACAAAGGAAATGGAAGACATGGGCTTTCGCGTATGGCCTTCTTCTTCCAACTTCATCTTCTTTAAGCCTTCTATCCCGCCCCGTGAATTTGCGGCTGAACTGATGAGCTTTGGTATCCACATCCGTGGTGACTTCGCACAGGCCCGTATTTCCATCGGAACCATGCAGCAGTGTCAGGCTGCAGTCGCTGCCATGAAGCAGATCTTAAAGGAGTATCAGGAAAAAGCCTGATCCCCCAGCTTGCTAAAGCACTTATTGAAAAAGGGTATCCATCTTCTTTTGATGGATACCCTTTATTCTTTGGGATCATTTACCAGAGCTTAGAACTCCAGCTCTTTTTTCTTAAACAACAGGCTGCTGACTACATATCCGATCGCTATATAGACCAGCATAACGATCAGTGATTTGAAATCCAGACTTCCCACGATCAGTCTGCTGATAAATGACTGACCTGCATTCGTCAGTGTAAAGCTTTCCAGATGAAATTTCTGAATTGCATCAATATAAAACAATGAACTTATCACACTGTTCAACAATCCGATTGACAGAAACATATATACAAGAAGCGGGATCATAACACTCTGCATATGAAATACAAGAATCATGACCAGACTGTAATAGCCACCCGACTGAATCAGATTTCCCAGGAAATTGATCACCAGATCCATGATCTGCTCTCCATTTACATGAACACCTGTCATGGCACCCGTCAGCAGACCAACGATACATGTGAACAGCATATCGCCTGCCAGAAGCACCATACAGTCTGTCCATTTGGTCAGGATAACATGGCGACGCTTTGTACCGGCACCAATTGCCACCTGCATGGTCTTTGCCCTAAAGTCATCTGAAAACACGGAAATAAACTCAACAATTCCATAGCCCATTATTACCATTGAAAATCCCTTCAGCAACTTATCCATAAAGAATACGGAATTCCAGGAATCTCCCTGGGAACCCTTTATAATAACTACTGCCAAAATGATATTAATAAGAATAATTGTTATGATACGTGGAATTCTCTTTGATAATCTCCAAAGATCTGCCTTTAAATATCTCATCATTTCGTTTCGCCTCCCACTAAATCAAAATAGTAATCCTCAAGACTTCTTGTCTCCTGCACCTCATTGAGGATCTCAATGCCTGCATTCGTCAGTACTTCCTTTGCTTTTTCGAGGTCAGCCACAGAAATTCTCACTGACTTTTCTTCTGTAGCAAGATCCTCTGCTGAAAATTCTTTTGCTACACTGCCACCGTTGATAATACCAAAACGATGTGCTGTATTCTGCAATTCTCCAAGAATATGTGAAGAAATGACGACTGTCATTCCATATTCCTCATTCAGTTTCTGTACCAGCTTTCTGACGTCCGCAATTCCCTGTGGATCCAGTCCGTTTGTGGGCTCATCCAGAATCAGGATCTTCGGATTTCCAAGCAGTGCATTGGCAATTCCAAGACGCTGCTTCATACCAAGAGAATAATTTTTGAATTTGCTCTTTACATTGTCCAGTTCTACGATCTTTAATACTCTGTCTACCTCAGACTTATCCTTGATTCCTTTCAGGATACGGTAATATTCAAGATTCTGACGACCAGTCATATAAGAAAAGAAATTTATCCCAACCAGGAACCCGATCTTCTGTCTCTCTTCTGCTGCCTTGTCCTTATCACCACAGATCAGAAGATCTCCTCCCTGATACTCAGAAAGTCCCAGGATCACCTTAAAGATTGTTGTCTTTCCTGCTCCATTCTTTCCAACAAGACCATAAATATCACCCTCATTGATCTGTAAATTTACATCCTGTAATACCTGATGTTTTCCATAGCTCTTATTTATCCCTTTCAGGGCTATCATCGTTTCGCTCATACCACTTTTCCTCCTACCAGACTACGATACGTTTTTCAGGAGAAAGATACATTCCATCTCCTGGCTGTATATCATAGGTTTCCATAAATTCATCAAACTGCTGCAGTGTTACATTGACACGGAAACAGTCTAATGGATGTTCATCGTTCAAAACAGCAAGCTCAGTTGCCAGCGTAGACTTGCTTCTCCACAACTGGGCATAGGAAGTAAAGAACAGATCATAATCAAAATCTTCCCTTTCTCTTGCTATTCCGAGCATACACTTCACGCCGCCCATATCTGCGATTGCTTCACCCTTTACATTGCTTCCATTATAGGCTCCTCCGCCAGGATAAGGGGATAATGCACTGAAATACTTTGCCAGATGATTTGCCCGGATCTGGAACTGTTCCTCATCCTCATAGGTCCACCACTTATTGGGTATTCCATCCTTATCATATGAATAACCGTTCGTGTCAAATCCATGAGTGATCTCATGACCCACGATTGCTCCAATTCTTGCAAGGTTCATTTCTTCTGGTGCATCTTTGTCATATACAAAACCATTTGCAAGGATTCCTGCCAGAATATTGATAGAATTATCGGTAGGCATATAGTAGGCATTTACGACCAGTGTTGACATTGCATTCATATCCCAGTCATATCTGTCTACCTCTTTATTCACTTTATCTTTCAAATGATTTTTATCGAACTGATTTAATTTGGCAATCATATCAATCAGTGTATCTTCCTGCGCAAAGACAACCTCTGTATAATCAGGCATCTTATTTGGATACAGTACCCTGTAGCATATATTATCCAGCTTTTCTATTGCCAGTTTTCTGGTTTCCTCTGTCAGCCATTCTTCCTCCTGAAGCATATTTCTGTAATACATGATGATCTCATCGATCATGCCTTCCAGCTCCTGCTTCTGTTCTGCATCACAGTAACGTCCAACATAAATTTCCTGCAATGCTGCTGACATTTTTTCTGATACAAGGTTAGAGATTCTGTCTTCCTCGTTTTCCCCCATCTGGTATCCATACTTGATCCCGGCGAGTGTGTTATAAGCTTCATAGCTTGTCTTACCCAGATATGGCATCATATCGACCAATGTATTCACGATCATATAATCCTTGATCTTCCGCAGGTTCTTCTCTTTGTACAGCCTGCCAACGTATCTGATATACTCTTCATTTTCTATATTAATGACCTCTGCCTCTTCCAGTCCAAGACTTGTAAGGATCTCCGTCAAAGGATAATTTCCTTCCATATCTTTCAGATCTTCAAAGCTGTAAAAATGATCCATCTCCTTATAATCTTCAAGAGACTGAGATGTATCCTCCTCTTGTTTATCCATAGCCTCTGCGAGCCTGCCTTCAAACTGCAGAGAGTTACGCACCATTTTTTTTGCTTCTTTTTCAGAATAACCAAGCTGCACCAGCATGGATCCAACATTTTCTACCAGCAGTTCCTTGATCAGGATATCCTGAGACAGTACATTGGTATAGCTGTCAGGGGCCGCAAAATTGAGGGCCGGGTACTGTCCCAGATATACCGTATAACTGTCATGCTCACTTCTTGGAATCTCCATACTGACCGGAATCAGACTGAGTGTTGAAAAATTTCTGCCGTCCTTATTCTCAATATACGCTGTCATTTCATCCAGGTTTTCAATATTTTCAACCGCTTCCACATAAGCTCTCGCCGGCTCCACTCCCTGTGCATCTCGCCCATCAGCATCTGCGATCTGATTGGCAAACTTTCCGAGCAGTTCTTCTGTGTGCTGATACTGCTCCTCTGGCATGCCGATGTTATTTTCTCCACTTAAATGTTCTGCTGTCATACTCTCTTCAAGTATCTGATTTGTCTGTGCCTTTACCACATCACCATTGTCCTGTAAAGCACCTACGCTCGCTGTATCCTTATCTACCTTTGCATTCAGGATCCAGTCCTTGTTGACCGCCGTATAAAAATCATCCTTTTCTGATACCTGAAGTGTTTCATCAATAGCCCCGTCTATACTGGAATTGATCCACTTGGAATCTGATGAAATCGTCCGGTTTACTGACATGGTCTTGCTTAGCTGCGAAGCCACCGTATTCATAACTGACTCTGCACCACAGCCTGTTAGCAATACCGCAGCCATCAGCCCAGCAATGACTGACAACCACACTTTTCTCTTGTGTTTCATAGATTTTTTCCTTTCTGTCGCAATTTTGTATCTGTGTCCGAAAAACCCATAATACATTCTTTTTAATACACCAGCTTTCCTGTCAAAAACAGGCAGATATTCGACGAAATTTTACGAAATATTACAGAAAAGGATGTGCAACATGCCCATCCTTTTCTGATAATACTCTCTATGTCTTTTCTGACAGAATATATCCGCTTTATTTCAAGCTTTTCACGATCTCCATATACGCTTCTGTCATAACGTTCAGATCTCCATTTACCGTTACGCTGTCAAAGCCCTGTTCCAGCCGGAGTTTTGCGGTTTCCTTATTCGGTGCAAAGATAAATACCGGCTTGTTCTTTTCATGACATACAGTAAGCACTTTCACGATAGCTTCCTTAAATTCCGGTCTGTCAAACTGTGCCGGGATCCCCATAGCCAGAGAAAGATCAAAGGGTCCGATAAAAATACCACTGATTCCTTCTACTGAAACGATGTTTTCAATGTCTGCCAGGCATTCCAGCGTCTCACACTGAGGGATCAGCATTGTCTCTTCATTGGTCTTTCTGGTATATTCCAGAATACCGTTTGCAAAGGCATCTCCGTAGCCAAACCCGCAGACTCTGGTGGGGCAGAAGCCTCTGCTTCCCAGTGGTGTATACTTGCCATATTCCACGATTTTTTCTGCTTCTTCCCTAGTCTTCAGGCCGGGAATGATGATCCCCTCTGCTCCTACATCCAGATGCTTTAAAATATTGGCTCTGCTGATCTCCGGTATTCTGACAAGGGGAGAAATCCCTTTCAGCTTCGCCATTCTGATACAATCCGCTGCCTCCGCAAGTCCAAAGGGACTGTGCTCCAGATCTACGATAAAGTAATCCATTCCTGCAATCGCCACACACTCTGCCGCCGTCTGGGATCCCAGGTTCAAAAAGGTTCCTATGGGCTTTTCACCATTTTTCAGTCTGTCTGATATCAATTTCATAGATGAACTCCTCTCCATTGTCAAAACTGGCAATCTGTTTTTCTTGTCCCTCATTATACTCACAGGCACTCATCCTGCCTGTTAAGGACTTTACAAAATCAGATTTATTTCAGTTCTGTGATCCCTTTTGTAAGCAGCAATATCTCCTGTACCGACTGGATAAACTCCTCTGCCACATGTGACAGGGTATGGTTTCTCTTCCATATAAGAGCATAGGAGGCATGCGCATCCGGATGATCCACCTGCCGCACGCACACATCCCTGTCCCGGATCAGTGCAGAGATGGATGCGGGATAAATGGAGATCCCAACTCCATGCAGGCTCAGCTCATAGGCATTCATCATGTGGGCTACCCGTCCACGGATCACCGGCATCTGTCCCGTTTTCTCAAACCATTTGTCAATTTCTCCTTTTCTGGACTCTCTGGACGGAATCAGCAGATCATACGGCAGAAGTTCTTTCGGCTTTACAGGCGCATTTTCCTCTGAATACAGCAGGTGTCCCTTCGGGATCACTGCCACCCACGGCTCCTCATATACCGGAAGCACATGAAATTCTTCTGTATTATAAGGTGCTGTGATCATGGCGATCTCACACAGTCCCTTTGTTACCCGGCTGTTCACATCATCCGTATTCCCATTCCAGAGATTATACTGTACATGTGGATGCTTCTGCTGGAAAGCGGCGATCCATTCCGCAAAGAGCCTCGGTCCGCAGCCTTCCACGGAAGCAATATAAAG
>CACXDC010000020.1 GCA_902766365.1 uncultured Lachnospiraceae bacterium | reverse complement strand
CCACAGGTGCCAGCTTCCGTATTGCAGCTCCACAACGATGTTACTGTTGTCGGAGATGAAGCCGCACTTTCATTGCTCCCCCTTTGAAAGTGAAGCACAGCTTAATTGCTTACCAGTTATTTTTTGTAACTTCCCTTTATCCGCCTGATGGCGGACCACACAAAAAGGAGGATCTTCCCTTCCCAGGAGGATCCTCTCTTTTTGTGCCTGTAGCAGACGGATATTCATGCCAGCCATCTCCTATGATCCCAATTTTCAATAAAACACCGGAATTTCTTTGTTTTTACGCTTTACTGTGTTATGATAGAAAAAGAGAGGGTTCCGATCATCTGTTACATTACCGGCTTTCATCGGAACATGGGGAAATAATATATGTGGCATGTTGAAACCGACTATTTTGCACTGGCAGTTTTTGTTATTATGCTGATCAAGGAGCATTCCCAGCGGAAAGAAAAAAATGATGTACAGGACAATGCCTTCTATTTCGTACTGATCGTCAGTATCATCAATGTCATTATTGATATTTTTTCATCTCTGGCCCAGAATTATGTTACTCACTGGTGGACCTATCAGATCGCCATGACTGTCTATATTGCAAGCATGCCCCTCCTTGCCTTCGTATGGAGCTGTTATGCTTATGTAATGATCCACAAAACCTACTCCGTCAGACAACTGAACCGAAATCTGCTGTGGCTTATTGTTCCCTATTTCCTGTATGCCCTGCTTGCCTTCAGTAATCCTTTCACAGACCTGTTTTTCCATCTTTCCGATGATATCCGGTACAGCCGTGGTATCCTTTTCATGCCTGTTGGTGTCGGATCCATTATGGTATATTCCGCTGTCGGTCTTCTTCTTGTTATTTTTAATTTCAGGAAAATCCAGCCACGTTCCAATGCTGTACTGCTGATAGCCTTTTTCCTTACCACTTCCTGCTTCATATGGATCCAGCTGGCAAATCCGGGCTGGCTTGTGATCAATGCCAGCTATGCTATCATCTATGTCTGGTGTGACATCACAGTAGAAGAAAACCGCCGGAAAGAGCTTTACTATGAGATCAACCGTCAGAATGAAGAACTGGAGATCATTGCCCGCAGGGCAGAGTCTGCTGCTCAGGCCAAATCTGAATTTCTTTCACGCATGAGCCATGATATCCGCACACCAATGAATGCCATTATCGGCCTGACTCATCTTGCTGAAGAGGAAAACGATATTACCATCGTGAAAGAATATCTGCACAATATCGATACCTCCTGTGATTTTCTGCTTGGTCTGATCAATGATATCCTGGACATGAGCAAGATTGAAAACGGTGAACTTACCTTAAAGGAGGATACCTATACAAAAGAAGAATTTATCACCTCCATCAATACCGTGATCAGACCTCTTATGGATAAACGAAATATCCATTTTATCTTCCGTATGGGCGCAAATGTAAACTGCATCCGTGTAGATCGTCTCCGCTATAATCAGATCTTTTTTAACCTGCTTTCCAATGCAGCCAAATTCACTCCTGTGGGCGGCACCGTTGAATTTACCACTGAAAGCCTTCCTCCAAGGGATGATAAAGCAGGTATCCGTTTTCATGTCAGGGACAATGGCATTGGCATGAGCGCCGATTTTATCCCCCATATGTATGATCCTTTTTCCCAGGAGCGTTCCCAGATGGGTGATAAGACAAACGGAACCGGCCTTGGGCTTCCCATTGTAAAAAGTCTTGTTGATATCATGGGCGGCACGATCTCCGTAAAGAGTGCACCAGGCAGGGGAACTGAATTTACCATAGATCTTTATGTTCCTCTGGCAGAAGAAACGGCTCCCGGTTCTGACCAGGAAATTTCCATAGACAACCTGCAGGATGCCCATATCCTCCTCATTGAAGATAACGACATCAATATTTACGTGGCAACACTGATCCTGGAAAAAGCAGGCTGCATTGTGGAAACTGCCAAAGATGGAAAAGAAGGCGTAACACGCTTTGCTTCCTCCCCAGAAGGTTATTATGATGCGATCCTGATGGATGTCAGAATGCCTGTTATGAATGGTCT
>CACXDC010000019.1 GCA_902766365.1 uncultured Lachnospiraceae bacterium | reverse complement strand
TTACTGCCTTTGGACTTGGCTATGCCATCGGAAGTAATAATTCACAAAAATAATCGCCTCGGTCTGGACAACTAGGCGATTATTTTTAATCCACTATATCTGGGCTAACCGTCTATCGGTAGCACCTCTTTATGTCTTCATTATAACAAATCTTTTAGTTTTGTCAATTCGGATTTCCCCTGTCTTACCGTTTTTCCATTCATGTCATGATCAGGATATCCGATCATTTTCCAGTCAGAATACCAGTCATCTGTAACCATAGTAAACAAAGCCGGAAATGATTGCCGTGATAACCCTCTCCCCTAATTTTTAATCTGTCTTCCCTCATGGTTCATATGATACTGATCCCGGTAGATCAGTTCTGACAGCGGTACAAACGTATACCCCTTCTCCTGCAGTGTCGTGATCAGGGTATCCAGGGCATCTGCTGTATACTTTGCTCCATTATGGCAGAGGATGATCGATCCATTCCCCAGATGCTTATGTTCCGTTACCGTCTTCAGAATGGAATCCACACCATAGTCCTTCCAGTCAAGGGAATCTACATCCCATTGTATGGTATAATATCCGCACTCCCTGGCGGTTTTCACCACGGCATTATCATAGTCCCCGTAGGGTGGACGGAACAGGAACATTTCATAACCGGTCAGCGTCCGCACCTTCTCATGGACTGTCATCAGCTCCTGTTTCTTTTCCTCATCTGAAAGCTGGCTCATATTCTTATGATTTTCACTGTGGTTTCCAAGATCATGCCCGTCAGCGAGAATTGCCTTCACATCATCCGGATAGCTTTCCACCCAGCCCCCTGTCATGAAAAATGTTACGTGAACCTGATGCTTTTTCAGGATCTCCAGAATCCTGGCCGTGTCCTCATTTCCCCAGGCGGCATCAAAAGTCAGTGCGATCTTCGGTTCCTTTGTCTCCACACAGTAAATGGGCAGCTCCCTCCCGTCCACTGTACTGCTGGTAAAAAAACTCTGTCTGGCATTTATCACAATCCCCCGCACCGTGGCAAGAACTGTCAGTACAAGGACTCCATACTTTGCCATCAGGATCAGCTTCTTCTTTTTCTCCTCCAGTCTCTTCTGATAATCTGTCATACCAAATCCCCATTATCCCTGCTACTCCTGTTATTTCAGTGTATGTCGGCACGGCTTTGTCCTATCACCGGACTTTTCTGTAAAGCTTCTGTTAAGGAATGCCCCATTTTCTTGTAACAGCTGCCCTGACCTGCTAAGGTAAAGCCATGCAGGAAACAAATCAGTCTCAGACAGATTTCCTTACATATTCTGATGTGCAAAAACCATGAGCAGGAGGTTTCATTATGAATATTGATGCATATTCCATTATTGCACTTGTCATTATGGTAGTTGGTATGATCTGGGCCTTTTATGAAGAAAATATCCGGAAATAAAAGACCGTTTGTCTATCTCTTTCTCAAAAATCTTCCGTGGCAGCGGAAGATTTTTTTGTTTCTTTTTTCTATTTGTCATATACTGTAAGTAGACCATTTTAATCAGCAGATGCCTGCCCGCCTTCAGGGTGCTGTGCAGGGAAAGGATGATTTTATGAATATTTCCGATGCAATCCGCAGTATCATCAAACCCCATACAGATGATGTTCTTGCGCCGCTTTCCACAGTATTTTCTAAAACCATGGACAGAGAAAAGCCCTGGCAGGAATATCCCCGTCCCCAGCTCGTCCGGGATTCTTATTATAGCCTGAACGGACTCTGGGACTATGCGATTACCGGTGACCGTATGCTGCCCTCTTCTTTCGATGGACAGATACTTGTTCCCTTTTCTCCGGAATGCTCCCTCTCCGGCATCAGAAGAAATCTGCAGCCCGGGGAATATCTCTATTATCACAGACTTCTCCCGGAAGCCTTCTGCCGTATTCCTTCCGGGTACAGGCTCCTTCTTCATTTTGGTGCCGTGGATTATGAAAGCGATATCGTACTGAATCATAAACAGGTGCTTCACCATGCCGGTGGATATCTCCCCTTTACCGCAGACATCACAGACTTTCTCCTTGAAGGGGAAAATCATCTGTCTGTCCGGGTACGGGATGACACGAACAGAACCGAGCAGTCCCGTGGAAAACAGAGTCTTGAAAGAGGCGGTATCTTCTACACAGCCCAGAGCGGCATCTGGCAGAGCGTATGGCTGGAACAGGTTCCTTCTTCCTATATCAAAGACCTGTATTTCCTGCCATCCTACGATACCGGAGAAGTAACGGTAACTGCCACGATTGCAGGCTCTGTTCCTTCCAGTGCACCGGTACTGACTGTTTCTTCCGGCAATACCGAACTGTTATCCACAGCCTTACACCCGAAAAAGACCTCTGCCCACAATCCGGATTCCTCAGGCAAAGATCCGTCACTGTCCCTTTCTGTCTCCTCCGTGGCAGAACCCGGCACGCTCTCTGTTTACACCGCAGTCTTTTCCCTTCCGGAAAAAGACTTCCATCCCTGGACACCGGAGGATCCTTTCCTTTATGATGCAAAGCTTTCCTGCGATGCAGATCAGGTCACCAGTTACTTTGCCATGCGGCTGTATTCCATTGAGCAGAAAGCCCCTGGCAGCACTCCTGTTTTCTGCCTGAACCACACACCCTGTTTCCTGATGGGTGCACTGGATCAGGGCTACTGGCCAGAAGGTCTGTATACTGCTCCCTCTGATGAAGCACTGGTCTATGATATCCAGACACTGAAATCCCTTGGCTACAACATGCTCCGCAAGCATATCAAGGTAGAAATGGCCCGCTGGTATTACCACTGTGACCGCCTTGGCATGATCGTCTGCCAGGATATGGTGAACGGAGGCGGATCCTATTCCATGCCTCTTGTAAGCTATCTTCCCACCGTGTCCCAGACTCTCTGTAATCAGGTGCGGGATCACCATTACAGCCTGCTTTCCAGAGAGGATAAGACCCACCGGGAACGCTTTGAACTGGAATGCCGGGCTGCGGTGGAATATCTGAAATTCTTTCCGTCCATCGCCATCTACTGTCCTTTCAATGAGGGCTGGGGCCAGTTTGATGCCGTGCGGATTACAGATATGATAAGGAAACTGGATCCCACGAGACTGATCGATTCCACCAGCGGCTGGTTTGACCAGGGCTGTGGTGACTTTGTCAGTGTTCACAATTATTTCCGGAAGCTTTCCGTCCCTGCAGAACACTTTTCCGGAAAGCGGCTTAAAACCTGCGCCTGTCCTGCCGGAAGAGCCAGATTCCTGTCCGAATACGGTGGCCTGGCCTGCCAGATCAAAGGACACAGCAGCGTTGACCGTGTCTTTGGTTACAAACACTATGACACCCTGCCGCAGTTTCAGGAAGCCTACCGGAAGCTTATCCAGGATGCTCTCCTTCCCTTGAAGGAAAAAGGACTCTCCGGAGCTGTATATACACAGGTATCCGACGTGGAAGAAGAAGTCAACGGCCTCATGACCTATGACCGGAAAGTGATCAAGATCCCCTTTCCTGACAGCCAGAATAAGGAACCGTGATACTGGCATATATTAATACCGGTATACATTTTGGCACTTTCCTTTACATTTTGGCACTTTCCCTTACTTTCTCCGGCATTCTCTGTATAATTTCTTTATATACTATAAAGGGATTTATCATATCCGGAACGGAGACGCTATGGGAATTGAAGAAATATTTGGAGTCAGAACGATCAAGATCACTACCTCGGCTCCCTATTCACTGGAAGAGTTCTTTGAAAAGATCAGAGATACCGTATTTCCGGCCGGCAAGCCTGCGCTTGTCAAGGACGGCCTGACCTATGTGATCGCCTTTCCCCAGATCGACCGCAATAACCAGGTTCAGATTGTTGGAAACAGAGGCCGGTTCTATGTGCAGAGAAGCGTTCAGCCTGCCGGCATCGGCAAAATGGCTGCCAATATGGCCCTTGAAGAACTGACGGACGGCCTGTCTGGTCTTTCCGGTGCTTTTGGCAGTGCAAAAAAGAAATGTATGAAACTGGTTCAGAATACTGCGGATATCATTCTTGCCATGAATCTGTAAAAACAAATATGTTTTCTTATTTTTCACATGCTATAATTACAGGGATGACACTACAATCTGTCATCCCTGTAATTTTTATACTACAACAGAAAAGGATAACATTATGATCATTTACATATGCGACGACTCCAAAGCTGATCTGCTTCGGCTTTCCCATTATCTGAACAGGACCATTACCCATCTCAGCACACCAGCGTCCATACAGAGCTTTACTTCCGGTCAGGACCTGCTCACTGCTTTTGACGATGCGCCAAAGAAGCCTGTCCTGATTTTTCTGGATATTTATATGCCGGACAGTGACGGTATGCAGACGGCCGCCCTTCTGCGTGAAAAGGGCTTTACCGGCGGTATCATCTTTACCACAAGTTCTACCAGACATGCCATGGAAAGCTACAACGTAAATGCGCTGTACTATCTCCAGAAGCCCTATGACAGCAATGATTTTCTCAATGCCATGAAACGCTGCTCCGACATTTTTGACAAAGCAGCCAAAACCTATACCTTCCTGTCAAAGGGCAGTGAAATAAGCATTCCCCTGAAAGATATCCTCTTTTTCGAAACTGGCAGGCATGTAACCCTTCTGCATACGGCTTCCGAGGTACTGTCTTTCACCAGAGTACTCTCTGATGTCTGTACTGATTTTGAAGATAATCCTGATTTTATCAGAGTCGGACACAGCTATCTGGTCAACCGGCTTTATATTTCTCCCTATACCGAGTCAGAGATCACCATGTCCGATTCTACCGTGATCCTGATCCCTTCAAGGCTGCGCAAGGCGATCTGCCAGAATCTGCAGGCTTCCTTGGAAAGCTGATCTGATATCTGCTGAAAGACCAGCCATGAAAAAAGGAAAGAACCGCCATATGGCAGTTCCTTCCTTTTTTGATATAGATTACACTTAGCCCCTTTTACACTGTGGTAATCATCTTATTATTCAGCTTCGGTCATGAGATCTACAACATTTGCAAGACCATCCAGTACATTTACCATGGAATCATTTAACACTTCTGCATCTGCTTCTGTAATAGAATCCTGTGTGATCTCACCCATCTCGTTAATGATATCTGCTGCCTGGTTGATCAGATCTTCAACATCTGCATCTGCTGCGATCTCATCGCTCTCATACAGATCCTTTACCTGATTGTAACCATCAACCATGATGGAATAGTTGTCCTGAAGTATTGAGAAAGTCTCATCAGAACACATATCATCAGCTGCTACTTCCTCTGTAGTATCCTCTACTGTTTCTTCTACCTCAGTGGTGTCTGCTGTTTCAGCTGTATCGGCATCTCCTCCACATGCTGTAAGCATGGACATAGCCATTACACCTGCAAGTACTACTGCTAAAAGTTTCTTTTTCATTTTTTCTCCCTCTCTTTTCTTTTCCTTTTACACAAAAGCGATTATATTCGTTTTTTCGATTTTGTGCTACCCTTTCTGCCAATTTGTTCCTCAAACTGCCAAATTGTAAATAATCGAATTGCATTTTCCGTAAATCCGTTGTCCTTTACTACTGTGAGATGCTCACATATCCTCCACATCTTCAGGATAAAACCAGATATTCCCGTTCTCATCTATTTCCTGTGTCACATAAGGTGTGTAATATACATTGCCATAAATATCATGAAGTTCAAAGCTGTAGAAGTAATATCCAGCCGGCAGATAATCGTACTTCAGTTCCACTTCCCCGTTCACGGTACAGACATCCCCCAGATACCATTCTTCGGTATCATCATCCAGGGATGTCCAGTAATAAACCGGTTCAAATACATCCCCGTCCTCCAGTTCATAAACATCACGTGAAGCTGCCCCTGTTTCCGGATCAATACCGTCCCATATTCCGATCACTGACCACTCTCCGGACTCCCAGTCATATTCTATCCTGAGCGCTGTATCGTACTCACCATTCAACATGATCTCACAGGCATAGATACTGCAGGTGTCCGTGCTTTCTGCCAGTTCCAGCGGCAGAAGCACACCGTCTGCTGACAGCCAGAGCCCGTCAAACTCATCCATGATCAGGTTGTTTTCATAATCATAATAGATCTCTTCTGTGGACCCTACATAAAAGATGCCATTCTCTCCGTCATTCACGAACACACTGCAGCAGGCATAGGCAAGCTCATCCATATCCTCAAATGCCACTACATAATTGCCGTTTTCGTCAAAGTATATATCTGCAATCCCCATCTCACTTTCGTCCACAGAAGCAAATTCCCCTATATTCGTTGTAAAATCAGAAGAACCTGCTGCCGAAATCCCAAACAGTTCTGCCAGATCAGCGATATCCTCCAGAAGGGAACTGTTATCATAATCCTGTGCACTTCCAGTTCCGGCACCGTAAGCTACCTTATCCACCAGAGCATAATAATAATTACAGGGGCAGAGCTGCGCAAAGGTCTGCAGTTCCTCAGATCCCTGGACGGAGATTGGATAATAAACAGCGAGTCCTCCGGCCTCCTTATGCAGCCGTCCGTTCACAATGCAGACCACACATTCTTCCAGCTTTTCCTTTGCCTTTTCTATCTCCTCTCCATAATCAGACAAATTGTCAAGCATCATCCCAAGGTCAACCATATTCGTATAGCCCTCTGCTCTCGTATTGCCTCCAAAATTATCTGCACACAGAATCTTTCTTGCTGCATCCCCCAGATCATCCTGCTCATACACCACCTGAAACGCCTGATTACATGCCTGCACCAGATCATCGATCCCTGACAGATCCGTTACTGAAAAGGTGGCCATTTCCTGTGCATCTGCCTCCCGGCAGTGCTCATAATAATCCTCACAGATCTGTTCTCCCAGCATCTCTCCATCTGCAGCCGGATTTTCAGACAGATAATTCAGCATTCCCGTATAGTCCCAGCCGGTTCCCGGCTCATACTCTTCAGACGCATAAAGATACCGTGCATACGGCACAAGCTGATTTGCCACTTCCAGTGTACTCATCAGGCAGGCATCAAAGCCGATGAATTCAAACCGGTCCGTCATACTGTCATAAACCTGATCAAAGGCTGCTGTCATTTCTGCCACACTTAAGCTGTCATACCCATACTGCTCGTCAAAGCACACGCCATTGATGCTTCCGCTTCCGTGATCCCACAGGATCACTCCCATCTTTTCCGCCGGATAGTGCTGTACGCCCCAGGTAAGGAACTCTGCCAGTGTTTCCGTATCTCCCATATTGGCATTCGGTCTTTCATCTATCTTCTGCAGTTCTCCATTTTGGAGCAGGAACCGCTCCAATCTGTTATCTGCAATATCCTGATACCAGTAACTGGATCCCCCTGTCTGGTAGACCACCCTTACATTCTGTGATGGATAGGCTGCCAGTGCTTCCTCGATATCATCACTGGCGGCTCCCCCGTCCGACTCCAGGTCACTGCCGCAAAGATAAACAAAGATCGTCCAGTCTCCCTCTCCCATGGGAATTTCCTGATCCCTTGTTTTTCTGTCGATCACAAGCTGTCCGTTTTCCTGGGAAATAACAGTTCCTCTCTCTGACAGATTTACGGCTCCTCCATCGTTTCCTGTTCCATCTGGTCCTTCCAACTCCTGCTCTTCTTCATAATAGCCTTCCTCATCTTCCAGAAGCCAGTCAATAAAACCACATCCGCTGAGCATTCCCGTCAGGAGACATACTACTGCCATCAAAACCGGAACCCTCATTTTTCTTTTTCCATATCCTTTGTAAACTTTCATCCCTCTTCTGTCATCCTCTTCCTGTTCGGTCAGACCTGCATCTGTCCGCCTGCTATCCTGAAAGGCTCAGAATAACTCCATATTATAAACTATACATGACATATGCTGCATGAAACAAGAAGATCTGCCAGATTGTGTCTAAAACTGCCAGATTGCATTCGAGTCAAGAAAGAATCCTGCTTGCAGGATTCTCCGCCTGCAGCGTGTCACTTTAAGCGACATCTCCCTTTCCGCCGCAGTGCGATCTTTCTCGAAGAGTTTTTTTGATTCATAGGACGTAATTTCCTATGAATCAAAAAAAGACCTGACAGCTTTCGCCATCAGGTCTTCTCTCTTCACATCATATAAATTTCTGCTTCTCAGAAATTCAAAATTTATTTGGCAGCCTTATCATCCTCTGCTGCTTCCTCGGTCTCTGTCTCAGGTACTACATTATGTACTGCTGTAACAGTAACTACCGGTGTTTCGGGATCTGTCATCAGATCTATATCTTTATCTTTGGCAATATCCAGATCCTTTACCTTAACGGTATCGCCAATCTTCAAAGTACTTAAATCAACCTTGACACTGTCTACCAGTGCGGAAGGTAATGCCTTGTAGGAAACCTCTTTCAGCATCTCCTGTGCAACACCCGCTGCCAGCTTATCGTGGTTCACCAGAATAACCTCAGCAACAGAGTGTACCTTTTCACCCTGAACCAGTGCCTGGAAGTCGATCTCATCTACTCTTCTTGCCAGTGCATTGTAATCAATTTCCTTGATCAGTACATCATAAGCCTTGCCATCTACTTCCAGCATGATCTGGCTGCCCTTATGATCTGTGGTAAGAATACGGTTTACTTCCTGAGCGTTCATCTTAACGGGAATCGATCCCTCGATCTCACGTCCGAAAACGTTACCTGTTACATAACCTTCTCTTCTCAGTCTTTTTGCTTTGATTTCCATGCTTCTTTTTTCAGCTTTTAAAGTATTCATTTGTCTTTTCCTCCAAAAATCTGAATTGCTTAGCATTCATCGTGTTAAGTATTCTTTTTCCTTGTTACAGCTGTATTATAACACGCATATTCAAAACAGATTAACCAAAAATTCAGATTTTCTGAAGAAAAATTTGTATACTTTTTAAACTTTTCCAATCACATACTGATTTGTGCACTTTTTATACTTTCCGGATCACATACTGATTTCTGCCGCTCTCCTTGGCTTCATAAACTGCGCCGTCAGCCAGTGCCAGCAGATTCTCGATATCTGCCGTCTTTTCCCCTTCCAGATAGGCACATCCGATACTGGCAGTTACATAGATACTGCCCTGTTCTCCCCTGCTCTGGAGCTGCAGCTCCTTTAACATCGACTGCATTCTCCTGTTCAGATCTTCATAGGAGATGTCCTGCAGCAGGACATAAAATTCATCTCCTCCAAACCTTCCAAGCAGATCCTCCCTGCGGAAGGCCTCCCGCATCCGGCCTGCGATCGTTTTCAGCAGTTCATCCCCGGCGATGTGCCCCTGGAAATCATTGACAGATTTAAAATGATCCAGATCAAAGAATATCAGTGCGCAGCTTCCTCTGTCTTCCTCTTCAAGGATCCTCTCTGCTTCTTCCATAAAGGTACCCTTATTCAGAAGCCCGGTCAGGCCGTCAGTTCTGGATTTCCGCTCCAGCTTCTTCTGGAGCAGCTCCCCTTCTGACAGTGTCTGTTTATACTCCTGCGTCTGATAATACATATAGTAAAAGATCGTAGAAAGCACAATTGCTGTCCTTCCCACACTTCTTACCCGGATCGTGGCTTCTATCACCATGCTGGCGATCAGAAAGATCACTGTAGTAATAACGATAAAAGATTCCAGAACCGGATTCTTCTTCGCATTTTTCAGTGTCTGCACTACTACCATCAGCAGATAAAAGGTGATCACGATCTGCGAAGTAAAGCCAAGCGGCCCTCTCACAAACCGGTTATCTGCCGTATAGGAATAGGCCAGATCCGTAAAGAATACCGAAAAGGCAGCCACTGTATTCAGAACCAGTGGAATCGTCAGCAGGATCCTTTTTTTCTTCTGCCGCTCCTGCTTCGTGGCAAGCTGGAAGATCAGACAGGCCATGATTCCTCTGAGCGTATAGCCAAATGCCGAAAACAGGATCCGTGCAGGAGTTGGATATGCCATTCCTGCCGTTACAAGCTCCAGATTATAAAAGAGAAGCTCCAACACTTCCAGCCCCATCAGCCAGTAGAAATCCCGCTTCAGCTTCTCATCCATGGACGCATTGGTCCAGAGAAATATGTACAGATATAGTAAACCGATCACCGGTGCCGTATTCATTGAGATCCAGACCTGTGTACTCATAACCGCCCCTTTTATCTTTCATAGTACTTCTTTCCTAGTTTTAAGAAAATAATACTCCCTCATTATTTCAAAAACAAGTATTAAATAAGATACATTCTGTTTTCTCGCCAAAATAAAAAAGCCCGGCGGGCTTTTTTATAATCCATTTACAATATTCTTCGGCTTTTTGCCGTCCATCATATCCTGCACCGCCTGCCAGAGGATCCTGTGGGAACGTTTCATGGAGCTTGCTGTTGCCCCGCCGATATGAGGGGAAAACAGGATCCTGTCCTCATATCCTTCCGGCAGATGCAGAAGCGGATTGTCTGCCGTAGTTGGCTCCGGATATACCGTATCGAGCGCTGCCCCAAGGATTCTCTCTTCTGTGATGGCCCTCACCAGTGCCTCATTATCAACCAGATCTCCTCTTGCCGTATTTACCAGAAAGGCATCCTTTCTCATCCTGCCAAGGAAATCCTCATTCACCATATTCCTTGTATCATCCGTTACCGCACAGTGGAGACTGATCACATCACAGACAGCAAGCAGCTCATCCTGCGGCAGATATGTCACATGATATGCTTTTTCTGTTTCTGCATCCTTTCTGTGAAGAGAGGTGTAATACAGCTCACATCCAAATGCGTGAAGCCTCTCTGCTGTCGCCTTTGCTATATCCCCAAAGCCGATCAGTCCGATCCTGCAGTCAGATACCTCCTTCAACCCCTGCACCATCATGGCTTCCTTCATCTGCATCTGTTTCCCGATCCGCTCCCTGCGGTCTCCCTCTGTCACGTGCCGGAGGAATCCAAGGATCAGCAGAACTGCCTGCTCTGCCACTGCTCCTGCATTGGCACCCTTACAGTTGCAGACATATACGCCGGCTTCCCTTGCTGCTTCCACATCAAAGCCGTTAAATCCTACGCCTTCTGAATGGATCATTTTTAAATGAGGCAGTCCCTGGATCGCCTTTCTGCTGACCTTCGTCATGGGATCTGCGGAAAGGAAATCGCAGTCCGCTCCTTTGGCAATGATCTCTTCATCGGAAGCACCCCTTGGCAAAAATACCTTTTCTATGGTTTTGGCTGCCGGGATATCCTCCGGCATATGCTTCTGATAACGGTCTTCCGGTCCAATAATCAGTATCTTCATAAAGTCTCTCCTCATCCGGTTTTCATTCTGTCATATCTTACAGTCCATACGTCTTTGCCAGCTTCTTAAATGCTTCGACTGACCTCTCTGCTTTCTCTGTCGGTACACAATAGGATACTCTGAAATATCCGGGGCATCCAAAGCTGTCACCCGGAACCAGCACCAGATTATATTCCAGTGCCTTCTGGCAGAATGCCATGGCATCCTCCTCCAGTGCCTTGGGGAACATATAGAAGGTTCCGCCTGGCTCCTGACAGGTATAGCCGATCTCAGTCAGCTCTTTATACAACATTCTGGCATTTGTCTCATAAACCGTCAAGTCTGAAGTTTCACCGCACATTTTCCCTGCCACATACTGGATAATGGAAGATGGGCAGTTATGACCTGTACACCGTGAGATCTGTGCACACATATTGATGATCAGCTCTGCTTCGCTGCAGGCAGGATTTACTGCCACATAACCGATTCTTTCTCCGGGAAGCGAAAGCGACTTACTGAAGGAATAGCAGATGATCGTATCCGCATAATAATCGGAAACAAACGGATTATCCACTCCCGAAAAAACAATTTCACGATAGGGTTCATCTGAGATCAGATAGATCTTATGTCCAAGCTCTTCTGATTTCTGCTCCAGCAATGCTGCCAGCCTTTTGATCGTCTCTGTAGAATATACCACACCGGACGGATTATTCGGTGTGTTGACAAGAACCGCCGCTGTTTTTTCTCCGATCTCCTTCTCAAGCAGGTCAAACCGGATCTGGAAATTTTCCGTATCTGCAGGTATGATCTTCAGTGTCACGCCTGCGCCTTCAATATAAGGCTTATATTCCGGGAAATAAGGAGCAAAGGTTATGATCTCCTCTCCTGGACAGGCGATCGCACGTACCGCATGTGCCATTGCCGCACAGGCTCCGCTTGTCATGAAAATATCCTTGTAGGTAAAAGGGATTCCGAACCTGTCCGCAAGCGAGCCTGCGATCTGTTTCCGGACCTCCAGAATACCGAGGCTTTCACTGTACCCATGAAGCAGTACGGAATCCATACCGGTCAGCAGCTCTTCAAAAACCGCATTCAGATTTTCCGGTGCCGGTACACTGGGATTGCCGATAGAAAAATCAAAGACATTTTCTGCGCCGATCTTTTCCGCAATCGCATTTCCCTGACTGCTCATCTTCCTGATCACAGATTCTCCATGTAACATATTTCTAAATTTGGGTGAAATCATAAAACCTGCCTCCTTTTTTATGCGCCAAGATACGCTTTCTTGATATTGTCATTGGCTAGCAGCTCTGATGCCTTTCCGCTCATGCTGATCCTTCCGGTTTCCAGTACATAAGCCCTGTCAGATACTGCCAGTGCCATTTTGGCATTCTGCTCTACCAGAAGGACTGTGATCCCATTCTGATGAAGCGTTCTGATAATATGGAAGATTTCCTTTACAAGCAGTGGGGATAGTCCCATGGAAGGCTCATCCATCAGTACGATCTTTGGATTGCTCATAAGTGCTCTTCCTGTGGCAAGCATCTGCTGCTCGCCACCTGACAGTGTACCTGCCAGCTGTTTTTTTCTTTCCTGCAGTCTTGGGAAATACTCATAAACCATATCCATATTCTTTCTGATCTGGCTCTTGTCGTTCATAATATAGGAACCCATTTCCAGGTTTTCCTGTACACTCATCTGTGTAAATACATGTCTGCCTTCCGGCACATGTGCCATGCCGACCCTGATGATATGACTGGGATCCATCTTCCGAAGATCCTTTCCGTCATACTCGATCACACCACTGCTCGCTGCCTTCAGTCCTGTGATGGTATGAAGTGTTGTGGTCTTACCGGCACCATTGGCACCGATCAGTGAGACAACCTCACCGTCATTTACGGTAAGACTGATATCATGAAGCGCATGAATCGATCCGTAGGAGACATTAACATTTTCCATCTTTAACATATTATGCGCCCTCCTCTTCTTCATCTGCCCCAAGATAAGCAGTAATAACACGTTGATTGGATGCGATCTCTTCCGGAAGTCCTGTTGCGATCGTTACACCATAATCGATCACCACGATCCTCTCACATATCTTCATGACAAGGCTCATATCATGCTCGATCAGCAGAATGGCGATACCGAACTGTTCCCTGATCACATTGATACATCTGAGCAGGTCCGCTGTTTCCGTAGGATTCATACCTGCTGCCGGTTCATCCAGAAGAAGCAGCTTCATTCCGGTTGCCAGTGCTCTTGCGATCTCCAGCTTTCTCTGCTGTCCATAGGGAAGATTATCTGCCACGAAGTCTGCCTTGTCCTCAAGTCCGAATATCTTCAGAAGCTCCATGGCTTTCTCACGATATTCCGCTTCCTCCCTCCAGTATGTCCTGCTTCTGAACAGTGCCCCCGGCATTTTGTACTTCATGCTCATGCCATAGGCCACCATTACATTTTCGATCACCGTCATGGACTTGAAAAGCCGGATATTCTGGAATGTCCTTGCTATGCCTGCCTGCACTACCTGATAAGTCTTCTTTCCATTCATCTTCTCACCGCAAAGGAAAAACGCTCCTTCTGTAGGTGTATATACACCGGTAAGCAGATTGAATACGGTAGTCTTCCCGGCTCCATTCGGACCGATCAGTCCCATAAGCTCCCCGGCCCTGATCTCTATGTTAAAATCATCAACGGCCTTCAGACCGCCAAAGGAAATGCCAAGATGCTTTGCCTGTAAAATAACCTCTGCCATATTATTTCACCTCCTGCTTTTTCCCAGCCTTTTTCTCATGAAAGATCCGGTTAAGGACACGGTAAAGAGAAAATTCATAGGTTCCAAGAAGTCCTGTAGGCTTAAAGATCATAACCAGTACAAGGGCTACGGAATATGCCAGCATTCTGTACTCGGAAAAGCTTCTGAGAAGCTCCGGCAGGGCGGAAAGTACAATTGCTGCCAGAATGGAGCCTGTCAGGGATCCCATGCCGCCAAATACGACCATGATCACGTATTCTGTAGATTTCAGCCAGCCAAAGGTAGCTGCATTTAAGGATCCGATATAGTGTGCAAAGATTCCTCCTGCAATTCCCGCAAAAAAGGCGGAAACGGTAAATGCCAGTACTTTGTAAAATGTTGTATTCAGTCCGGATGCACCGGCTGCTATATCATCATCCCGGATTGCAATGATCGCTCTTCCATACCTGGAACGGATAAAGGTATAAAGCAGTGCCACCGAGATCACAACGATCCAGAATACCACATAAATATCAGCCAGTCTGTTGATCCCTACAAGCGCCTGTCCTGCCTGCCCTTCTGAGAATCCCTTGCCGCCGGCAAACTTCAGATTCTGGATGATGACACGGATGATCTCTCCAAATCCAAGTGTTATGATCGCCAGATAATCTCCCCGTAGCCTCAGTGCCGGGATACCTACAAGAATGCCAAATATGGCTGCCAGGATCCCACCGGCTATGGTTCCGATCAGAAACCGCAGGGTATTGGGAACGCCTGCTCCCACAAGAATATTTCCGGCCTCCATGGCCTTTGTGATCAGTGCGGCTGTATAGGCACCGATCGCCATAAATCCACATCCCCCAAGTGCTATCTGTCCAAGATAGCCTACGGTGATATTTAAGGAGCTGGCCATGATGATCGCAATGCCGCATACCATCAGCACACCACTGACATAACTGGAAAGGGCTCCTGACTCATTCAGGATCACAAGGATCAGAAATAAAATCAGTACTCCGATCAGATTTAAAATGATTGCTTTTCCTTTTTCTTTTGGTACCTTCACAGTCATCACCTACACTTTCTCTCCTACATTTTTACCAAGGATACCGGCCGGCTTCACGATCAGAACGATGATCAGGATGCCAAATACGATCGCATCTGAAAATGCGGAGGTGATCACACCACCTGTCAGAGTTCCGATATAAGCCTTGGTCAGACTTTCTACAAGCCCGATGATAATACCACCAAGCATGGCCCCCGGAATAATGCCGATTCCTCCAAGGACTGCTGCGATAAAGGCCTTCAGTCCAAGCATGGAACCAAGTGTCGGCGTTGCCTGCGGATAGGAAGCACAGTACATAAGAGATGCAACTGCTGCCAGTGCTGATCCGATCGCAAAGGTGATACTGATCGTCCTGTTCTTGTTGATCCCCATCAGGATCGCTGCCTCACCATCCTCGGATACTGCACGCATGGCCTTTCCCATTTTGGTCTTCTTTACAAACAGCTGCAGGGCGATCATCATCGCAACCCCGATTGCAATCGTAAGTAAGGTATTTCCATTTAATTTTGTACTTCCAACCTCCAGATTCGGAAAATTGAAGATCGTGGAAAGTGACTTTGGAGAAGCACCGAATAATGTCTGTGCCAGATTCTCCAGAAACAGGCTCATGGCGATTGCCGTGATCAGTGCACTCATCTTGGTTCCTTTTTCCCGCACCGGCTTGTAGGCCACCTTCTCAACGGTAATACCAACTGCCGAGCATGCCAGGATCGCCAGGATCACTGCCATCCAGGCAGGAAGCCCGCCAGCTACCATGATGGGGATCGTATAAAGAAGTACATAGCTTCCCACCATGATGAAATCGCCATGCGCAAAATTGATCAGCTTGATGATACCGTAAACCATGGTATATCCAAGTGCTACCAGCGCATATACACTGCCGATCTTCAAACCATTTATGATCTGCTGTATGAAAATGCTTATCTGTGTTCCCATAGTCGTTCTCCTTTACAGCAGGCGGCACGGAAGCCGTGCCGCCTTTCTGATTTTTACTGCTTTGTATCCTAGTCCAGTGTACAGTTCCAGACAGCCTCTCCATCCTTGAACTCAATGACTGCAACTGATTTTTCGGGAGTACCTGTTTCATCCAGGACAAATTTACCTGTCACACCTTCAAAGCTCATACCTGACATGGCATCCCGGATAGCTGTCCTGTCTGTACTGCCTGCTTTTTCGATCGCATCCTTTACCATATAGGCACAGTCATAAGCAAGTGCTGCAAGAGCATTTGGCTTTGCACCATATTTACCGCTGTATGCGGTAACAAAGGTCTGTACTACTTCTGATGTATCATCAGGAGAATAATGATTGGTATAGTAGCAGTTATTGTAAATTGTCTTATCATCCAGCATGGATTCTGTCGTTCCATCAAAACCGTCAGCTCCCATGATCACTCCTTCAAAGCCTGCCGCTCTTGCCTGCGGAATGATATAGGGGCCTGCAGCATTGTAATAGTAAGGAGCGAACAGGAATTCTGCCCCACTTGCTGCAATATTGGTCAGCTGGGAAGAAAATTCTGTATCATCTGTGGAAGAAGAGCTTTCTTCTGCAACGATCTCAAGTCCATATTCACTGCACGCTGCATCAAAGGACTCTCTCACACCTGCTGAGTACGCATCTCCGGAAGCATACAGAACAGCTACCTTCTTAACCCCAAGCTTTTCTGCTGCAAATTTGGCAGCCATCTTACCCTGGTAAGAATCCTTAAAGCAGGAACGAAATACATAATTATCTGATTCCGTGATCGTGTCTGCTGTTGCCGTAGGTGTGATCATCACGATCTGGCTTTCATCTGCAAGAGGTGCAAGGGATGCGGTAACACCACTGGTTACGGATCCGATGATTGCACAGGCGCCTTCTCCTGCAAGTCTGTTAAAAGCATTGGCACCTTCTGTGGAATCTGCCTTATCATCATAGGAGATGATGGAAATATTCTTTCCAAGAACACCGCCTGCTGCATTGATCTCTTCTACAGCAAGATTGATACCATTCAATACGGATTCTCCATAGGTTGCAAGATTACCGGTATTGGGAGATATAACACCAACCACAATGCTGTCACCATCCGCTGCCGCGGTTGTTTCTGCAGTACTGCCATCTGATGTGCTGCCGCATCCGGCGAGCATTGCCATTGTCATAGCGCCTGCACTGACCAGTGCGATTAATTTTTTCACCATTTTTCTCTTCATAATATTCTCCTCCTTTTGCATTATTGAATACTTGTATACAACTTTGATTCTTAAAAAAAGTATCAACTCTGATACCTGATAAACAAAAAACTCCGCCGGTATGATCTTCACCTGCGAAGTATTGTTTTTCTTTATGAAATTCTGAAGCTGTCCCCCACTATTCTATACTCAGCTTGAACTCTACAAATTTCTTTATGATCTCTGCACACTGTTCATAAGAATAAATCCCGGTATCCAGTGAAAGATCGTAATTCTTCACATCCTGCCATTCCTTACCGGTATGGTATTTGTAATAGGCACTTCTGTAAGCATCCATCCTGGCGATCTCTGATTCTGCTTCCTTCCGGGTGCAGCTCTGGAAGTCCATCTCATGGAGTACGCATCTTTCATAAGGAGCATGGATAAAAACTCTTACCAGATAAGGATAATCCTTAAGGACGTAGTCTGCAGCCCTTCCGACAACCACGTAGGATTCTCTTTTCGTCAGTTCCTTCAATACCTTGGCCTGATAGGCAAACAGATTATCGTTGGAGGTAAAGTCGCTGCTCTCCGGTGGGATCAGTTCCCCGTTGAACACCTTCTTAAAGGCTTTGAACAATGGCTTTTTCTTCGTTGTCTCATCGGCCGCTGCAAATAAGGTTTCGTTGATTCCACTGTCCTCGGAAGCAAGTCTGAGCAGCTTTCTGTCATACATGTCGATCTGATAATCGTTGGCAAGCATCTTGGCGATCGTAGTACCGCCACTGCCACAGGTTCTTGTAATAGCGATCACAAAATTTTTCACTGCAACTCCTCCTTTGCCAGACAAAAGCGATCCTTTTATGGTTCATTTCTGTCCTCCGTTT
>CACXDC010000018.1 GCA_902766365.1 uncultured Lachnospiraceae bacterium | reverse complement strand
TATAATAAAGGCTGCCAGTCGGGAGGCTCCTTTATTTCTAATGAAAGGAGCAAAATGGTACATCAGATTGTACACCTGCAAAATCCGCATCACGAAAAAGCCTTTAAAATCAAGGAAAAATAGAAGATATAAAGAAAAATGCAATTATGGTATAAATATGATATTGGACATTATCTGGATGAATTGTGGAGGAGAACCGCTGATCAAAACAGGTCATTAGACAATCTGTCCAGAGAGAACCGCTCTCTGATAGAACAAATCGATAATGCCAATAAAAAGATAGATTCGCTCAATTCCACATTAAAAGAGACTAGTATAAAATCTGAAAACATTCAAAATTTAAATGATCAATTGCAAACAGAAAACAAGGAACTCATAAAAATATTTAATGCACTGTCCGAACATATCTATGATATGAAACACAGTTTACATTGGAAAATCGGAGATGCTGTATTATTCATTCCTTCAATGATATATCAAAAGATTAAACGAAAGTGACATATTAAGGAAGTTATTCGCTCATCGGATCTTAACATCAGATCCACATTGAATTCGTTGAAAGATGATGCTAAAGTTATAGAGTTTTGGACTGAGCAATCATACATGAGCAGAACTGTATACGAAGTCAGAGGAAATGTATGGATAGTTTAAAAGAGATATTCGCTTACCGTGATATGATCTGGAGCCTGGCCAGGCGGGAACTACGTGGAAAATATGAGAAATCCGTTCTAGGATTTCTTTGGGCTTTTTTAGGTCCGTTGTTTCAGATCTTAATTTATTCGCTCGTATTTACAAATATTTATCAGAATAATATGCCCAATTATTATATATATCTTATGTCTGGAATGCTGACATGGACGTTTTTTTCTGATTCCTTAGGACAGGGAACAGGGGCCATTATATATAATTCTGAAATGGTAAAAAAAATATATTTTCCTCGTGAGGTTCTTGTCATCGCAGAGGTCGCTGCAAAGATGATAAACATGCTTTTATCGTTTATTGTAATGGGCTTTTTTTTGGTGATATCAGGGGTTGGCTTTTCAGAGCAACTGATTTTACTGCCGATTGTTGTGTTCAACGAATCGCTTCTATGTCTTGGATTTTCATTCTTCGCGTCCGCTGTAACTGTTTATTTCAGAGATTTGGAATATGTCATACAGGTTGTATTAATGGCATGGATCTGGGGGACACCGATCATGTATTCAATAGACAATATTTCTAATCCATTGAAGCATTTGATTTATGCCAATCCATTAACTCAGATTATAATCTGCTACCATGATATTTTCTATTTTCACAGGTGGACATCGCCAAAGGAATACCTCATTTCTTTAATAGAAGGAATAGTTGTGCTGGTGATTGGCTTTAATGTTTTCGGAAAAATAAAAAAACGTTTTGCAGAGGAGCTGTAATGAATAGTGACCAGGTAGCAATTGAAGTAGATCATGTGAGTAAGGACTTCAGAATATATAAAGATAAAAGTTATACCTTTAAGGATTGGGTTTTATTTCATAAGAGACAGAATTATACGATTAATCGCGTTTTGGATGATATAAGTTTTAAGGTCGCGAAAGGGCAGGCGCTAGGGCTGATCGGCCATAATGGCTGCGGCAAGAGTACAACACTGAAACTCCTGAACAAGATCCTGTATCCGGACAGCGGAACTATCACAATGCACGGCAAGATCTCCAGCCTGATTGAGTTGGGTGCCGGATTTCATCCGGACATGACAGGCCGTGAGAATATCTACATCAACGCAACGATTTTTGGCCTGAAAAAACATGAGATCGATGAGCGTCTGGATGACATTATCAGATTTTCTGAATTGGAAGAGTTCATCGACAACCCGGTAAGAACTTATTCATCAGGTATGTATATGCGTCTGGCATTTTCCATCGCCATCAATGTTAATGCAGAGATTCTGCTCATTGATGAGATCCTGGCTGTAGGAGATGCCAATTTCCAGAAGAAATGCTTTAATAAGCTGGAAGAGATAAAGAAGGGTGGGGCAACCATCGTCATTGTCTCTCATTCGATGTCGCAGATTCAGAGCATCTGCGACCGTGCAATCTGGCTGGACAAGGGCAAAATCGTAGAAGACGGGAAGGCCTCAGATGTCTGCGGCGATTATACATTTGCCATGAACCAAGCTGCGATCGCGAGAGAGCAGATGGAAAACGCACAGACAGGCAAGGAAGTTGTCAGCAACCCTACTCTTACACATCCTCCTATCTATGAGGGAAGACAGTGCTGCCGGCATGCAGAACGAATGGGCAGTATGCGACTGCGTTTTCACAATATTCATCTTTTGGATGATCAGATGCAGGAGTCTCAGGTCTTCTCTTACGGAGACCAAATGAACCTCATGTTTGATCTGGCTGCTGAAAAAGATCTGAAAGAAGCGGAAAAATACTCCTTCAAGATAAAGATTTTCAGCAATGAGGATGGACAATTATGTTCCAACTTTGACAGCAAGGAAGTTACTGGGACATATTTTCGAGGGATTCACTCCAAGTGCAAATTGACAATTGAGCATATTAATCTGGCTGAAGGGGATTACTTCTTCAGTCTACAGATGAATCTAAAAGCCGAAGATGACAGGGAGAAAGATGGGGAAATGACAGATTCGATCTGGCATTTTGTCGATTTCACCATTAAGCCGGACAACAAACTTAGTACAGGCGTTGCAGCGATGAAGAACCAGTGGTATATCTCAGAGGACAATCATCAATGAATAATTTACGTGTTAATATTCTTGTTTCCTGCCATAAACCGGCAGATGTTGTCAAAGATTCTGTCTTCACTCCGATTCAGGTCGGCTGTGACGTGAAGGGGCACGAACAGATAAAGGACGTTCTTCATGACAATACAGGGGACAATATCTCCAGTCTGAATGAAGAATACTGCGAGCTGACAGCACAGTATTGGGCCTGGAAGAATCTTGACCTCGATTATTATGGGTTCTGCCATTACCGGAGGTACTTTAATTTTTCTGACAAACAATATGCAGAAGACCCTTATGGAAATATCCTTGAGACCTATATAACGGATGCTTCCATGAAAAAGTATGGTATCAACGCCGACAAAGCTGAAGAACTGGTCCGGCAGTATGATATCGTGACAACGGAGAGAAAAGATCTCAGAGAAATACCTGGGGACTTTTCCACCCCTGCAGAGCAATATAAGACGGCACCTTTTCTGCATTACCAGGATTATCAGCTGATGCTGAAGATTATTGACGAACTGTATCCTCAGTACAGCCAATACGCGCACCAGTTCAGTGACGGACATACTTCCTGCTTCTGCAATATGTACATTATGAGAAAGGATCTGTTCTTCGCATATTGTGCATTCATGTTCGGCGTTCTGAAGGAGTTCTGTGCTCGTACGGATATGACCCGTTACTCCACAGAAGCCCGCCGCACGCCGGGACATCTCTCCGAGCGACTGCTCAATATCTATCTGCTGTATCTGAAGGATACAAATCCAAAACTGCGCATCAAGGAACTGCAGTGTGTGCTGTTCTCCAATACTGAGCCGCATACATTACTGCATCCCGCATTCCCGGATAGAAATGTTCCGGTTGTCTTTGCGGCGGACGATACCTATTCGCCGATGTTCGCGGCAGCTCTCCAGTCACTCATGGATCATAGTTCTGCTGCGAACAACTATGATGTAGTTCTGATCGGAACAAATATCTCCAAAGACAATAGAGCGAAGCTTCTTGGCATGACGGCACAGAAAAAGAATGTCTCTCTTCGTTTTTATGATCCGGGGATTCTCATTCAGAATTATGACCTGAAGGCTAATGCGCATATCACAAAAGAAACGTATTATCGCTTCTTGATTCAGGCAATTCTGCCGGACTATGAGAAAGTTCTGTATCTGGATTCCGATCTGGTCATTAATGCAGATGTAGCCGATCTTTACCATACGGATATATCTGATTATATGCTGGCGGCTGCCAGAGATCCCGATTTCCTTGGACAGATCAACGGTCAGAATCCAGATACGATGGAGTATGTCCGCAGCACTTTCTTGATGAAGGATCCGTATAACTATTTTCAGGCCGGTGTCATTCTTTTCAATGAAAAGAAGATGAGAGAAGCATATTCTCTCGAAGAATGGCTGAAGTTTGCGATGCATCCTTACAGATATAATGATCAGGATGTTCTCAATTTCTATTGTGAAAACAAGGTATATTATCTTGACATGGCCTGGAACTTCATCACAGACTGCAATCATGAACGGGTGCCCAAGGTGATCGTTTATTCGCCTGATTACATTCAGAAGGCGTATGCTGAGGCAAGAAAAGCACCTAAAATCATCCATTATGCTGGATTTAAAAAACCCTGGCACAATCCGGCGGAAGACTTTGCAGTCTACTTCTGGAATGCAGAGAAGGAGACGCCTTTCTATGAGGAAATGCTCTACAGAATGTGCCAGAACAGCTGCAGAGAAGACATCAATGCAAGGATGTCTGGAATTTCAGCGGCAGCTGATCATCAGACAGTAAGGGCCAGAACAAAGATGGTGAATGCGTTGTTCCCGCATGGAACAAAAAGACGCAGCTGGCTGGATCGACAGTATGTAAAGTTCACAAAAAGATGACGGCTAACGGCGGACTGTAAGTTTCCATTCTTAAACTCCCTACAGAAGAAAGGTTAATGTACCAGATTATTATGACGGACGTCAAAGTTTCCATCGTCATTGCCTGTTATAACGAAGAACACTATATCGGACAATGTCTGGACAGCCTGACTACACAGACACTTCGGGACATTGAGATCATTGTTGTTAACGACGGGTCAACCGATGCATCTATGAATGTCATCCAACAATGTGCCATCAAGGATCGCAGAATCACTGCCGTACAGGGTCAGCATCATGGCGCCGCACAGGCACGCAACTTTGGCATGCGTTATGCACATGGCAAATATATCTCCTTCTTCGACGCCGATGATTACGCTGCACCGGACTGCTATCAGATCATGTATGACAGTGCAGAGAAAAATGAAAGTGACATCTGTGTTGTCGGCTCACAGTCTTTAGACAATGAAACCGGAGAGATCCAGACGCTGCATTATACGATGAAGAAAGAGTATCTTCCTTCATCCAATCCATTCTCGAGTAAAGAGATCCCAGCGTCCATTTTTTTGGCTTTCAACGGATGGGCGTGGGATAAACTATTTTTATTCTCGTTCCTTCAAAAGGAAAATATAGAGTTTCAGGATTTACGCTCCACCAATGATATGCTGTTCGTGGACAAGTCGCTGCTATGTGCGGACAGCATATATGTCCTGGATACTGTACTCATTACACACCGAATCAATAAACGCAATTCCATTTCTGCCACAAGAGATCTGTCCTGGGACTGCTTCTACAAGGCGCTCCTGGCGTTAAAGAATGTGCTTGATGAGAGAAAATGCATTGATGAGATTTATCTCAGCTACGCAATGTGGGCTACCGAATTCATCCATTGGCAGTTGTCAACATATCATGGCAATGCATTTATCAAAGCATACAATCTTCTACACGATGGCGGCCTGGATCAGTTGGATTTTCTGAAGGTTCACAAGGAGCGTTTTGATCAGGCACATAAGCCGTGGTATGACTATTGCGCATATATTCATCAAAATGATCTGGGAAGTTATTTAGATGAGTTGTGGATGAAAGCTGCTGACCAGAATAAAGCTTTGGCTGATAAGAACAGAGAAAACAGTGTTTTAACTACTCGGCTTCATGAAGCAAACATACAGATAGACTCGCTGCATGCCACCTGTGAAGACATGAAGAGCAGATTATCAGACGCCAGGGCGCAATTTAAAACCGCACAAAATGAAAGAGATCTTGCCAATAATAAAGTAAAAGAATTACAAACAGCAAATACCGAACTGAAGAATGAAAAGTATAAGGCTCAGATCACTATTAACGAACTAACCTCACACATCTCCGACATGAAAAACAGCTTGCATTGGAAAATTGGAGATGCAGCATTATTCGTTCCTACAGTCATTCATGAAAAGTTAAAACGTAAGTGATTTTTTGAACCGGACATAAACGAATATTAATCAATCTGACATAGATTCAAGATTCATGCATAGGGGGAGAGAATGAAATTCGATTACACACAGCAGCCGGGAAAATATATTCACGACAATGGATACCGAAAGGACGGTGCGCCGCTCGTATCCATTATCACGCCTTTTTACAATGCGGGAGAATACTTTGAGCAGACGTTTAACTGCGTCGAAAATCAGACTTTTCCTTGGTTTGAGTGGATCATTGTAGATGATGGTAGCACTAAAAAAGAAGATGTACAGAAAGTTGCGGAGATCATTAAGGTTGATCCGCGCATCAGGATGTTTCATAAAGAAAATGGTGGACCTGCAGCAGCAAGAAATACAGGAATTCAGTCAGCAAGATCTCAGTATATTCTTCCATTAGATGCTGATGATTTGATAGAGCCGACATTTATAGAGTACTGTTGGTGGATGCTTGAAATGGATAAGAATGCTGCGTGGTCTTATTCAGATTCTTGCGGCTTTGGTGGTATAGATTACCTCTGGAATGTTCCTTTTGATCCTGAAAAAGAAAAAAAATCCAATCTTTTAACAGCTACAGCACTGATTCGTAAAGGATGGCTAGATAAATTCGGCAACTATGATGTAAAGTCAAAATATTTTGATGAGGACTGGTATCTATGGCTTAAGATCATGTCCCAGGATGGTTACCCAGCACAATCTCAGAATGAAGAACTATTTTGGTACAGGAGATCCGATAACGGCGTATTTTCAACCGTTCATGGTAATCAAAGGATAGCTGAGAATAATTCCAAAATAATCAAGGACATGGCTGACCGTGTCATCAGGCCGCATAAGCCGATTATTTTTCCAGACAAATTGGAAAATAATAATCTGACGATTCACCCCCCCCTTGAACATAAATTCAGCCAAAGGGTTTATGAGAAACATGATAAAACGAATATCCTGTTCTTGTTTCCGTGGTTCTCAATGGGCGGTGCTGACAAATTCAATTTAGATCTACTGGAAGGAATAGAAAGAGAAAAATATAACATTACAGTTGCGACAACGGTGGCGAGCGACAATGAATGGCTGCAGAAATTCAGAAGTACAGTCGACCAGATCTTTAATCTCCCAAATTTCATGTCTGCAGATGATTATCCGGAGTTTATCAGTTACCTGATTCAGACACGGGAGATTGATCAGATTTTTGTCAGCAATTCTTATGTCGGATATTGCATGATCCCTTGGATCAGAAAAAACTACCCTGATATTTCCATTGTAGATTATGTCCATATGGAGGAGTGGTATTGGCGCGATGGAGGATATGCCCGGATCAGCGGTGCAATGGGCGCCCTGCTCGATAAAACATATGTATGCAATTCGGAAACCGGTGACGTCTTAGCACATGAATTTAACAGAAATCCGAAAACAGTCGAAACGGTTCATATCGGAATTGATCCTGATCAATTTAACCGCAATTATGTGCCGGAAGGGTTAATTTATAAAGACTTCGATATTGAAAAAGATAGGCCGATAGTTCTCTTCATCTGCCGCCTTCACCCACAGAAGCGTCCATTTCTCATGTTGAAGATCGCAGAAGAAGTCAAAAAGCAGATTCCGGATGTTGCATTTGTCGTTGTTGGCGATGGACCACAGTACAAAGCATTATCAGATGCAGTTACGAATCGCGGGCTGGAAGATACTGTATATTTTGCCGGCGCGCAGAATGAAGTAAGGCCATATTATCGGGATGCAAAGGTTACGCTGATCTGCAGTACAAAGGAAGGACTGGCTCTGACAGCCTATGAGTCATGCTCCATGGGCGTGCCTGTAGTAAGTGCTGATGTCGGCGGACAGAAAGACCTGATCGATAATGAAGTCGGACGGTTAATTCCTTTCCGGCAGGATGAGAAGGAGGATTTTGATTCAAGAACATTCCCCAAAGAAGAAATCAATGACTATGTAAAAGCAGTTGTGGAAATTCTGAGCAATAAAGAAGAATGGAACAGATTGTCTGCCAATTGCCGCAGGCGCATCGAAGATGGTTTTACGATTCAAAAGATGACGGATTTCTTTAATGCAGAACTTTCATGCATTTATAAAAACCCTGTATTAAAGGAGAATCGTATCAAGACCAGTGAAGCACTGCAGTTGCTAGGCGGTATTGCAGAAGACATATACAGTGCAGATCTGATCATCGAAAACGGAAACAAGACGCCGGAATATATTCCATTCAGAACAGGCGGCCGCAGTTCTGAGGATCTTGACTATATATACCATGTGCTTGATGAGCATACAGAAGTTCTGAATCGCCATGAGGAAGTTGTCAATCGTCACGAAGAAGTCGTCAATCGCCACGAAAAGTCGATCAATCATCAGTGGGAAGTGCAGAAGTGGCATGAGCAGAGACTGAGCGCTATCGAAAAGAACTTTGCCATAAGAGTGTTCAGAAAACTATTCGGATGATTACGCAATCATTACAGGGGAGAAGGTAATTTTATTATGATATCAGAAGATAATGATGTTTTATTTATCGTTATTCCTGCATATAACGAATCTGAAAATATTAATAATTGTATCGATGATTGGTATCCTGTTGTAGAGAGGCATTCTGGAAATGGAAAGTCCAGACTTGTGATTGTAAATGATGGAAGCAAAGATAATACTTATGAAGTTATGAAGCATAGAGCAGAGAATCTTCCTCTGTTTACACCGTTAACGAAGCAAAATGGCGGACATGGGCCGGCAGTTCTGTTCGGATACAGATATGCTATTACACAGAATGCTGATTTCATCTTTCAGACCGATTCTGACGGCCAGACAAATCCTGATGAATTCGAGGAATTCTGGCAATCTCGAAACAAATATGATGCACAGTTTGGAAATAGAACTGTACGTGGTGATGGCAAGCAGAGAGCAATTGTCGAAAGAACATTATGTCTCATATTAAAGCATTATTTTAATGTGAATTTACCTGATTCAAATGCGCCTTTCAGACTGATGAAGAAGGAATACATTGCAGAGTATCTTCCTTTAATGCCGGAAACATATAACCTGCCGAATGTAATGCTAACAACTTTTGGTGCATACTATCATAGAAACGTAAGGTTTGTACCGATCTCGTTCAAACCCCGTCAAGGCGGCGTAAATTCCATTAACGTTAAAAAAATTGTTAAGATTGGTTGGCAGGCATTAAAAGACTTCAAGAAGATTCGGAAGGAAATGTAAACAATGAGAAATAAGGTATATAAATTTCTTTCTGGTCTCGTTTGTTGGTCTTATTTTGTTGTTGCGTTTATTATATTTCTTGTTATTCTCCTATCAAATATTTCTTATTCGGATCAGAAAATATTTTCCAGATCCAATTTTATCCTGTTAATATATGGTATTTTACTCACGTTAGTTCTTTTTATTTTGTTTTCGTTTATTAAGGAGAAGAAAGACCCGATAAACGTTTTAACTACTATATTGTTTTTGGTACAAACATATGTGGCCTTTAACATTTATATGGGCCCTCAGGAGTGGGATGAAGGAAGATTGATAAGAAACGCCATGTCCGCCTCAATAGGGGATATAGGCGCATTAGACCATGATTATTTCTCTTTCTTCCCTAACAATCAAATGTTGTTATTCATTGATTCCACTCTCTTTAAATTAAATTCTAAGATTGGCATCTTTGATACGGATAACGGACTTTTGTTCATCATTCTTTTACAGTGTTTTCTTTCAGCGATCGGCGGAAAATGGCTGTATGAAATTATTTCAGATGAAACACATACTTTCCGATCTGCTATAACCGGATGGTTGGCCTATGTGATGTTGATAGGATTATCTGGTTGGAATATCATTATCTATTCGGATCCTATGGCATTGGTGTTTCCGACAGCAGTTTTGAGGCTTTATCAGTTAACGAAAAAAGACAGGAATTGGTTTTATATTCGATGGTTCTTCATTGCCGCATTATCATATATTGGTTTCAAGATAAAACCAACCGCAATAATTGCCTTCATTGCAATCTTAGGAATTGAAATTATCGGATTTATTAAAAAAATCGATCATACTAAGATTGTGCGATCAGCCAAAACTGTTGCAGCCGTTGCTGCGGCTTTATTTCTCAGCTGGTCACTGTCATCTGTTGCTATAAAATCAACTGGTTTAAAAATTGATCCGAACATGGATACAGGCCCATTACATATGATCATGATGGGTTTGAATCCTGTAAATGATGGAATTTGGTTAAACGATGATGTTACATTCTCAACTTCATTTCCTGATAAAGCTTCAAGAACAGAAGGGCAGATAAAGGTCATTGAGCAGAGATTGCACAATTATGGTGTTGAAGGACTTATAAAGCATCAATGGAAGCGTACACTTACTACCTTTACTGATGGAACGTTTGCCTGGGGCAATGAAGGCGATTTTTATGCCACAATTTATCCTGAGAAAAATTCACTTGTTAGTCCATTCCTAAGGAATGTCTTTTATAATAACGGACAATATTTCACTAAATGGTCATCTCTGCAACAGATGACGTGGCTCACAGTCTTTTTTTTGTCACTTGGAATAATATTCATTAACCGAAATAAAGTGACACAGGTAGTTGAATTATCATTATTTGGAACAATTCTTTTCAATGAAATATTTGAGGCAAGAGCAAGGTATCTTTATCTCTATATTCCGTTCTTTATTATAGCCGCAGCAATAAGCTGTGAAAAAGTCTGCGTAGAATGCGAAGGAAGATTAAAAGTGCATCCAGCTGGTAAATTTGATAAGGTATCGGGCCTATTAGAAAAGTATAAGGATGTAATTCCGTATGCAGTTTTTGGCGTTCTAACCACTTTGGTTAATATTATATCTTATTGGATATGTGCTCATCCATTAGGCATGCCTGTAATGGTATCTACGGTAATCGCATGGATCCTTGCCGTACTATTTGCATATCTGACAAATAGAAAATGGGTATTTCATAGTGAAGCAGACAACAGCAAGGCAGTTCTGAAAGAGATAGGATTATTCTTCGCAGCAAGGTTGGGCACCGGCGTTATTGACTGGGCAAGCATGTTTATTTTTGTAGATCTTATGTCTTTCAATGATGTGGTTATTAAAACACTTGCTAACATCGTAGTCATTATACTCAACTACATTGCGAGTAAGTTTTTGATTTTCAAACACAATAGATAGACAAGGCACACCTGAATATTTATTTGTGTGTTTCTTGCGTATAATCTCATCTCCTTGCATTTGCTGAATGAAAGGTCTAATCCACAGCCATGTTAGAGAGAATGAAGTAAGTGAAGAAGTTACGGTTATTGGGGTCGACTTGAGAAGTACAGAAATCCGGCAAAGGAATTTCTTGCTAACTGTTAATGATTAACATTGTTTTGGGCAACAGTATGGAATTAAGGGTTACAAGTTCAACAAAAATAAAATGTCGAAATTGTGGGCACTCAATTAATATAGTTCCAGACGATTGGGAGTACTCATGTAATATGATTGATGATCATGGAGAGAACGGCATGGGGGAAGAATATGAACATGATTTCATCATTGAATGTGACTGTCCAAAGTGTGGGTCGCTCGTGAGAGTTACGGCCAGCTGCTATGAATATCCGGCCGGTGCACTCGATTATGGTCCAATATTTGATGCTAGTGGTTGTGACATTATTGAAGAGCCAGTTATAGATATCGATTATAGTGACGAGATTGAATTTATTGATCCAGGCATATATGGAATTCAAGAAGCTCAATCTGTAAAAAATGCATTAGAAGATTATATTGCAAATCCAGAATTATTACGAAAAATCTCTTCTAGAGAATTTGAGGAAGTAATTGAATCTGTACTTCACCAGATGGGTTTTGAAACCATTCTCACACCTGCAACCCGTGATGGAGGAAAAGATATAATTGCAAAAGGGTATATACATGGAATTCCGATTGTTCTTGATGTTGAATGTAAGCAATACAGACCTGACCGGAAAATTGGAATTGGAATAGTTCAGCGAATGAGGGCAGTTCAGGCAGATGATCACGCTAATACATCGGTTATTGTAACGACATCTTCTTTTTCAAGCGATGCAAGAGAATATGCGGATGATCATATGATTGCTCTTGTTGATATGGATGGCATTAAACAATGGTTAAGGGATGCGGTGCAACAGAATAAATAAGAATGTCCCGACTTATCCTAGATAGTAGTTCCATGAAAGGAGAGGATTAGATTTTGAAACTTGTATTCAAATCAATTAAGAATGAATCAATATTTACTGACGACTTTAAATCCTTAACTCCAGCTAATGGAACTGTCGAGTTCAAGCATCTGCACACAGCAGGTGGCATGGCAGTGGTCTATGCACCAAATGGAACAGGAAAGAGTAGTTTAACAAGAGTCTTGGAGGCAGAAAAAGGTAGCAAAGATTTATCTTTTTTGGCAGAAGATGAGAAAGGAAATATGATTGCCCCGGAAACAAAATCATTTCATATTATCCACGATCAAATTGGAAGAAATGTAATACCGGGAAAAGAAACAGACTATCTTATTGGCAATCAGATTCGCAAAGAATATGAACTGCGTGATGGAATCAATGGTGCTTTTCAGACCGCATTTGATAATCTTTTTAAGAAATTCAAAACAGAATTTAAGACATCTAAGAAGGACGATTTCTTGCTGACAGAAGTCGGTACTCTTCAAGATCAGCAATATAAAACAGCATATACATACCTTAGTAGTTTGATAAACCGTTCAAAACACGGTAAAGATATTGATCAAGCAGAGTTTATAGGTTACATATGTGACAAGAATAATTATCCTAATCTTATTGAACTGGATGAACAAAAGAGAAACTTTGTAATTACTGATTGCAATGGCAGTAAGCTTGTGCCATTAATCATTTCAATTGACATAAATTCAATTATTCCGAATGCAGAGACCCTACAAATAGAACAAGATGATGACGCAATTACCATTTTACAAAAGTACCACGATACTCATGCATGTATAGTCTGTGACAATCCAGAGTTTGACCGCGAACGATTACTAGAAAGAAAGCAGGCCAGCCGAAAAAGAATCTATGAATCTCTGGATAAGAAAACCAAGGAACTTTTAGATAAAGTTGTGAGGAATACAGAACTACTATCTTCAGATCCATTCAATATAAAAGCAATTGTGAGTTCATTTATTTCTGATGGCAATCCTGTAGATTTTATTAAACTGCAGGAAGAACTAAAGGTCTATGTTCATGCCATCGGTGATGAGATGATTGATTCAATGATCCACTGCTTCGATGGAACAAGCTTATTATCGGATTTTGATGAGTATATCAGATTGACTCAAACGAAACCGGAACTTGATAGCGAAGAACTGTTGTATATCGAAGACGTCATTAATGAAAACATAGGTAAGAATATTACTATTGAAAGAGATCCAGATAGTAAAAATTACAAACTAAAGCTCGGTAATCAGGACTTACTTGGTACATCAAGGGATAAGCTTGAATTAAGCACAGGTGAGCAAAATTTTATTTCATTATCCTTTGAGTTGCTTCTTGCTCGACATTCAAATAAAGATTATGTGGTATTGGATGACCCGATCTCAAGTTTTGATTCAGTTTATAAGAACAAGATTGCATTTTGCATAGTCAAATTCTTGGAAGACAAGAAACAAATTGTGTTAACTCACAATATTGATTTGATCAGACTATTAAATGTTCAGCTTAATAATTGTTTTAATTTGTATATCCTCAATAATACGGATGGTGGATATAACGGTTTTCTACCAGTAAGTGATACAGAAAAGAATCTTCTCATTAATATGCATGAGTTGATTAAATTGTTCCAGAACAAAAATGATGTGCTCAAGAATTCAATTCGTAACCGGAGAAAATTTCTTATGGCGATGGTGCCATTTATGCGTGGGTATGCACATATCATCTTGGATAAGGATGACTATTTTGGCAAGCTCTCTGATATTATGCATGGCTATGGAACAGGTAGAATAAATATTATACCTGTTTATTATAAACTCTTTGGGTATGATTTCGGCGGCGAAGAATATATTTCTGTTAATGATGTTTTAAATGTTGATACAGATGATTCAGAAATATTAGATAAAGCAAATTTTCCACTGCTAAATGCGACCTTATGGCAAACCCTGATTTACTATCATCTTAGAATGAAGGTCGAAAAATCATTAGTTGATGCATTTCATATTTTACCCAATAGCATGGATACACTTAATCAGATTATTATGAAAGCATTTGCAAGTAATACAAATGATGGGGACTATGAAAAGAAGAGAAGATTCAGGGTTTTCTTTACAAGCCGAAAGACCCTGTTGAATGAATTTAATCATTTTGAGGGCAATATGAATATCTTTCAGCCCGCCATTGATATCACACCGACTTCTTTAAAAAAAGAAGTTTGCGATATCGAGACAGCTTTAAAACAGGTCAAAGAATTTGCTGCTGGTATGTAAGTTTATTATTACGGTTTTTATTAGGTTCAGAATTGACATCATTCATTAAGACAAAACAAAAGTGGTTTATTTACGAGTTTCTGTTGTTTGTTGCAGCAACTATGGTTATGCTGGCTTCGGCTCTCATCTGTTATCCCAGAATGTCTTATGATCAAAGCATGCTGTACGGGGCGCAGGACGAAAATCTGAAGGATTTTTCGGAAAAAGAGGGAATAATCACGGCGGAATCGGGGGATCCCTGGATCATGGTACCGCTCGGCCGGAAAATGGGCGTTTATTCGGTTATTCTGTATGTCTCAGATATGACCAGTCAAAACAGTGCCTATACTGCTGTCTCCAACAGCAATGGATGGTTCGACCAATACAAGTTCTTGAAAAATGGCAAGAACGAGATCAATTTTCATTTCCAGATCCTTCCAGCGGAGACTGATTATGTCCGACTCGATGTCACTGATGTTCCAGGGAATTCCATGCGTGTGTATTATGCTGTTATTAATTCCTGGCAGTCGGTGATCTTGGGAGTATTGTGTGAACTTCTCAGATTCTGGCTGGCGATTGGCATGTTGGTCGTTCTGCTACATTTCCTGAGAGCGCAAAAGGATTGCCGAAAGATCAAGTCACCAATATGGGTTTTCTCTGCTGTTGTTCTCGTAGCCTGGCTGTGTCTCACCATTTGGAATTATTCATTCGTTGAAGTCGTAGATGATCCGGAGATGATGTGGGGCACATATTACAGCGGAATGGCAGGGCTTCTTTGCCTTGAGAGTAGAGGAAAATATGCTGCTGTTTTCCGCCATGGCGCCGTTTGGCTTTTTGCATCGTTCAGTTTTTGCATAATTGAACTTCTGTGCCCAACCGCATTTACTTCGATTACTGCGGGCGGTATTTTCCTTAATATCGCTGTACTTGCCGTCGGATATTATTTGGTTACCATTTTATTTCCTGAGAGCAAACTGGTCTTCCTTCTGCCAAATGCTCTGTATTTCATTCTCGGGCTGGTCAATCACTACTATGATCAGTATCGGGGTCAACTGTTCGAGCTTTCAGATATTCAATTTGCGGGCACCGCTGCGACGGTAGTGGATCACTATCACTTCGCCGTCGATGATACTGTTCTTCCGGCTTTTTTGGCGGAAGCAGCCGTTCTTGTCATCGTCTGCCTGTTGGCATATAGGGATTTTCAGAAGTTTACAGTCAGAGCTTATTATTACAGACGCGCTGCCGCCCTCGCGGGCACTGGAGCAACCTGCCTAATTGCATATGCTTCATTGACGCAAGTTTCCCTCTGGAACAACAACGAGAGTGCGGCGCAGTACGGGTATGTGCGCTCGTTCCTCAGCTATGCGAGGTTGTCACTGGAGCGCCCTGTTCCGGACGGCTATGACGAAGATGAGGTCAAGGAGAAGCTGGCTTCGTATTCAAGTAACAGTACGAGTACGGAAAAGTTGGCCTCTTCTGCAGGCAACAGTACGAATGCGGTAAAGTCGGCCTCTCCTGCAGGCAGCGGTACTGAGGCGGCGAAGTCGGTATTTTCAAATGCGGAAAGCAGTGCGGAGACGGAGCAGTCGGCACAGAATGTGATCGTCATTATGAATGAAGCGTTCTCCGATCTGCCGACGACCTATGGATTTGAGACCAACACGGATGTTATGCCGTTCATCCATTCTCTTTCCGGGGCGAATGTCCGGAAGGGTGTGATGATGCCATCCGTTTTTGGCGGCGGAACATCGAACACGGAATATGAGTTTCTGACGGGGAACAGTATTGCTTTCCTGAACGCGGGGAGTGCGCCTTATACGGAGTATATCAACAGGAGCCGTCCTTCCATGGCCAGTGAACTGGGCGCCAAGGGGTATCGGACGGTGGCCTTTCATCCGGAGCATGAGGCCAATTATAAGAGGAACAAGGTTTATCCGCTGCTCGGATTTCAGGATTTTCTCTCCATTGAGGATGATCTTCCTTACACGGACACGGTCCGGAATTTTGTCAGCGATGCCTCCGATGTGAAGGATCTGGAGAAGATTTATGAGGAGGGTGAGGGGGAGCCGTCCTTTATTTTCAATGTAACGATGCAGAACCACGGCGGGTACAGTCAGGACCAGAGCGCGGTTGACGTCACGGTCTATCCCACGGATGAGGAGCTGCAGACGCCTGAACTGGAGGAATATCTGTCGCTGGTGCATCTGACGGATGAGGCGTTTGAGGAGCTCGTGGACTATTTCTCTAATGTGCAGGAGAAGACGATCATTCTGATGTTCGGTGATCACCAGCCGAGTCTGAGTGACAGCGTATATGCGCTGATGGATCCGAACCTGGCCAGCGGGAATGTTTCCAATGAATATCTGGAGGAGAAGTATCAGGTGCCCTATGTCGTGTGGGCCAATTATGATCTGGATGGGCCGGAGGTGCCGCGGATTTCGCCGGGGTTTCTGCACTCGCTGTTTCTGGATTATGCGGATATTCAGATGAGCGATTACGACCGGCAGATCTACGAGTGCATGCAGAAGTATCCGGCGATCAATGTGTTGGGGTGTTATGACGCGGAGGGGAATTACTATCCGACGACGCAGATTGATGAGGATGAGGTGCTGGCGGATTATAAGAAGAGCGCGTATTACAGTCTGTTCGGGAAGAGAGTGGAGTGGGGGGAGTTTCAGTGATAACGACATATATCCTCTTTATTTTATCGAATGCGTTGACAGATGAAGTTGCGG
>CACXDC010000017.1 GCA_902766365.1 uncultured Lachnospiraceae bacterium | reverse complement strand
TCAGATAGTTTCATGCTATTTTTATGCCAGTTATTATTGAATTTTCAAGGTGCATAGGCACTTATTCAAGTGCGAAGTTTGAGTTTTTAATATTTCCAAATTTCCCGGAAAAATTGCAAAAATAATGAATTGCCTGATAGTCATCTCCGCCTTCCGACATATCAGTATCACCAAAATTTCCGGTAAAGGTGCCATCTGTATTTAAAGTAAGCTGTGTTCCCCAGGCTCCTGCACCGCTGGAAAATACAAACTCCATAGACTGCTCCAGTGGCAGGACATTCTCACTGCTCTCCTGTGTATCTTCTTCTGTCTCCTGCGTTTCCACTTCCGCAGCATTCTGGCTGTCTGTTTCTGCTTCCGCTTCAGATCCATCTGTATTCTCTGTATTTCCTGCTGGCTGCTCTACAACAAGTGGTGTTTCTTCTGCTTTTTCCTGTCCGCACCCACTTAAGAAAGACAGACAGAGTGCCCCTGTCAGTAAAAATGAAATCCATTTGCTTTTCATATTCTCTCCCTCCTACTTCTCCGGTGCCGGAATCTGCTTGTCTGTATCCAGAATGTGATGTACCAGCCAGTCTGTCAGATAGTTCAGGATATCACCAATAACCTGATCCTGGTTCTCATACTCATCATTCACACCATCCAGTTCCTGCTCATCCAGCCACTGCATAAATGCCTGATGCTGCATCTTCTGGGTAAACAGTTTCTTGTAGCCAATGGATTCCATATAGGCTTCCTCGTGGGCAAAGTGCATCTGCGTATACTCTTTCAGTTCCTCAAACAAAGCTTTGATCTGATCGTACTTGTCCGGAATAAATTCAGCATTCTTAAGCTGCCAGGTTTCTTCTGCGATCTCAAAAAGTCTTCTGTGCTCATTGTCGATCTGCTCAATTCCTGTCAGGTATTCATCTTTCATTTCATACATAATAATCGCCTCTTTCTCTTTCGTTTTTCAAGGAGATTATACTCTATTTTTTCTTCTCTTGAAATAATTATTTTATCCCTAATCTTCACATGCTTTTCCGGTTGCGAAGCCATCTCTTTTTCGCTATAATGGGCATGGACATTATTATGAAATATTTCATATTGAAAGAAAGGATCATCCTATGGAAAAAATAGCAAGTTTTACCGTCAATCACATAAAGCTCCAGCCCGGTATCTATGTTTCCCGCAAGGATTCGGTAGGCGCTGAAACGATCACTACCTTCGATCTGCGTATGACAAGCCCCAATGAGGAGCCTGTTATGAATACGGCAGAAGTACATACCATTGAGCATCTTGGTGCCACGTTTCTCCGGAACCATCCCATTTTTAAAGACAAGACCATTTACTTTGGTCCCATGGGATGCCGTACCGGTTTTTATATGCTTCTTGCAGGAGATTACAGTTCTCAGGATGTAGTTCCTCTTGTAACAGAGTTATTTGAGTTTGTCAGGGATTTCAAGGGCGAAGTACCCGGTGCTGCGCCAAGAGACTGCGGCAATTATCTGGACATGAATCTTTCCATGGCAAATTACCTTGCCAGGAAATATCTGGATCAGGTTTTATATGGGATCAAAGAAGATCGTCTGATCTATCCCGAATAAATTTCAGGATCCCCGGGTGCGAAACCCTGTCCGGAATTACTTATATCATCCTCAGGCGCAAAACCTGTCCGGAATCATTTTTATCATCTCCAGTGCGAGATACTTATACAGAAAGGACTTTCAAAAATGAATAAAATCGGAATCATCGGAGCCATGGAGCTTGAAGTCAAAACCCTGAAAGAAGCTATGACTGTTTCTTCTGTTACCACCTGTGCCAGCATGGAATTTTACGAAGGCACCCTAAATGACACTGCCGTTGTTATTGTCCGTTCCGGTGTAGGCAAGGTCAATGCTGCTCTCTGCGTACAGATCCTTGCTGATAAATTCTCCGTAACACATATTATTAATACCGGTGTTGCCGGTTCTTTAAATGCTGCCCTGGATATCGGAGATATTCTGGTGTCAAAGGATGCTCTGCATCATGATGTGGATGCTACCATCTTTGGTTACAGACCTGGTGAAGTCCCTCAGCTTGGCATCCGTGAATTCGTAGCAGATGAACACCTCTCTTCCCTTGCCGTTACTTCCTGCAAAGAAGTAAACCCGGATCTCCATGTCCATCTCGGTCGTGTTGTCAGTGGAGATCAGTTCATTTCCTCCTCCGAGGTCAAGGATCGCCTGATCCAGGTATTTCATGGCGACTGTGCGGAAATGGAAGGTGCCTCAATCGCCCAGGGTGCTTATCTGAATCATATTCCCTTTGTTATTATCCGTGCGATCTCAGACAAAGCAGACGGCTCCGCTGAAATGGATTATCCGGTATTTGAAGAAGCGGCCGCCAGACATTCTGCCCGTCTTGTAGAAGATCTGGTAAAGAGGATCTGATCATTTCTCCAGCATCCGTTCAATAAAGATACCATATCCTTTTGTGGAGTCCTGTACGAGAACATGAGTGACAGCACCGATGATCTTTCCATTCTGGATGATCGGACTGCCGCTCATTCCCTGTACGATTCCACCAGTCTCAGCCAGAAGTCTTTCATCCGTGATCTGCAGTACTATCCCCCTGTTGATATTATCATTTCCAAGGTTGATATCTGTGATCTCTACTTCATAGGTTTCAATATCACCACCAATAGAACAGCGTATCTGTGCAGGTCCCACCTCGATCTCCTGCTTCAGCCCCACAGGAAGGGCTTCCTGCTCTTCTCCTGCGATCCCCGGGGAACAAATGCCAAATATCCCCCTTGTTGTATTCTCCGTTATGGTTCCCAGAATATTTCTGTCATCATATTCGATAAATCCTGTCAGTTCTCCTGGTGATCCATTACTCCCCTTGGTGATCCCAATGATTTCCGTATGATACAGTGTTCCCTTCTGCAAAGCCATAAGCGTACTGGTATCCACATCATTGATCCCGTGTCCGAGTGCTCCAAAATGACCCGTTTCATCAATATAAGTCATAGTCCCAACACCCTGTGCATTATCTCGGATCCAGATGCCAAGCTTATATTCTCCCTGTTCATTTGGCTGCGGTTTTGTCATCACGTACATCTCTTCCTCATTTCTTCTTATCTTCAGAATCAGATTCTGTCCCTCGCAGCAGCTCACTGTTTCCATAAACTGCTTTTTCCCTTTCACTGGTTCATCATTGACCTCAAGGATATAATCCCCGGGCTGCAGGATATAATGGGCTGGACTGCAGTTTTCTCCATTTTCCCCTTCAAATTCTCCAACACCGACCACCAGAACTCCTTCTGTCCTGACATAGATACCGATTGGGATTCCCGCCGGTTTCAATCTGACATCATCAATGACTTCCACAGAAACATCCTTAAGCGGTATGACACCAAACAGTCTTACTTTCAGCTTATAGCTGTCAATCTGCTCTGCTTTCATCGTTACCGGCCTGCTGAAATCTACAAGCAATCCACCTTCAGTCAGAGTCTTCTGTCCTGTCGCCGCCGTCTCCACTGCTTCCCTATACAGAACGCCTTTGGCAGGTACACGGAAGTTAAAGGTTTCCTCCATGCCGGATTTCACCATAATAGTAGACGGGATTCTGCACCAGAGACTGTAATAACCAAACACAGTCGTCATTCCTGTTCCCAGTATCAGAAGCATATATAAGAAAAACCGGTAAGTTGCCAGTTTCTTTCTGTTATTTCCTTTGATCCGTTCCAAGCTTTCACATCCTTCTCTTTTTCATACAAAAAGATTTTTAAAATCTTCTGTACCCGTTCCACCTTACATGTGCAAAAGGGACATGCACTTTGCATGTCCCTTTTAGTATGTGAAATATGGATTTTTTTATGTTACTAATTCTTGGATTTTAAAGCCATCTGCTTCATCTCCCTGGCATTTGTCATAACAGCCTCTGTCACCTCTCCACCACCAAGAAGTCTTGCCAGTTCCAGATCACTCTCCGTATCATCAAGCTCACGGATCCTTGTAACTGTCCGTTCTCCTTCAATCTGTTTCTCAATCAGGAAATGCGCATCCTCCATGGCTGCGATCTGTGGCAGATGAGTGATACAGATGATCTGATGCTCCCTGGAGAGCTGTCCCAGCTTTTCTGACACCTTCCATGCCGTTTTTCCACTGATTCCTGCATCGATTTCATCAAACACAAGCGTAGGCGTTTCTTCTGTATCCGCAAACACCGATTTAAATGCCAGCATGATCCTGGAAAGTTCTCCTCCGCTTGCCACCTGGGAAAGAGGTTTTTTCGCTTCTCCCGGATTGGTAGAGATCAGAAACTCTGTTCTGTCATAGCCCTGTTCAGAAAGGTATTCCTCATCACTGGTAACAGCAACGGAAAAGTCCACATTCAGGAAATTCAGATCTCTCATGGCTTCTGCCAGTTTCTCTGATAGTTCTTCTGCTTCTGCTTTCCGTATTTCTGATACGGCTTTGCAGTACTGAAGCAGCTTTTCCTTTTCTCCTGTCATCTTTTCCAAAAGCTGTCTGTAATATTCCTCATAATCCGAAAGCTGTGTCAGCCGCTTTTTCTTCTCATCCAGTGCCTCAAGCACTGCTTCGACAGTCTGTCCGTACTTTCCCTTCAGATGATTGATCAGATCCAGTCTGTCCCTTGTCCTTACATATTCTTCCTCATCGAAGATAAGACTTTCCTGATAATCTGCCATGGATCTGTTAAAATCATTCAGCAGATTATCTATTTCAAGCAGCTGGTCTGCAAGCGCCCCTGCTTCTTCATCCAGCATAAGCACACTCTTCAGTTCCCTGACTGCCCTTCCGATCAGTTCTCCGGCACTGCCATCTTCTTCATAACCAGTTATGCCATAAACAAGACCCGCCGTTTCCTGAAGCTGTCTGGCACTGCTCATTTTACGATAGCTTTTTTCCAGCTCCTCTTCCTCTTCCGGAACCAGTGCTGCTTCTTCGATTTCATTCACTTCAAAAGCAAGCAGATCCATTTCTCTTTTTCTTGTCTGCTCATCCAGGGCGTTCTCTGAAAGTTCCTTCTGCAGTTGCCTGTATTCCCGGTAACTTTTTTTCAGATTTTCTTTCAGTTCTGCAATCTTTTTCCCTGCAAAAGCATCCAGAAGCTGTGCCGGTTTCTCCTTGCCTAAAAGCTGCTGGTGTTCGTGCTGCCCGCACATGTCAAGAAGTACGCCTGAAAGCTGCCGGAGCTGTCCTATGCCGGCACTCTCCCCGTTTACCCGGCATATACTCCTTCCCTGCATCAGCTTGCGCTGCAGGATCAGGGTATCATCCTCTATGGGGAAATCCAGCTCCTCTATTCTTTTCTTCTGCTCTTCATTCAGGGAAAAAACAAGTTCGATCAGTGCATATTCAGCACCGGTTCTGATATAGTCCTTATCTGCCTTGGCGCCAAGTGCCAGATTGACAGATCCGATAATAATAGATTTTCCGGCACCTGTTTCACCGGTTAATATATTCAGTCCTTTTTTAAATTCTACTTCCGCTTCGTCGATCAAAGCCAGATTTTTTACGTGTAAGCTTTCCAGCATTTTTCTTCCTCCTGCCAGTGCAAAAACAGTTATTCTTCCAGTACACTGCGGATCTTTCCCATAACGGTCTCTGTTTCCTCTGTCGTTCTGACTGCTATCATGATCGTATCATCCCCGGCAATAGAACCAACGATCTCTTTCAGCTTCATGGCATCGATCGCTGCCGCTACTGCCATGGCCATACCGGATACTGTCTTTACTACAAGGATATTCTGTGCCATATCCATGGAAACAAACCCATCCTTCAGCACACGGATATATTTATCACTCAGATAATGATCATTGTGGGGAAGTATGGTATATTTCTGTCTTCCATCCCCACCGGAAATCTTGGAAAGCTTCAGTTCCCTGATATCTCTTGATACCGTAGCCTGTGTCACATTATAACCGGCCTCTTTTAGACGGTTTGCCAGTTCCTCCTGGGTTTCGATCTCATATTTCTCCACCAGTTCTTTAATTTTTTCATGTCTGCTTTTTTTCATTTTTCCTATCCCATCTTATTATGAAGACTTTCCAGAAAGCTGACTTTGTTCAGCTTGACAATCCCTGTTGTCCTGCTGGAACGTCTGATCACGATCCTGTCCCCTGTACGGAGCGTCACTCTGTGACTTCCATCAAAGCTTGCCTCGACCTCCTGAACTGTCCCGTCATGTCCCGTTTCTATACTGATCGTCACTTCATCCTCCGGTGAGAGTACAATACTGCTGTGCTGCATGGAGTGTGGACAGATCGGTGAAATCACCATGAGCTGCGCCTTGGGGTCCACCACCGGGCCTCCTGCTGACAGATTATAACCTGTAGAACCTGTCGGGGTTGCCACGATCATACCATCTGCACTGTATCTGTGCAGGAACTGTCCGTTAACACTGATCGTAAATATAATGATCTGCAGGCTTCCCTTTCTGGTAATTACAATATCATTGAGCGCCTGTGTGGAATCCTCCGGCAGATCCCTGCCCTTTTGAAACACATCTCCTGCCAGCATCATCCGCTTCTCGATTTCATAATCTCCTTCGATCAGACGAAGCAGGGCATGTTCAATATCTGCCTTATTGACTTCTGCAAGAAACCCCAGGGTTCCCAGATTGATCCCAAGAAATGGCACTGTCAGGTCTGCCAGATCTGCTGCCGCCTGCAGCATGGTCCCGTCACCACCAAGAACAAGCACACAGTCTATGTTCTCAGGCACCCCTGTACTGTCTGTATGCCCTTTTTCATTCTTCCTGCAGTCATCCTGTTGGATATAACAGTTCTTTCCTTTTTTCTGCAGATAGTCCCGGATCTGATTTGTAACCTGATAATCCGGATCCTTGGAGCGATTCGTTATGATATAAAAATTTTCCACGGCTCTATTCTCCTGCATTCAGCCCCTCATGTGCCAGCAGAACAGTCTCTGTGATCAGTTTGCTCATTGTTTCCTGATAAGAATAACCACTTTTCTTTTCTGTAATCTCTTTTAACATTTCCTCTGCTTCTGCCTCTGTCACAGCTTCTGTCTCCCGGATCCGCTCTTCATTCTTACGGATATAGACAAGATATTCAATATTTCCTTCCGGTCCCTTGATCGGTGAATAGTCAAGGGTGAGCACATCAAAGCCGATCATATAAACATAATCAATGATCTTTCGGATCACTTCCTCATGCACTGCTTTATCCCTGACAACGCCCTTCTTTCCGATCTTATCCCGTCCTGCTTCAAACTGCGGCTTGATCAGGCAGACCATTTCCCCTTTTCCTGAAAGGATCGCCCTTGCCGGAAGCAGTATCTTGGTCAGGGAAATAAAAGAAACATCCACCGATGCAAAATCCGGTGTATCCTCAATATCCTCCGGTTTCAGATAACGGAAATTTGTTTTTTCCATGCAGACAACCCGCTCATCGTTTCGAAGCTTCCAGTCAAGCTGTCCATGTCCGACATCTACAGAATAAACCTTTTTTGCTCCATTCTGAAGCATACAGTCTGTAAATCCCCCGGTCGATGCACCAATATCCATGCATATCTTATCCTGCAGGGAAAGTCCAAACTTTTTCACTGCCTTGTCCAGCTTTAAGCCCCCTCTGCTGACAAAGGGCAGTGTATTGCCTCTCACTTCCAATTTGATCTTTGAAAGATCAAAGGTCGTTCCGGCTTTGTCTTCCCGCTGTCCGTCCACGAAAACATCTCCTGCCATGATAATGGCTTTTGCCTTTTCCCTGGAGGCAGCGTATCCCTCCTGAACTAATATCACATCCAGTCGTTCTTTCATCTATGATTCCCAGCTTCCTGTCATTCTCTTTCCTTTAATCTGGCAAGTAATGCACCAGCAATGCTTTCCGCATCAATACCGATCTCCTTTTTCAGAAGATCTACGTTGCCATGCTCTACATATTCATCCGGAATGGCAAAGTTAACCAGCTCTCCCTCGCCTGGCAGAGTATCAAAATACTCTCTGACTCTTTCCCCGTAGCCGCCGCTTGCCACATTTTCTTCCATAGTAGCTGTGATACCGTGATGCTTCTTGGCATATTCTACCGCCTTTTCATCAATCGGTTTCACAAATCTGGCATTGATCAGACTGCACCCATATCCGGCTTCCCTGATCCGGTTTCTGACCTCTTCTGCAGTCTTTACCATACTTCCTACCGCCAGAAGACAGACATCCTTCTCCAGATAAATAGCCTCTGCATGGAAGGATTCTATCGGTGCCCTGAATTCCTTTAATCCGGCATAAGCTTCTCCCCTTGGATAACGGATCGCTACCGGGGCATTCAGACTTAACGCATATTTCATCATATCGGATAATTCCCATTTGTTTTTCGGTGCCATGACGTGCATATTGGGAATAGAAGACAGATAGGAAAGATCAAAGATTCCCTGATGGGTCTCTCCGTCACTTCCTACAATACCCGCTCTGTCAATAGCAAACACAACTGGCAGATTCTGGATGCAGACATCATGAATGATCTGATCGTATGCTCTCT
>CACXDC010000016.1 GCA_902766365.1 uncultured Lachnospiraceae bacterium | reverse complement strand
TGGCTTGAAATCAAAATCCTTCATCAGCTCACTGACATCCGCATAGGTTTCGTATACATCTCCCGGCTGCATTGGCAGGAATTCCTTTTTTGCTTCCTTTCCCAGACACTTTTCCAGTACACTGATATAATCCATCAGCTTCTCCGGCTTATGGTTGCCTATATTGTAGATCTTATAAGCTGCACCGTTCTCATCCTGTGCCGGTGGATTGCAGAGAATGTTCTCCACTCCGGTCACAATATCATCAATATAAGTAAAATCACGCTTCATATCCCCATGATTATAAATCTGGATCGATTCTCCTGCCATGATCTTCTTTGCAAATTTAAAATATGCCATATCTGGTCTTCCCATGGGGCCATACACAGTAAAAAAGCGCAGTCCGGTCAACGGTATCCCATATAATTTGCTGTAGGCATAAGCCATCAGCTCATTGGACTTTTTCGTAGCCGCATACAGGCTCACCGGCTGATCCACCTTATCCTCTGTAGAAAAGGGAACCTTCTTGTTCCCACCATACACAGAGCTGGAGGAAGCAAATACCAGATGCTCCACCCCAAAATGTCTGCACGCTTCCAGAATTTCAAAAAAGCCTACCAGATTGGACTGAATATAAGCATCCGGGTTGGTAATACTGTATCTGACCCCCGCCTGGGCTGCCAGATTCACCACAATATCAGGATGATAGGCTTCAAATATCCTGTGAACAGCTTCCCTGTCCGCAATATCTCCCTTTTCAAAGGTATAACTCTCGTATTCTTTCAGGATCGCCAGCCTGTCTTCTTTCAGCGATACCTCATAATAATCATTCATATTATCAAGCCCGATGACTCTGGCTCCCTTTTTCAGAAGCTCCCTGGAAAGGGAAAATCCGATAAATCCGGCTCCTCCTGTGATCAAATATGTTTTGTCTGTATCAAGTGGTTTCATATATATCCTCCATCATCTGGCAGCCTGTGCCAGTTTTTCTTTTCTTTTTTCTTTTCTCTCCCTGACATTATCAAGAATGTCTGCAAGACCTGCAGCCGCAAGCGGCAGCATCAATACGAAATATCCAAGCACATACCTGGACTGTGCCTCCCAGATCATATGGAACAGGAAGCCTCCAAAAATATTCAGCATGAAATATGCCTTAAGCAGATCCCAGTCCCTTTTTCTGAACACTTCTATGCCAAAATAAGTCCCTGTCAGCAGAAATATCAGAAAATGATATCCATTCATAACAAAAAGCAAAATTTCCCTTCCCTCTTCAAACAGAAACCATTTTACGATCCCTGTCGTGTGCAGAGAATGCCTGGTGCACCACTCATTACTGATCATTGCCTGAAAATCCGGAGCATTCCACTGAGAAGTAAACTTCTTATAGAAGTAATTCAGCGCATATTTCTGCTCATGCAAAAAACGTGACAGTGACTGCTTCAGGTTTTCCATACAGGCTTTTTCTGTAGCAGTCCTGTCAAATCCGTTCTGCCCATATACCGCCCAGTTATAACCATTGTACCATCCGCAGGCATACCCACCTTCATCTCCCTCCTGCATACTCATAGCCACCCATGCAAGCTTGGGAATCCCCTCCGGGTATCTGTCAAGTCCGGCTCTCTGTACATAAACACCCTCTATTGCAGAGTTACACATCACCGGCAGTAAGATCATGGGGAGTATATACAGCAAATGTCTATATTTTCTCTTTTGGAAGCAATTCAGTAAAACAGCGATCACTACTGCCACAAGAACAATATTGATATTGGACTTGATCACAATGCCGCATGCCAGCAATACTGCTATCCTGAGCAGATATTTCCCCCCATCCCTTTTCAGATAGCAGAGCATCTGCCAGATTGCCAGCATTCCAAAAGCCCAGCCGATCAGATCTCCATACACAAAGGTAGAAAACAGGAAAAGCGGCAGCATTCCCATTGACAGAACCGACTCCAGCTTCCTGACATTCTCCGGGAAAAGCTCTTTCGTGATCTGATCCAGAGAAAACAGGATGATAGCAACAGCTGCCACATTTATGATCTGAAAAGCCAGATAATTTTCTACTCCTGCCAGATGATACAGCACTTCAAGAAACGCTGTAAGACCAATCTGGAACGAATAATTATACAGATATTCTCCCTGCCTGAATGCATCATAATTTCCCTGCATAAAGCTGATGGCAATTTCACTTACCGTTTCTCCGTCACAAATTGCCGTTCCCCTGACAAGCAGTACGATCACAAGACTTACTCCCGTTCCAAACAGCAATGCTGTCAGAGATAATTTTCCTGTCCGCTGAAACCATTCCGTTATTGACAGTCTGTATAAGAGAAATAAAACAGTTCCTGTTACGATCAGCAGAAGAATTGGATCGTCCCATTTATATTTTGCCGTTTCCATGTCCTTATACAGGTCAAAATATGTAGTCCTCAGCAGACTGTTCCCCGCATTAAACAGAACCATGATCCCCAAGGGGATCAGGTAGAATGCTGTCAGGAGCTTTACGATCTTTTTTCTTTTTTCATAATTTGTCGTTTCTGGCATATTTCCATCCTGTCTTTTACTGTCTGTCATTTTCACTCAGACCTGTGCCATCTCACTCTGTATCATACATTCACGATTATAGAGGATTGTTCCTGTTCTTTCAAGCCTGCCAGCTCCTCTTTCCCAAGGATAACATTGCATTTCTTTTTTTTCTTGCGTATACTGTTACTGTAGCCAATCAGAAAAAGAGGTATATTATGAATCCTTCCAATAAAACGCTTTCTGTGATCATTCCTTCCTATAACGAAGAAGCCATGATACAGACAACCTTCCAGACAGTAAAGAAAATCCTTTCTGAAAGCCAGATTCCATTTGAGATCATTTTTGTAGATGACGGTTCCCGGGACGGAACCTATCAGGAGGTCATCAGGCTTTCAAAGGACAATCCGGAAGTACATGGGATCTCGTTTTCCCGGAACTTTGGCAAAGAGTCTGCCATCTTCGCAGGGCTTGCAGAAGCAAAAGGGGCATGCTGTGTTATCATGGACTGCGACCTGCAGCATCCTCCCTGCACGATCATAGAAATGTACCACCTCTGGGAACAGGGCTACGAGGTCGTGGAAGGCATCAAGACTTCCCGTGGAAAGGAAAGTGCTTTCCACCATCTCTGTGCCAACGGCTTTTATGCTATTATCAGCAGGCTTACCCATATTGATATGGCAGACGCTTCCGATTTTAAACTTCTGGACAGACAGGCTGTAGATGCCCTGCTTGCCATGCCAGAGCGTGCTCCCTTTTTCCGAGCCCTTTCTTCCTGGATCGGCTTTTGCAGCATCCAGGTTCCTTTCGAAGTGCAGGAACGTACAGTCGGAACCTCCAAATGGTCCATGTGGAGCCTTACCAAGTATGCCATCCGGAATATCACTTCCTTTTCCGGTGCACCCATGCAGGCTGTAACACTGCTTGGCTGGATCATGCTGGTGTTTTCCCTTGTACTTGGCATACAGTCACTGTACCGCTATTTCACCGGCACTGCGCAGGAAGGTTTTACTACTGTGATCCTCCTGCTTCTGATCATTGGCAGCATATTAATGATCAGCCTTGGCATTATAGGCCACTACATCTCCCGTATTTATGATGAGATCAAACGTCGTCCCAAGTATATTATCAGCAGACGATGCGGCAAATAAATAATCCACCCACTACAAAAAGCGCACCGCATCTGCCAGTGCGCTTATCGCTTCTTTTCGATCATCCTTATTTACTCGTAGAGATCGTAAATTGTAACCTTCAGAGCCTCAGCAAGTGCTTTCAGTTCAAAATCCATAACAGCCCTTTCATGACGCTCAATTCTTGAAATTGATCCTCTGCAGATATAAACAGCATATGTTTCCAGTCTCTCAGATAATTCCTTCTGACTTAAGTCCTGTTCTACTCTGTATCGTCTTACGTTGTCACCAACTACATTAAAATTTTGGAGATTTGTATCCATCTTTTCCATCCTCTGCTTGCTATCCTTTCTTTCCTCATTTGAATAAGTGGATCATTACTATTTTAGTATATTCTTATGCATAGTGTGTCCTATTTTAAGACATATTTCCAAATTTTTCAAACTGCATTAAACTGTAGAAATAATTTGCAATTATATAAATACCATTTCCCACTTTTAGGACATTTTTATTTGTTATTTCTGTGCATTATTTGTCAATATGCTGATTTTTATACATTTCTCATAAAACAGTCTTGAATATTCTGTTTTACGTTGTATAATAAGTGTTGTCAGAAAGACTGATGTTACTTATGAAGGGGAATCGTCTGTTAATCATTTTATATTTCTGCGTGGTATTATCCTCCTATAGTGTTATTATGAGTAAATATTGTTCAATATTCGTTCTTTTATTTTATTGACTTTTTCCCATGTTTCTTCTATGATATGTATACGTTAATGTTTATGTTAACAACATTATTATACAAAAGTAAGGGAAGAAATTATGACACTCAGCCGAAATGACAGATACCGTTTAACTAACAGAGAAAGAGATATTTTGGATATTCTTTGGGAATCCGGGAAATCTATGGTGGCTTCCGAAATCACCTCCATGCGTGATGACTTGTCCATTAATACTGTACAGGCTGTTCTGAAAAAGCTTCTTCAGAAGAAGCTGATCGCAGTAGATGAGATTGTTTATAGTGGAACTGTTCTCAGCAGAAGCTATAAGCCGACCATGACACCTGATCAATTTGAAATTCAGAAATTTGAGAATGCCTTCAGCAAGGTTTCCGGTAAGCCCTTCTCCCCCTCTTCCTTTGTAGCAACTTTACTCGAAGAGGAAAAAGATACCTCAGATCTCCTGTCAGAAATTGACAGTCTCGAGCAACTTATCTCTCAGAAAAGAGAGGAGCTTTCCAAGAAAAACTAGAAAGTTATTTGTCCTGTCCTTTCCTGAAAGGTAAATGAGAGATCGACCAAACAGGAAAGGATTGACAAGCATATGAGTTTCACGTTTTCTACCCTCTTAAGCATGATCATTATCAATGCTGTTTTTGTTATTGCCCTTAATCAGGTTGTTAAGACATCTGTGATCAATTATTTTAATATTGATCTGTTCCTTCTCAGTTCTCTTGTTATTCTGCTTCGTTTCCTTTTACCATTTGAATTTCCCTTCACTGTTTCTGTACCGGTAAAGTGGGGTTTATCCTATCTGTATGATCTCTTTGTTATGCTGGAGATCAACATTCTCGGTCCTCCCATCAACATCTTTACTATTTTTATGATTGCTTGGTACATTGGCATCCTTATCTGCGGCTCACGGCTTTTTCTCCAGTTCGCCACTATCCGGCAACGCTATCGGCTTCGAGAAGCTGCACCTGACTCTGACGCATATGCCATACTTCATAAGATCACTTCCTGCCACCAGAAAAGCAAAGCTGTTTTCAGGATCTACATAACTCCAAGGAATATCACACCCTTCATATATGGCATTTTCCATCCGGTTATCGTCCTGCCTGACAGCGTTCATTCCAAAGAAGCGCTATTCTATATTCTCAGCCATGAAACAGCCCACTACTATAACCACCATACCTTGTATAAGTTCCTTTGTTCTCTTCTTGAGGTGATCTACTTCTGGAATCCACTGGTTAAAATCTTCGTAAAGGAGATCAACCGTATCATAGAAATCAGTGTGGATTCCAAGGTTATCGCACCGTTAGAACCTCTTGGTCGCCTGGACTATTCCAAAAGCCTTACCAGCATGGCAAGAACCCTTGCAGAGAAAAAGACGACACCCGCTTTTACTGCCACCTACAACTCCTCTGAGAAAAATACTTCAAAGTCAGATAAATCCAAAAAATCTAAAACTCCCCAAAAGAAATCATCTCTTTCACAGAGAGTAAAGATGATTATCGGAAGTCCTGCTAAAATCAAAACTTTGACACCAAACGGATTTGTTTCCAGTCTGCTGTTAATTACTGCGCTGGTGATTTCATTAGTTTTTGTGTTTGAGCCATATAGAATCTGTGAAGAAAACGGAATTGGTTCCTTCGCAGGAGATGATGGAAATTTATTCTACCTCAAGAACTCCAATGGAACCTATGATTTATATTTAAACAACGAATATTTTTTAACTGAACCGGAGATATCTGATCCTTATATTCCAGTTTACACCCACCTTCCTCAAATTAATTAATCCGTTTTAAGGTACAATAATTGTTTTATTGATTTTTTATTTCATTCATTGTATTATAATTATATAGTCGTGGAAGTTAATGTGTTAACAGTGTTTTTGAAAGGAGAATTCAATTGATAAAATTAAAAAAATTCTTTACTTATTCTATTTTGACTTTTTTTGCCTCTTTTCTTGTACTATCAACCCCTGTTTTAGCCGCAGAAACAACTGCTGTCGAATCAGAAATTATTACAACTACCGTTTCTACTGTTGTACCTTATTCTGACATAATCAGATACAGATATAAAGAAGAAAACGGTAAACTATATCGCCGACTTTATAACTATACCCGAGATGAATGGGCTGAACCCTACTGGCACCTTGTAGGCTAACGTCCAGCACCACCCTCAAGTTTTTCCCTTGACTTCTCCGACAAACCGTCATGGATCATGGCATGCAAATCGCAGGTGGAACAAGCGTCCAGCTGCGATTTTGTTACCTTGCCGTCACGATAGTCCCTTACGATCTTATTTTCATACATGCTGTATTTCTTATCTGTCCAGAACTTCAGCTTATGTCTGAGAACCCAGAATGCCGGCACCCAGATATACTTGTGCATCGCCGGAGAAACTGAACCGATCATCCAGCAGTTTCTGTCACAGCAGCGTACCTTTGCACGCACTGCATCTGCCTGAGGACTGTTCCACAGCTCATCAAAGCTGTCACACTCATTCAGATTCCCCATCACTTCCTTATCCTTTGTACCATTGCAGGGCATAACATCCCCGTAAGGATCAATAAAGAAGGTATCAAACGCCATATCACAGGGCAGGAGACGCTTCTGTCCATAGATATAGTTGATCAGTCCATGATTGAAATATGCCCGGAACCATTTCTTGGGACTCTTTGATTTCAGCAGCTCATTGATCAGGTTTTCAAATTCCTGCGCTACCATAGGTCTGTCATGAATGATGTTCTTTGCTTCCACAAAGTAAAAGGAATTGTGCAGAGATGCGGTAGCAAATTCCATATTCATCTCATCAGAAAGCTGATACAGTGCTACCAGATCCCTGGCATTGGCATCCTGTACTGTCATGCCAAAGCCCACATCCTTCATCCCCATATCCACCAGCTGCTTCAGCGTTGAATAGCCCCTTTGAAACCCATTCTCCAGCCCACGGATCTTATTATTTGTTTCTTCCAGCCCTTCTATGGAAATACGGATACCGATATCAGGAAATTCCCTGCACAGGTCTACAATACGGTCTGTAAAAAAGCCATTCGTGGAAATAACGATACGGTCACTCTTTTTCTTTAATTCCCTCACAATATCCTTTAAATCTGTCCGTATGAAGGGTTCTCCTCCTGTGATATTGGTAAAATACATCGGAGGCAGCTTTTTTATCGTTTCCAGTGAAATTTCTTCATCCGGCAGGGATGGCTTCTTATAGCGGTTGCACATATTACAGCGTGCATTACAGCGATAGGTTACAATAACAGTTCCATTCAGCTTTTTCATGAATAACTCCTTTTTTTGCTATTAGTAACAGCGTGCGATAACTAACTATTTACAATGTTGTTATTTTTATATTACAATTATCCTGTAAAGGGGGATTGCAGAAGATGTGGAAATGAGAAATCATTTTTCGCATCTTCTGTTTTTCCCACATCTGTTCCTAGAAGGTAACCTCCCCATCATGGGAGATCAGGGATACGCTCTCAAGACCTTCCAGCTCCTGCACCTTCTGTACCAGATCATATTCTTTAGATGTCCGCACCTCAATCACCAGATTACAGCCATTTCCGGTAATATTCCTTGATTTGATCTTGTAATATCTGCAGAATTCCCTGATCCTTTCCACCAGCTCAGGCTCCTGCTTTCCCTCCTGCAGATTGACCACCAGGATCATTGGAGCTTTGCCAATCGGAATGCGGTCTAAAATAAGCACAAGAATCGTCAGTAATACAGACAGGACGATCGCGATTTCTGTCACATGTGCGCCGCAGCAGATCCCCACAGCGATCGACCAGAACAGAAATACCAGATCCATGGGTTCCTTCACTGCCGTTCTGAATCTGACAATAGAAAGAGCACCCACCATACCAAGAGAAATCACGATACTGGACTGTACTGCCAGTATGATACCTGCTGTGATCACTGCGATCGCTGCAATGGAAATATTAAAGTTCCTGGAATAAAAGGTTTTCCTTGTGATCACCCGGTATACCATAAAAATGTAGCAGCCTATGACACATGTAATGAAAAGTACCGCCACAATATGCGGCACACTCACTGTCTCGCTGGTATATGATGCCAGAAAATCCTTTTTGAAAATATCTGAAAATCCCATTTCTCTGTCCAAACCTTTCTGTTTCGATTATTTGTAGCTTTCCTCAGAGCCCTGCCCCGGTTTTGTCTCTGCAGATCTTTTACCTCTTCTGCCGCACCTGAAATTTTCTGCACAGGTAATACTTGGAAAAGGTAGATGCTCTAAGCCCCTCCAGCTGCAGGATCTGATATATCTCATCTGGCAGGAAGCTGTCAAACTTCACTTCCATCAGCTCTGTCCCTACCGGCAGGATCCCTCTTCCCGCAATCCTTTCATCCAGAAAAGCTCTCACATCACTGCCGGAAAGAATCTTCCGGTCAAAGGTCACTCTCACATTGGCATCCTGCATCCTGTATACATAGGGAATACGCTCATATTCCACGATCACGGCAGGCCGCATCAGCCGCACTGCCATCAGATAAGCAAGCCGGTGCAATACCCTCTGTTCCTTTGTGATATCTGAAGGGATTTCTCCCCGCATCAGCTTTTCACACTGGGACAGTGTGATCGGGCTGCTGCTTTTATGTGTCATCCCACGATACTTTTCCTTACACTCCAGAGTGATCCGCTCTGTACTGTGATTATAGATCCGGATCCGGAACTTCTCTCTCTCATCGACCCCATTTTCATTGCTCATATAGCAGCTGTTCTGATAATCATCAAAATACAGGCTTCTGATCTGATAAGAGCCATCTGCACCAGTATGGCTGTCCCTGGATGCAACTGCATTTATTTTAGCATTTTCGATCAATGCCTGTCCATGCGTAAGGGGATATTTATATTCGTGCCGATACCGCTTTTCCTCCACCTGTTCTGCTCCTTACTCCTCTTTCTGTTCCCATCTGGCCACCAGTACAAGATCGTCCATGACGGATGTTCCTGCCACATACTGCTGTCCATCCTCATCATCAAAGCAGCCAAGGAATACACTATCCTCTCTGTTTTCATCCAGAATGGCCGGCAGAGGCTGTCCTTTTTCCACCCAGTAATACAGTGTCTGATTATAGTCCTCATTAAGGAACGGCGCCTTGCGCTCCACTTCTACAATACAGTATTCCTTTTTTTCTATCCAGATGCTGTCAAGAAACTCCTTTTTTTCTGTAAGATACTGCTTCACCATGGAAATCTCCTGCGAGAGCGTATCAAATCTTGTATAATCCCCCTCTGCAGGGATTTCAAGTCCATCCGGAAGGACAAATGCCCAGGAAAGCCGTTTTTCATTCCATCTGAGGGCATCCAGCTGCGCACTACGGCTGATCATCTCCCCGTAATCACTGATCCCGCTGTCAAGCAGCTCTTCCAGCGGCTTCTGAAAGGATGATGCATAGATTTCTTCTACCGCCTGCCGGAAAACCGGATTCTGGTACATGGCAGCCAGCCAGGTGTTCTGATTAGCATTCCCTTCCGGTCTGCTCATGGCAATGGATGCCGTTAACGCCTCCGGGATTCCATACATAGGCGTATTTACATTCCCCATAGCTCCGTCAAAATCCCATACCGGTCCTGCATACAGCAGGGAGCTCTCTCCCTTCGTGCAGGCAAACTGACTGGCAATTCCCACATCATGATCACCGGAAATCTCTTCCACAAGCCATCCCGCCGCCCATGAGGGAATATCGATCAGCTCCTCCAGTGACTTTCCACTGATATCGCTGATCCCATCATCCGCAAGCAAAGCGCTTTCTACATCATTCAACAGCTCCTCTGCTTCCTGCTTTCGCTCTGCACTCAGCTTCCAGCCGGATGCTTCCTTCACCTCGAACAGCCTGCCGCCCGTCGTTGTAATATAGTCTTTCCCGTTTTCCTTCCGGAAATCAAGCTCCATTTCAAAAGCGAAGCCGCCATCTTCTGCAATATCCCATCTGTTTTCCTCAATCTCTACTGCCTCTGTAATGAGATACAGTCCCTGATATTCACCATTCATAAACAGCTCGACAAATTCACCATCCGGCTCATAGCCTTCTGCCCCTACCGCCCTGTCTGCCAGATCCAGTACGATCTTATTCCTCATATAGGAACCATCTGTAGCATTAGCGATCAGATTCCACTTTCTCGCCGGCGTCATGCCGCATACAGAAGCCTCCTTTGACAGAGTAAAGGTATAGGGCTTCTTATCCAGTGTTGCCGTCAGATTTCCCCTTACCCTCAGCTTTTCCAGATGATCGGTAAGGACAGCCTCCCCGGATGGATCCAGCAGCAGAAGCTCTCCTGTCTGCGCATACTTTTTCTTATCTGCCTCCAGATCCTTCTCCAGAAAGGAGGTATCCTCTACTGTCAGAAGCAGCGATGGCAGCTTTTCAGAAATAAGCACCTGCAGCTCACGGTCACAAAAGGTTTCACCAAAGCCTCCCTTCACCTGATAAGCAAAAACCTCTTCTCCCTGTATCCCGGAAACGGTACTTCCGTTCCGGAGCTTCTCCCCATTCAGGAAAAACCTGCCATCCTCTTTGTCATAATGCACAGTCAGGTCTGTTTCTTTTCCCTGAAAGCAGGACGGCAGGACCAGATAATATCTTCCGTCTGTTTCCTCCAGAAACGGCTTGAAGGAAACCATTTCACCATCCACCTCCGTAGTGAATGTAAGCTCCTCCAGAAAGGCTCCCTCATGGTCTGTCCGCAGATAAGCGATCCAGAGCGTCAGCAGCAGAAGTACCACAGCACTTATCATCAGTAATATTCGTATCAGCTTATTTTCTCTCATGTTCACCAGTATACCACACACATCACACACAAAAAAGCCCGTTATCCTGTTTTGTCCACAGGATAACGGACTCTCTTATCTTTTTAGATGGAAATCATCCAGCCAGTGCCTACTGTGCACCGTCGATTTCCTGCCACTGCTTCTCGATCTGAGCGCATGCACCATCCTTGTCAAGATCGCCTGCAATATAGGACTGCATGATCTCACCAAAGGTCTGATGCCAGCTGTCTGTAGAGTAAATGATCTCAAGGTCTGCTGCACCTGCAGAAGCTGCCAGCTCATCGCCCTGCTTGATGATCTCGAAGTTACTCTGTACATCAGATTTGATCGGAGGAACAACACCTGCTACATCTGTAAACCATGCCTTGCCATAATCAGAAGTATACCACCAGTTCATGAAATCAAGTGTCTGCTGAAGTACTGCAGAATCCTTGTTTACATGAAGTGACTGGTCAGAACCGGAAATAACCTGGCACTGGGAAGCATCCTCTGTTACAGGATAACCATTGAAGCCGATCTGGATATCAGGATCGATGGAAAGAACATCAGCCTCGATCCATGCGCCCTGTCCGAGAACCATAGCCGCCTTGCCTGTACCAAAAGCAGATTCCTCACCATCGAGTGCTGTTTCAAGGGGCTTATCATCACCGTACTTTACAGCCAGATCGATGAAATCGAAGAAGTTATTGTAAAGCTCAGGATAGTCTGAGATCTTGGCTGTTCCATTTTCAAAGCCGGATACCAGCTCTGCTGCGGAAATTCCTGCGTTTGCAGCTGCAGCATCAAAGAAATGCTGTGCTACATGCTTATATACCCACCATTCATTGAAGCCGGTCGTGAAAGGCTTGTATCCTGCTGCAGAAATCTTTTCGCAGGCATCCTTCATGGCACTTACAGTTGAAGGGAACTCAGTAATACCGCATTCTTCAAAGATCGCCTTGTTGTATACGATACCGAAATAATTACCCTTGATCGCGATTCCGTAGCATCCGCTTCCGTCCGCCGGACTCTGCATAGTTGCTGCTACTGCATCAGACATGGTCTCTGTCAGCGGCTGTCCTGCCAGATCATAAGAATATTCCTTATAAACATCGATCTCCTTACCTGATGTAGAGGAAAAGATATCCGGAACCTCACCGGAATTCAGCTTTGCCTTTAACAGTGTCGGATAGTCATTCTGAGTGGTTTCATAGTTGATGGTCACATTTGGTGCTACTTCCTTATAAGCATCAATGAGTTCACCGATCGCATCTGCATATTCCGGAGAACTGATGAACATATAGATCTCACAGGGCTCGTCAGAAGAAACCTGTGCTGTCTCTTCTGCTGCAGAAGTATCTGCTGCTTCTGTTGTCTCTCCGGCCTGTGTACTGTCAGTGGATGCACTGCTGCTGTCTCCTGCGGATGATCCACAGCCAGCCAGAAGGCTCATTGTCATTGCTGCGCAAAGAATTGCGCTGATGAATTTCTTTTTCATTTTTACCCTCCTTTGTCCCATCTTCGGGAATCCCTTTTTTACTTTATTTTCACCCGTCTGTTTCCGGCTATAACATCATCCCCACTTCACTGCGGCAGACAGACAGGAAAAAATCATTTTAAACTTTACGTCAGGGGAATCAGCCCTTTACTGCTCCTGCCACAACACCTTCTACGATATACTTCTGCAGCAGGATAAATACGATGATAGACGGTACAACTGTCAGCACCATGGCAGTCAGTGCGTAGTTCCATTTAGTATTCATCTGTCCTACAAAGGTGTATGCCGCAAGCACCAATGTCTTTGTCTTATTATTGCTGTTTACCATCAGAAGCGGAAGCAGGAAATCGTTCCAGATCCACATAACATCCAGTACGGTAACCGTTACCGTCAC
>CACXDC010000015.1 GCA_902766365.1 uncultured Lachnospiraceae bacterium | reverse complement strand
CGGAACAACAGTTGACGATGGACTGCATGAAATATTTGTCAATACAGCAGTTGATGATGGGAGCAGTATTGCGGAACTGATGAAATGTTTTAAAGCGGAAATGGTTTCTAGCACTGCATTTCCGGCGGTAACAAGAAGATTTCAGGAACTGAAAAGTGAAAGGGGCGTGCTGGCTATGTGTAAAATAATGGAAGAGTGCCTTGAGGAAGAAAGAACCCGTGAAAGAATCAGTGCGATACAACGGTTGATAAAAAAGGGATTTGACAAGTCACTTATTCTGGAACTTGAGTACTCGGAGGATGAGTACAGGGAAGCAGAAAGCAAACTGATGACGCTGGTGTAGAGACAGCTCCTGCTTCATCTCCATGATTGCAGAAACCGTTCAGAACCGGTATAATAAGCAGAGTAAGAACAAAAGAAAAGACAGACAGGGGTATAGGTATGGCATTGTTTGGAAAAAGAGTACGAATCGGAGATCTGCTGCTTTCGCAGGGGATGATCACACAACAGCAGCTTGAAACAGCACTGTCAGAGCAGAAGATCAGAAAGACGAAACTGGGGGAAACGCTGATCGCCCTGGGCTATGTATCACAGAAAGACTTTGCTGATGTCTTAAGTAAGCAGCTTGGCGTAGAATCAGTAGACCTTCGGAAAGAGGGGCTGCAGGATGCAGCAATCCGTCTGGTACCGGAAGATATCATGAAGAAATATGAACTGGTACCTTTTGCCATAGATGAGAATAATTCCAATATCCTTAAGATCGCCATGTCAGATCCCATGTATCTGCCGGCGATCGATGATGTCAGCCTGATCACAGGTATGGAGGTTGTGCCTTATTTTGCACCAACCGCCCAGATCGCCATGCAGATTGACCGTATGTTTGGTAAGAAGCAGGCGATGGAGGCTGCAGCCCAGTATCAGATGGAGCATGCAGATGAACTGAGAGAGGAAGAAGAGAGTGCAGCCAATGCGGAAGTAGATAATGCACCGATTGTCAAGATCGTAAGAACCATGCTTGAGCAGGCTATCCGCCAGGGAGCCAGTGATATCCATATTGAGCCGCTGGAGAGAAATCTGCGGATCCGTTATCGTATCGACGGTGCCCTGCGTGAAGTGATGGATTACAATACCACACTCCTGCCGGCTATGGTAGCCAGAGTCAAGATCATGTCAGGACTTGATATTTCCGAGAAGAGAAAGCCACAGGATGGCCGACTGACCCTGCAGGTAGATAACCGGGAATACGACGTCCGTGTTTCAGTGCTTCCTACCGTATTTGGAGAAAAGACGGTTATGCGTCTTACCGCCAAGGATGGTCTTTCCAGAGAAAAGAAATACCTCGGTCTTACGCCGGAGGATGATGAAAGACTGGATGGTATCCTGAAAAACCCTCATGGAATCATTCTGGTAACGGGACCTACCGGAAGTGGTAAGTCAACAACCTGTTATACTGTTCTGAGCGAACTGAACCGTGAAGAAGTTAATATTATCACCGTAGAAGATCCTGTGGAAGCCAATGTGGATGGTGTCAATCAGGTACAGGTAAATGTCAAGGCAGACCTGACGTTTGCCAATGCCCTGCGTTCCATTCTCCGTCAGGATCCAGATATCATAATGATCGGAGAGATCAGAGACGGAGAAACAGCCGGTATCGCCGTTAAGGCTTCCATTACCGGACACCTTGTTATTTCCACACTGCATACAAACTCAACAGCAGCATCCATTACCCGTCTGATCGATATGGGTGTGGAACCCTACCTGATCGGTGATTCTGTGGTAGGCATTATTGCACAGCGTCTGGTAAGAAAGCTTTGTCCAAAGTGCCGGAAAGCAAGGGAGGCAACCGACCAGGAAAAGAAGCTCCTGATGGTACCGGCAAGCATGCCACAGACTGTATATGAGCCGGTAGGCTGTGAAGAGTGTGGAGGCATTGGTTACAGAGGACGTACTGCAATCTATGAGATCATGCCGGTCACTGCAAAACTCCGTAACCGGATCCATGACAAGGTGACAGCAGATGAATTACAGGAGATTGCTGTTTCCGAGGGAATGAGTACACTTCGTATGGCAGCAGCCAAGAAAGTAAAAGAAGGTATTACAAGCTGTGCTGAAATGATCAAGGTTGCCTATGATTATGAAGCGGATTAAAGAGAAAAGGACAGGGGAGCAAAAACAAAATGGCTGAATTTCAGTACCGGGTGATCACCCCGGAAGGAAAAGAAAAAAAAGGCACCATGGAGGGGAAAAGCGTAGAGCAGGTTACCGGTGTCCTGAAAGCACAGAAAAATGTTATCTTAAGTGTATCGGAGGCCAGTCTGATGAGCAGAGATATCAGTTTTTCTCTGGGAGGCAGGGTAAGCGCCAGGGATTACAGTATTTTCTGCCGTCAGTTTGTCAGTATCATCAGTGCCGGTGTCAGCATTATCAATGCACTGGAAATGATGAGGGACCAGACAGAAAACAGAACACTGAAGAAAGCACTGGGTGAAGTGTACGAAGATGTGTCAAAGGGTGAATCCATGGCAGGGGCCATGAAGAAGCATTCCAAGGTATTTCCAAGCATGCTCTGCAATATGGTAGAGGCAGGAGAGGCTTCCGGAAGCATGGAAGTAGCTTTTGAACGTATGGCGGTACAGTTCGAAAAAGAAAACAAACTGAAACAGTCAGTAAAAAAAGCCATGATCTACCCGATTGTACTGTTAGTCGTTATGGTTGGCGTTCTTTTTCTTATGATGATCTGGGTTATCCCGAATTTCATGGGAATGTTTGAGGAACTGGATACAGAACTGCCACCGGTCACGCAGGCGGTTGTAAATATGAGTGATTTTGTGATAGCCAAATGGTGGCTGATCATTCTGGTAGTGGTAGCAGCGATTGCTTTATTTAAGGCTTATGCGGCAAGCCCGTCGGGTAAATTCGTACTTGGCGGCATTGCACTGAAAATCCCCGTTTTTGGAAAGCTCCAGACAAAGAGTGAGTGTGCCAGACTGGGAAGAACCTTATGTACATTGCTTGGCGCCGGTGTGCCAATGATGGATGCGATCGAAATCACAGGAAGATCCATGGAGAATGTCCACTATAAAAAGGCCATGATGGATGCCAAAGATCAGGTTATGAGAGGTATGGCACTGTCAAGGCCGCTAAAGACCTGTGGACTTTTCCCACCGATGGTAGTCCATATGGTATCTATTGGTGAAGAAACCGGTAATATTGAAACCATGCTGGAAAATGTAGCCAATTACTACGAAGATGATGTACAGGTGGCGACAGAGCAGGTTATGGCACTGATGGAGCCTATGATCATCGTTGTTATG
>CACXDC010000014.1 GCA_902766365.1 uncultured Lachnospiraceae bacterium | reverse complement strand
TTCCCGTAATTCTTCAGAAAAGAAACCCATAACATTCTCCACATTCCGACACATCTGGTACAGTGTCTCATACATTGGTTTAAACTGAGGGAAGTCTGTGATAAGCTTAATGATCTCTTCAGGGTCATCCGCAGAGAAAAATGTCATCCATGCCTCCAACAGTGTGATTACCTTTTTATTGTGCATTTTTGAACGGAAAATGTCAAGACTGATAAAGATATAATCCTGTAGCAGATCCATGGAAAGTCCGGAATCGAAGATTGTTTTGGAGCGGTGGATCCAGTGGTCAGGACATTCCTTTAATTCAGCCGGGCTGTCTTCATACAGAACGATCAGATAGACTTTGCTGCTCTGGATCATTGGGAAATAAGACTTCAGCAGATTTGTGGCCATAGATAGCCCTCCTTTGAATAAAGATGTGGTTTCTGGATGTTATACCGTTGGCGGAAGCATTACGGCAGTCCGGCAATCGGCAATCCGGCCGTCGGCAGGTCGTGAGGACGTTCTGCTCGGCACCTGGTATGCAAAACGCTCCGCTGAGCCCGGTAAAGCAGGCTGCCTGTGCAGCAGAGGCTTTCATGCAGCCACGGTCTCAGCTTTGCTGCATACAAAAGGCACCTTCGCAGAAATCCTCACGACCTGCCATAGACCGCAGACTGTACGCCGTAGACTGCAGACCTGTTCTGAAAACATCGGCGAAATGCCAAAAGATAAAAATGATAGAATCACAGGAACCAACACAAAAGCAGCTTCTGGTTACAAACTGTTTTCCGGATTGGGTTTCCAGGGATAAGGGCAAAAGAGTATAACAATCGCAAAAAAGTATCACACAAAAAAGAGAAAAATTATAAAGAACGGAAAATTCTCTTATATCTGTGAAACAGATAAAATTCTACAATTATCTTACAAAGAAACAGTTCACTTTGATAAGGGAGGGTTATTCATGCAGAGTCAGAAAATTTATGTAGAACCTGAGAAAAAACTGCCTGTCAGCTATGATGTGGATGTGCTGGTATGCGGCGGTGGACCATCAGGAATTGCGGCGGCAGTCAGCGCTGCAAAAAACGGCGCAGAGGTTCTGCTGATCGAAAGGTTTAACTGTCTTGGAGGACAGGGAACGGTAGGGCTTGTTACATCCTTTATGTCCATGTCAGCCTATACCGGAGGCAGACAGGTGATCAAAGGGGTATTCGAGGAATTTACGAATCTTCTGGAAGAGATGGGAGGATGTATCAAACCACCGCATCTGGCTGAGGAGAGACCATATTTTTCCGTTAACCGTCACGAACCGGATACGGCAATCTGCCCGTTTGATCCGGAAATGTATAAGATTGCAGCAGACAGACTGATAGAAAAATATGGCATAAAAGTATTATTTCATACCTACATAACGGCCGCTATCATGGAAGGAAAGACGATCAGGGGTGTCATCATTGAAAACAAATCCGGCAGACAGGCAGTATATGCAAAACGTGTTATTGACTGTACCGGAGATGGAGATGTCATTGCCTACACAGGGGCACCGTTTGAGACAGGAGTAGGGGAAAAGGACGGAGAAGAAGTAAAGAGCCCGGTATCCACCATGTTCTGTATGGATGGACTTGCACCGGATACAGTGACCTGGAAGGTGGATAAGTCTCTTGCCTATGGAGCAGTGAATCTGTTCCCTCTTATGAAAGAGGATGAATTCCGGGCGGAAATGACCAGAGTGACCGGCATCAATCCCTGCTCGGCAGAGGATATCACAAAGGGTGAAATTGCTTGCAGAAAACAGATTCTGGAAGTACTGGACTGGCTTCATCATAATTATAAGGGCACAGAACATGCAAGACTGACCAAGGTTGCCAATATGATGGGTATGATGGTATCCAGAAGAATTGTAGCAGAATATAAAGTAACCAGAGATGATATCCTGAATTATACTATATTTGACGATGCGATTTCCATGAATGCTTATGGTGTGGATATCCATAACCCGAATGGAGGAGGCTGTGAACTGTACTGGCTGATTCCAGGACATGCCTACAGCATTCCCTACAGAGCATTACTTCCACTGGAAGTAGAGAATATTATTGCGGCAGGACGCTGTATCGCCCATGATGGAATTGCGGTTATGGCTACCTGCTATGGAACAGGGGAAGCAGCGGGAGCGGCAGCAGCGCTGAGTATCAAAGAGGATGTCCCATTCAGAAAGCTCTCTGTGAAAAAGCTTCAGGATCAGCTGAAAAAGCAGGGTGTATATCTTGGAGATCAGGAACCGGAAAAACCAGAACCCAGATATATTCACATTTCAACAATATAGAAAAGGAGAAAACACTATGAAGAAAAAGACACTTGCACTTATTCTGGCACTTGCAACAACAATTTCCCTGATGGGATGCGGAAATACAAATACACAGGAAACAGCAGCAGAGTCGCAGGACTCAGAGGCTGCAGAGGAATCAACAGAGGCAGATACCGGTGCTGAGGAAACAGCAAATGGAGAAAACACCTATCATTATACTTTTGTTTCACCTCTTGTCAGTCATGAGTACTGGATCGATGTGGAGGAAGGCATTCAGGCTGGCGCAAAGGAGCAGGGCGTGGATGTTGCAGTGCTTGGCGATACCAAAGTAGATGTTGACGCCATGGTGAAATATATTGATACGGCAATCGCTTCCAAGGTAGATGGTATTATTACAATGGCACTTTCTCCGGCAGCGATCGGGCCTGCCATTGACCGTGCTGTAGATGCGGGAATTCCCGTTGTACTGGTGGATACAGATGCACCGGAAAGTAAGAGAGCAGCTTATGTTGGTACCTCCAACTATGATGCAGGCTATGAAGCAGGTAAGGCAATGATCGATGCAACCGGCGGCAAGGCCAAAATAGGAATTATCAGAGGAACGATCGGACAGGAAACAGACAATGACCGTATCAAAGGCTTTGAAGATGCCATTAAGGATGAACCCGATATGGAGATCCTGACAACAGAAGCCTGCAATTCTGATATGCTGACAGGAACCCAGAAAGCACAGGATATGTTAAAAGCCTATCCGGAGATGACAGCAATCTTCGGAAGTGAAGGAACCGGTGCGGTAGCAGCAGGCAAGGTACTGGAGGAGCAGGGACTTTCCGGAACGATCACGGTTATCGGATGGGACGACACAGATGAATGCCTTGACTTTATCCGCACAGGTGTAGTAAAGGGAACCATTGTACAGAAACCTGACTTTATGGGAAGAAAGGCAGTAGAGCTTCTGACCAGAATTAATAATGGGGAAGAACTGACAGAGACAGTCATTGATTCCGGTGTTACCTTTGTAACTGCTGAAAATGTTGATACTTACAAAGATGCGCAGTAAGCAGATGGGGTGGTGTGCTTATGAAAAAGAAAATAAGCATGAACGGTCTGATCAAGATCGTTCCGCTGGCAATATTATGTATCGTAACTGGTATGATCAACCCGGTATTTTTTGCCGGATCCAATCTGATCGACCTGGCAAGATCCGTTTCTTTTCTGCTGATCGTCAGTGTGGGAGTTACTTATGTACTGCTGGGGGCCAGCCTGGATATGTCGATTGGCTCAGTTATGGGGCTTGGGGGCGCAATCTGCGGATTGTGCCTCGTAAATAATCTTCCTATCTGGCTTTCCATTCTTATGGGACTTCTGGCATCAGCTGTGGTTGGCATAGTAAACGCAGTACTGATCGTCAACTGCCGGATTCCGGCACTGATTGCCACACTGGGAACCATGTATGTGGCAAGAGGAATTGTGAATGTACTGACAAAGGGAGAACCCTATTATCCCCTGCCGGATGAATTTAAGGTACTGGGGCAGGGAACCCTGGCAGGAATCCCGTATTCTGTTTTTATAGCAGTTGTTATTGTACTGATCGCCCATTTTGTGATTAAAAAGACATCTTACGGAAGAAGCCTTATGGCTGTAGGTGGAAACAGAGAGGCTTCCAGAGTTTCCGGCATCAATGTAAAAAGAACGCTCTTTTCTGCACATGTGCTGGTTTCCCTGCTGGCAGGATTTGTGGGGATCATCATGGCAGCAAGATTAAGCTCAGCACAGCCTAATGCAGGAGATGGCTGGGAAATGACAGCGGTTGCGGCTGTTATTATTGGTGGAACCAGTATGTATGGTGGTTATGGATCCGTGCTTGGAACGATTCTTGGCTGTGCCCTGATGGAGACCATTTCCAATGCCATGGTACTGCTCCATGTTTCTGTGTACTGGCAGAAGATCACCATTGGGATCATCATGGTGGCAGCAGTCGGCATGGACACATTCCGGCTGAAGAAAATTGCATCGAAATAGCAGAAGGAGGGCGAGGGTATGGCTAAAACAGTACTGGAAATGCAGCATATTACCAAGACCTTTCCGGGCGTGAAAGCACTGGATGATGTTTCGTTGCAGGCATATGAAGGAGAGATCCTTTCTATTGTAGGAGAAAATGGTGCCGGAAAAAGTACGCTGATGAAAATCCTAAGTGGTTCTTATCCCTGTGACAGTTACACAGGAAATATCCTGGTAGAGGGAAAAACGATGCAGTTCCACAGTACCAGACAGTCTGAGGAAGCAGGCATTGCCATGATCTATCAGGAACTGAATATGCACCTTGACCTGAGTGTGGCAGAGAATATTTTCCTTGGAAACTGGAAACAGTTTGGAAATGTGATCAGGTGGAATCAGTTATATCAGGCGGCAGGGGAGTATCTGGAGCTGCTCCAGCTTGAGGTAGAGCCTACAGAAATTTTAAGAAATCTGAATGCCAGCAAGCAGCAGCTGGTATCTATAGCAAGGGCACTTTCCCATAAGCCGAGGATCCTGATTCTGGATGAGCCGACAGCATCACTTACGGAAACGGAATCAGCCACACTGTTTCAGATCATGCTGAATTTAAAGAAACAGGGCTATACCTGTGTATTGATTTCCCATAAACTGGATGAGGTATTTGCTTATTCTGACAGGATCGTTGTCATGAGGGACGGCAGAGTGATCAACAGTCACAACAGGGAAGAATTTGACCAGAGCCGTATCATTGCGGAAATGGTTGGGAGAAAGATGGACAATCTGTATCCCAAGTGTGCTGTTCCTGTGGGAGAAGTCATCATGGAGGTCAGAAATTTCTCTGTACCTCATCCCCAGAACGCCAGAAAGAAAATCGTGGAAGATGTCAGTTTTTCTGTCAGAAAAGGAGAAATTCTCGGAATCGGAGGACTGGTAGGTGCCGGACGGAGTGAACTGGTAAATGCAGTTTTTGGTATCATTGGAAGACAGTCAGGAATGGTGGTGATCGATGGAAAAGAAATACAGATCAGAAAACCGGAGGATGCGATCCGGGAAGGGATTGCACTTGTAACAGAAGACCGGAAGCTGGATGGATTTGTGGGTGGAATGTCCATAGAAGAGAACATCACACTGGCTTCGTTGAAAGCAATCTGCAGGTATGGTATCATTAATCACAAAAAAGAGCAGCTGTCTGCCAGAAAGTATTTTGATGAATTGAAGATCAAGGCGGCTGATATGACAGTCCATATGGAAACACTGTCAGGTGGAAATCAGCAGAAGGCGGTTCTCAGCAAATGGCTGATGACAAAGCCGCGGGTTCTGATCATGGATGAACCCACCAGGGGAATAGATGTGGGAACCAAGTATGAGATTTATAAGATCATGGTAGAACTGGCCAGACAGGGTATTGCCATTATCATGATATCTTCTGAGCTGCCAGAACTGATTTCCATGTCAGACAGGATCATTGTTCTTTCAGGAGGCAAAGTATCCGGAGAATTGCAGCAGGAAGATGCAAGTCAGGAAAAGGTAATGGAGCTGGCAACCAGGATGGTTGTATAGGATGAACTATGAAAAAACTTTCTCTTAAAGGAAAATTTTCATTCTGTATGCTTGGTATTATTGCAATCTTTTTTGCAACAGCAGGGATATTGCTTGGCATGCAGTATTATACCAGGGACCGGCTGGGAGATCTGGTTGACAGAAATAACAGAGTCTATGAACTGAAGACTACAGTCAGTGAAGTACTGTCGGCATATAAGTATTACTCTGTTTCATGGGACGAAGATGACAGAAAAGCAACGAAAGAGGCACTTGAGAGGCTGCAGGCTGACAGTGCCTCTTTAAGGCATATTATTTTTGAGGACAGATACATCAGGGAGATAGATGATCTTTGTCATATGATTGAGAGCCTGTGTGAACAGATTGAACCGGCAGTAGTATCTGATGCGTATGGAACGAGGGAAGAAAGACTGCAGGCATATGATGAAGCGGCATATACAGTCCAGCTCATTGAGAAATATTATAACTATGTGTATCCTGCCATGGAGCAGTATTCCAATGAGGCACAGGATGAACTGAATCATGAGATGAAGGTGGTTTCCGGAATCTGTATTCTGGCAGTTGTTATTTTTTCTCTTAGCATTCTTGGAATGGTTATCTGGTTTTCAAGAGATGTGATCAGGCCGATATCGGCATTGTCATACAAAGCAGCAACCTACCGGTCAGAAAATGAGGGTTACCGGAAGGAGAATAAGGATGAGATCAGGCAGCTGACAGATCTGTTTGAGGAAATGCTTGTCCGGATTGAGGATCAGATGGGACAGATGGAGTTAAATATGAAGCTCCAGCTGGAACTGAAGCAGCAGAGACTGGAGAAGGTGAAAATGGAAAAGCTGCTGCAGGAGAGTGAAATCAAGGCACTGCAGGCAAGGATCAACCCTCACTTTATGTTTAACACCCTGAACAGTATTGCACAGATGGCTTACCTGGAGGAAGCACCATCTACAGAGCAGATGATCGAAGCAGTATCGGATTACTTCCGGTATAATCTGAAGGATATTCATCATGTGGCGACCATGGCAGATGAGGTAAAGAACTGCCGGGATTATATTTATATCCAGCAGATCAGGTTTGGCAAAAGAATCCGTTTTGATCTGCAGTATGATGAAACAACGGCAGAAGGCAGGATACCGGCACTTACCCTGCAGCCTGTCATAGAAAATGCTATTGTTTACGGGCTGGCGATCCGGGGAGGAGAAATACAGATCCGGATACAGCGGGAAGAAGGAAAAATTGTCATAGTCATCCGGGATAATGGATGTGGTATGGAAGAAGAAAAACAAAGACTGATCCAAAGCTATATTAATGGTACAGATAAAACGGGAATCCATTCAGACAGTATCGGACTGAAAAATGTGATCGACAGAATGAAGGCATTTTTTAAAGAGGAATTTGTTATGGAAGTTAATTCCACGCCGGAAAAGGGAACAGAGATCAGAATGATGATTCCTTATGAGGAGAGCTTATGTATCGGGTATTGATTGCAGATGATGAAGAACTGGAACTTAAGGCAATGCATTTTTTCCTGGAGCGGAATTATCCGGAAGCAGTACTCCTGCCGGATGCACAGGATGGTACACAGGTAGTGGAAACTGTGACAAGAGAAAATCCTGAGCTGCTGATACTGGACATTGAGATGCCGGGACTGAATGGGCTGCAGGCCCTTTCCATTCTCAGGGAACGGGGGTATGAGGGACATGTGATCGTTAAAACGGCTTATGGTAAGTTTACTTATGCCAAGGATGCACTGCATCTGCATGTAGATGCCTATCTGTTAAAACCGGTCCGGAAAAGTGAGTTAAAGGAACAGATGGATGAAGTCCTTGCCAGGATCGCAGCCGAAGGGCAGCAGAATGAGGACAGAGAAAGACGGGGAGAATTTACCAGTGGATTTATTTTGTCCCTGTGTTTCCCGGAAGAAAAGATCAGGTATCTTTCTGATGTGGAAAGGATCAGAAGATTATCAGAGGAAGCAGCAGGAAAGCTTTCCCTGTTCTGTGATTTCACGATCTGTCCGGTGGAAGGAAATGTGCTGCCCATGCTGATCTATACCTCCTCGGCTATGGATGAAAAGGGATACCGGAAGCTGTCAGAGGACGTGAGAGAACTGATGGAACAGATCTGCCAGTCTGTATTTGGCCTGATTCCGGAGATCCGGGCGGGATTTCTGATCGCAGATATTGAAGAAAGACTTCCCGGACAGATCCAGATACAGGAGCAGGAATCTGACCGGGACAGAGAACAGAGAGACACATACGGAAGCAGTCTGCATCTGCAGAAAGCTGTTCAATATATAAAAGAGCATTATACAGAAAATATATCGCTGGAGGATACGGCAGTACATACAAAACTCAGTACCAGCTATCTGAGCCATCTTTTCAAGCAGGAACTGCATAAGAATTTCGTGGATTATCTTACTGAAGTCCGTATGGAGCAGGCAAAACAGCTGATCGGCCAGGGAGTTGACAATGTGAATGTACTGGCAGAAAAAGTGGGGTACCAGTATGCTTCCTATTTCTGCAGGCAGTTTAAGAAATATACTGGTATGACAGTAGGAGAATACAAAAGAAGGAATTAAGGTACATCCGGGAAACAGGGCCTGCAGTAAAAGCAGATTGCAACAAAAGTTAGTCTGTGCTAACATGAAGCGGGAAGGAGTGTAGGAATATGACAGCTTTGTTGCAGCGGTTTGAAGATATTACAAAAAAAGATATCCTGACAGCAGGTGGCAAGGGAGCCAATCTCGGAGAAATGGTACACGCAGGAATACCGGTACCGGAGGGAGCAGTGCTTACCACAGAGGCCTACAGATTATATGTGAAGGAAAATAAAATTGATCTGAAGGCACCGGCAGAGGAAATCCGGAAAGCATTTCTGACAGGCAGTATGCCGGAAGAGCTTCATGTGACACTTCTGGAATATTATATCGGGATCGGAGAAAGAGAACGGGTTGCTGTCAGATCTTCTGCTACAGCGGAAGACCTGGAGGATGCCAGTTTTGCAGGACAGCAGGAAACCTATCTGAACATCAGAGGGGAACAGGAACTGATGGAAGCTGTGAAACGCTGCTATGCTTCTCTGTGGGGTGACAGAGCTGTCAGCTACCGGAGAGAAAAGGGGTATGAGGATGAGAACGTCGCACTGGCTGTCGTGATCCAGAAAATGGTGGAAAGCGAAGTCGCAGGTGTTTTATTCACGGTGAATCCGGCCAGTGGAAGAAAAGAGGAAATGCTGGTCAATGCGTCCTACGGCCTTGGAGAATCGGTGGTATCCGGTGCAGTAAGTCCGGATGAACTGGTCTGCGACAGACTGGGAAATGTGCTAAACTGCCAGATCGGTGACAAGGAGACACAGGTTATTTATGGAGAGAAGCAGACCGTTACCGTACCCGTTGCGGAAGAAAAAAGAAACAGATGCTCTCTTTCAGGGGAGCAGATCAGGAAGCTGACAGAAACAGCGTCAGACATTGAACGACATTATCATAAGCCCATGGATATAGAGTGGGCTTTTGCAGACCAGAAATTATATATCCTGCAGGCAAGAGCCATTACTGCAGGAACAGAAGAAAGAAAAGAAGTGGATGAAAGTAAAATGCCGCCTCTTCAGCCGGTCAATCAGAAGAGGAAGGCTACCCTGATGTTTCTCATGGAAAAGATGCCGGTACCCTATTTCCCACTGGATTATGACTTCTGTATGCCTATAAGCAGACAGAAAGCAGTGATCTTTGCAGAAGGCGGTATGCTGGTGGACAATGACTGCCGTCTGGATGACAATGGATTCCTGTGCCTGCCGACTGTGAAGTTTAAGGTGAACAAAAATATTACGCATCTGCCCGGGTTAATGAAAGAGATGAAGGATCATCAGGCAAATGTGGAGAAGCTGGAGAAATGTCTTTCCAGGGCAGAACCGGTGATCCGGAAGGCGGCAGGATCTGACACAGATTGTGGGGAAGCTGCAAAGGAACTTCAGCAGACGGCTGCAGAGCTGGATCAGATGAGGAATCTGATCACTGAAACAGCTTATGCCAGATTTAAATATGCAGTATTTCCGGGGTTCATGATGAACAGAAGACTTGGAAAGCTCCTGAAAAAGGTGGATCCGGCCCTGTCGCCTTACAATCTGCTGACAGGCCTTTCCTATAAGACAGCAGAAATGAACAGACAGCTGAAGGAGCTGGCAGAAAAGCTTCTTGCCATGGAAGGTGTTCCGGAGAAGATCCTTGCCGGATGCAGCTATGAAGAGCTTGCAGAAGGAAATAAGGAAGCAGAAAAAGAGATCAAAGCCTTTCTGAAGGAAAACGGATACAAGTCAGATTTCCCGGATTACTGTTTCACCGCCAAAACATGGCTGGAGGATAAGGAACGTTTTTTCCAGGTGCTGCGCCCCCTGCTTGAGAATCCGGCAGGAGAGGGAAGGTCACAGGAAGAGGGGCTTTCTTATTATCAGGAGCTTCTTACGAAAATGACAGCAGGACTCAGTGACAGGAAGAAGACAGAGGTCAGACAGCTCTGTGAATATTACCGGATGTATCATGTACAGCGTGAGAGAACCCAGTATCTGTGGGAAGGATGCTTTTATGCCTGCAGAAGTCTTCTGAAAAGGATCGCATCTCTTCTTTCGATATCTGACGAGGATCTTCTTTATCTGCGATATGAGGAACTGCAGACGGTGGTAAAGAGAGGTGCTGTTTCAGACAAGGAAAGAGAGATCATTTCCAGAAGGAAGAGGTACCGGCCTCTGGTGGAAGCTTACTGGAAAAGACAGATGTGGGAGGCCTGCAAAGGAGATGGAGAATCCTTAAAGGGTGTCAGCGGCAGTGCTGGCACCGCAGAAGGAAGGGTATGTGTGATCACGAGCCCAGCCGAGTTTTACAAGCTGAAAAAGGGAGACATTCTGGTATGCCACTATACCGATCCGGAATGGACACCATTATTTGCCATAGCAGGAGGTGTCATTGCCGATACCGGAGGAGTATTGTCCCATGCGGCGATCGTGGCGAGGGAATATCAGATCCCCGCAGTTCTTGCTACTGGAAATGCCACAGAGGTTCTGAAAGACGGAGACAGGGTGCTGCTTGATGGTACCCGTGGAGAGATTGAATGCCTGTAGTTTGCAGGCATTCTTTTTTAATTCATAGGAAATTACGTCCTATGAATCAAAAAAGCCCTCCGGGCAGGATCGCACTGCGGCGGAAGGGGAGATGTCGCTTAAAGCGACCCGCCGCAGGCGGAGAATCCTGCAAGCAGGATTCTTTTTTTCAGTAAAGTATGCTATACTGAAATCGTTGCAAAACGGGCAGCAGGAGACAGAATCATATGGTAAACAGGAAAGTACTGGAAACATTAGAATATACAAAAGTCAGGGCAAAGCTTACAGAAAAGGCCACTTCCGATCCCGGAAGAAAGCTGTGTGCAGAGCTGGAGCCGATGACAGAGGCATCAGAGATCGAAGAGGCACAGACACAGACGGCAGATGCCCTTACTATGCTTTTTCAGAAGGGATCCACTTCTTTTGGAGGAAATAAGGATCTGACCATGGCACTCAGATCACTGGAGATTGGAAGTACACTGTCAGCCTCAGAGCTTCTGAAGGTGGCAGGACAGCTTGAAAATGTAAACAGGATCAAGGCCTATGGAAGAAAGCAGAGAGAAAATACAGAACGTGACGGGGAAGAGAGCGGAGACTTTCAGACAAGCTCCCTGGCAGGATATTTTGAAAGACTGGAGCCGCTGACACAGCTTTCTGCAGAGATCGGAAGGTGTATTCTGTCAGAGGAAGAGATCGCAGATGATGCCAGTGTAAATCTTAAGCATATCCGGAGATCCATTGCAGTGACAGGAGAGCGGATCCACAGCCATCTGCTGTCCATGGTAAACGGTTCCTGCCGCAGCTATCTGCAGGATGCAGTCATTACCATGAGGGACAACAGATACTGCATTCCCGTAAAGGCAGAGTACAAGAGCCAGGTACCTGGCATGGTGCATGACCAGTCTTCCACGGGTTCCACCTTCTTTATTGAGCCCACAGCAGTGGTAGAACTGAATAATAAGCTGAAAGAGCTGGCTGCAGCAGAAAAAGAAGAGATCGAAGTGATCCTGGCAGACTTAAGCGGCCAGGTTGCAGAACATACAGAAGAGATCCTTGAAAATCAGAAGATCATGACGTTCCTTGACTTTACCTTTGCCAAGGCGGCACTGGCACTGGAGCAGAATGCTACAAGACCGGTGTTTAACAGGGAGCATGCTATTCACATCAGGAAGGGCAGGCATCCCCTGCTCCACCCCAAAAAGGTCGTACCGATTGATATTTATCTGGGAAGAGATTTTGACCAGCTTATCATTACCGGTCCGAATACAGGTGGAAAGACAGTATCACTGAAAACCGTTGGACTGTTTACACTGATGGGGCAGGCAGGACTGCATATCCCGGCACTGGATCGTTCGGAGCTTTCCGTTTTTCAGGATGTGTTTGCAGACATCGGAGATGAACAGAGTATTGAACAGAGTCTCAGTACCTTTTCTTCGCATATGACAAGGATCGTATCCATACTGAAGCATGCGGACCAGGATTCCCTGTGTCTGTTTGACGAACTGTGTGCAGGAACAGATCCGACAGAAGGAGCTGCTCTTGCGATCGCAATTCTGGAAAGACTTCATGGCAGAAGGATCAGGACCATGGCCACGACC
>CACXDC010000013.1 GCA_902766365.1 uncultured Lachnospiraceae bacterium | reverse complement strand
TTCCACAGGAAAAAGCTTTACCGCATTATGATCCGTTATATTGCACCGGTTCTGATGTTTATCCTGTTCCTGCAATCCACCGGAATCTTATCCTGATTCCTGGGATTCTGCAGCCTTTGCAATCCATATCCGTTATTTTTTGCTTATAAATATTTAATACCTTTTTTATTGACATACAGCCTGTTATCTTCTATAATTCCACCGACTGGAAATGGAGATGACAGAAATGAAAAAGTTTAATGATCCGTCTGCCATGCAGACAAACAAAAATAAGCAGCATAACAATGGCTTCAGCCTGATCGAACTGATCATTGTAATTGCCATTATGGCTATTCTGGTGGGTGTGATGGCTCCATCACTTCTTTCTTATATACATAAGGCAAGAGTTTCCACAGACTGGGCCAATCTCAGGGCTTATTATTCAGAACTCGAAGCGGATTTCGTCTCGACCGGAGAATACAATCCAAATGTTCCCATTGTGCACGGTGGATCTGGTACCTGGGACAACAGAGAGATTCATTTCCTAAGTGGACAGACCGTCAAAATGAAAGCTGGCTATTTTGCTGTAACAGAAGCTGCTTCTGGAAGTGGCTATCAGATATCCTACTATTGTGATAAATGCTTAACTGACTGGGCAAAGCATAAAGATTCCTGCACTTTAGTACTCGGCGCAAGAGGATAGGTGGAAACACCTGTCCTTTTTTGCTATTTAATGTATTATTTCCCAAACCTTGCAAGCTTCTTATTCTCTGTTGTATATTTAAAATAATAATAACAAAGGAGCGGAGAATTATCATGAATTATGCACTCATAAATGGAAAGATCCTGAATGGGACCAAAGACATGCAGATACAGGAGGGTCTCTGTATTCTGGTACAGGACCATACGATCACAGATATTGTTCCGGCCACTGCAGATATCCACGGTTATAAGGTAATCGACCTCCACGGCCATTACATTCTTCCCGGGCTGATCAATATGCACGTTCACCTTGCAGGAAGTGGAAAGCCCCAGAAGAAACAGCGTGACAATGAAAAACTGGTGAATACGATCATGGGATCTGCCCTTACCCGGGCAGTCGCCTATAAAATGGTAGCCGGTTTCGCAAATACTGAACTGCTGAGCGGTGTTACGACGATCCGTACCGTCGGTGGTCTTGGCAGTTTCGACACACGACTCCGTGATGAGATAAAAGCCGGCACCAAAACCGGCCCACGTATCCTTGCTGCCAATGAAGGAATCTCTGTTCCCGGCGGACATATGGCCGGATCCGTTGCCATTGCTGCAGCCGATATACCGGAAGCACTCCGGCATCTCGATAAATGCAAAGAACAAAAGGTCGATCTGATCAAGCTCATGATCACGGGCGGTGTTATGGATGCCAAAGAGAAGGGTGTTCCCGGTGAACTGAAAATGTCACCGGAAATGGTAAAGGCTGTCTGTGAAAAAGCCCACGCTGACGGCTATCTGGTAGCTGCCCATGTAGAGTCTCCGGAAGGCGTCCGTATTGCCCTTGAAAACGGAGTTGACTCTATTGAACACGGTGCCAGAATGGACAATGAAATGATAACTCTCTTCAAAGAGCGTCATGCTTTCCTGTGCACAACACTTTCACCGGCTCTGCCCTATGCCTTATTTGACCGTTCCATCACCAATGCAACAGAAGTGGAGCAGTTCAATGGGAATGTTGTCTTTGAGGGAATCATTGACTGTGCCAAAGCATCCCTGAAGAATGATATTCCTGTTGTCCTTGGCAATGATGTTGGCTGCCCCTGGATCACACAATATGATTTCTGGCGTGAGCTTTATTACTTCCATAAATATGTCGGCGTTTCCAACTCCTTTGCACTCTATACTGCCACCAGCAGAAGTGCTGAACTTGCAGGGATCGGAGATATCACCGGCTCTATTGAAAAAGGAAAAGCTGCCGATATGATCGTCACTGCCGGAAACCCACTGGAAAATCTGCAGACCCTGAGAAACCTGGAAATGGTCATTGCAAATGGTCAGATCATTGACCATCCAAAGATCAGAAAGAGAAAACAGGTAGAAGCCGAGCTTGATAAATTCCTGTAACAAACGAAGGACATAAGATCTTACCCATCTTATGTCCTTCTTATTTTCCATATATTCTGCAAACTTCTGATTAAAAGTCCCGGCACCTGATCACTTCACAACAAAGGAAGGATCCTCCCTTATTAATTCGATAAATGCCTGTGCCACATCCGGATCAAACTGCGTTCCCTTGCCACGTTCCAGCTCCCCAACAGCATACTCTACACTCATAGCCTCCTTATAGGCTCTGCGGGACACCATGGCATCGAAGCTGTCACATACCGCAAGAATTCTTCCAAGGATAGGGATATCATTTCCCCTGATCCCATTTGGATATCCTTTTCCATCATACCTCTCATGATGAGACAGAACTGCAGGGATGACATAATTCATATGTGGAAGGAAACGGATCATCTCAACAGACTTTTCTACATGTGTTTTTATTATGCTGTACTCCTCATCTGTAAGCTTACCCTTTTTCTTCAGGATATTATCCTGAATACCGATCTTACCAATATCATGGAGCAGCCCTGCCACCTTTGCCGTCTGGATATCCTCCTTGGGAAGCTCCAGTTTTGCTGCCAGCTTCTCTGCATATCTGGAAACATTTTCGGAATGCTCGAAGGTAAAGGAATCTTTGGCATCTATTGCCGCCATCAGGGCAAAGATCGTTGGTGATACCTGGCTGTATCCCTTTTCACTGTTTTCACCGGCCTGATCTTTTTCCTTTAAGTCTTTTTCATAAACTTCAATACAGTTTTTGCCATTTTCCTTGGCATAGAACGATGCACGCTTTGCCTGCTGCGCCAGCTCATCTGCATCCTCTGCCATGGATTTATCCCAGGCAATACCGATACTGAACGTGATCAGCTGAATGACCTTCGGCTTATCCTCTTTTGTCTCCAGCATGACCTTCTGGATCTGCTTTGCAAAGGAAGTCAGTTTATCCTTATTATCTTCAGCCGTAATGATCAGGAATTCATTGGCACCAACACGGAATACCTTCATACTGTCATCGGCGGATTCCTGTATCTGTTTTGCACACCAGCATAAAACCTGATCTCCGACACTTTCTCCATACAGCTCGTTATACAGCTTGAAATTATCCATGTCCATATAGATCATACCAACAGGGCATGCCTTTATATCCAGCTTCCTTAGGTTTTCTCTGCAGAAATTTCTGTTGTACAGGCCTGTCAGACCATCATGGATCGATACCTGATACAGCCTCTCATAAGCATTGATACTCTTCAGTACACCGGATACACTGTTTCCAATCTGCCTGATACAGTCTACTTCATCATAAATAAGTCTGTTTTTTCTGCAGAGTTCCACATATAGGAACCCATAAATTTTAGCATCATATTTAAAGACCGCAAGCGCCGGATCTTTATATGCCCTGCCGCTTTGGAAGAACCGTTCTACCCGTGCTTCCTCATCTTCCGTCAGAGGCAGCATCCCATTTTCTGTATATTCTGCGAAACTTCCTTCTCTTTCTTCCAGAATATGTGCACGGGATCCTGTCACCGCCACATTCACGGTCTCACGGATCATCTGGTACAGCTTATCTTTATTCATGATGGATGTAACTCCATCCTGAAACTCCACGAGGCTATCTACAATATATTTCCTCTTCTTCGCCAGTATGTATTCTACGCCGTTCCTCGCAAAGGTTGAGACCAGAAGACACCATATACCCTCTGCCACGACAAATACAATAACTGTCTGTTCATCAGCGCTGCTCTCATACATGCCCTTGGCAATATGCTCAAATACTACCACGGGAATAAGCGCCGCAGCCGCGGCTGCGAAATATGCTGCTCCCGTAATGAGCCGGAATGAAACAGAGAAGAAATATTGTGTATAAATAACATATAAAAGGCAGATTGCCATTCCTACTCCGCCAAGAGCATCCATTGGCAGATTTTTCCCCAGTGGTGTAATGCAGGCAATAT
>CACXDC010000012.1 GCA_902766365.1 uncultured Lachnospiraceae bacterium | reverse complement strand
TGGATTTTTGATTTTCCTTTCCCTGTCCAGCCAATATTTATGATAATTACTGTATACCACAATATCTCCTGTCTGATTCCATGCCTCATTCACAAATACCATATCAAATTCTCCTCCCGTATCTACTTAAAATTTCCATTTTATTTTCTCTTCTTTACAGCCAGACGTCTTCCAAGTAAAATAATAATCAGGGCATGATTCATGCCAGACATCCTGTGCAGGGAAGCCAGAAAGGATCAGCAATGGAGATCATATTTTATCGTTATGGAAGCATCTGTGAACCGGATATTATCAACGCATTTCATGCTGCCGGGCTCACCGTAATCGAAGAAGCACGTGAAATTACAGACAAATCCATATCTAATACTGATCGCCTGCTTGCTGTGGAAGCTCTGCTGAAGAACCAGCAGCCGCTCTTTGTATTCAGCATTAACTTTTTCCCTGTAATTGCAGATATCTGCCATATTTATCGTGTGCCCTATCTGTGCTGGACGGTAGATTCTCCGGTACCGGAGCTTTTCTCTTCCTCCATTCAGCATGATACCAACCGGATCTTTCTGTTCGATAAAGCACAGTATGAACGGTTTGCTCCTTATAACCAGGACTGCATTTTTTATCTGCCTCTGGCATCCTGCACGCAGCGTTTCGACCAGGTAATCTCTGCGATCTCTTCTGATGACAGGAAACGCTATGCCTGCGATATTTCTTTTATCGGATCCCTTTATAATGAAAAAAGCCCTTTGCAGACACTGTCAGCCTCTCTGTCTGACTATACTGACGGCTTTATCCAGGGCTTAATCGAAGCCTCCCTGCAAATTTACGGATATAATCCGATTGAAGAGGTACTCTCTGATTCCGTGATCCATGATCTGAAAACAGCGGATCCTGCTTTCTATCATCTGCAGAATGCGGTTGCCAGTTCAGACCGTTATGTAGCGGCACACAGCTATATCGGAATGGAGGCTGCCTGCCTGGAACGGATCCGCACGCTGAACCTTCTGGCTGATCATTTCCCAGTGGATCTCTTCACCAGAAGCAACACCGCTGCTTTAAAGAATGTTCATATTCATGGAGGTGTCCAGACACTTACGGAAATGCCAAAGATTTTTCACCTTAGCAAGATCAACCTGAATATGACTATCAGACCTATTCAGACCGGCCTGCCCCTGCGCATCTTTGATATTCTTGGCTGTGGTGGCTTTCTTATGACAAACTACCAAAGTGAACTGACCGATTACTTTACAATCGGTGTAGATCTGGAAGCCTACTCTTCCATGGATGAACTGGTTGATAAATGTGCCTATTATCTGGCTCATGACGAAGAGCGGAAGCAGATCGCCAGAAATGGCTATGAAAAGGTATCTGCCAGCCATACTTATCCCCACAGGATCCGGGAAATGCTGAAAACACTGATACCTGTAAATTGACATGCCATCTCCCTCCACAAGCCTACGGGCTCGATTCATATGGTAAATATTGGGAAATATTTATCATTATTTCATTTTAATGCATTGTACAAAATGTAGTCAATATTATTTGTCGTATTTCGTCATGCGTATAAAAAAGACATCTGGCAAAATGCACAAATGTCTTAATGTCAGTATTTTTACAGGTTTACGCAGCTTTTCATGTGAAATTGCGCCTCAAATGGTCATAATTTTCTACGTATTTCCCAGTACTTTCCATCTGCCAGGAAACCTCTCTCTGCCCTTACCTCACGATCATGACTTTATTATAATACTCACTCTTATCACGCATAATTTCCAGTCCCCTGTGCAGTTCTTCAAAGGGCAGTCTGTGTGTGATCTGCTTTTCGGGACTTAAAATTCCCTGCTCCATGGCAGTAATCGTTCTGATCCAGTCATCCTCCTTTTCCTCCGGAACAAAAGAAGAATTCCAGGTACCGCACAGCTGCAGCTGCTTACGGAGAATTTTCCAGTAAGTATCCCGCTTCAGGTTCATATCCCCATGGGGATTTCCTACGGTAAGCACCTTTCCCCCACGTTTTACTACATCCAGGCAC
>CACXDC010000011.1 GCA_902766365.1 uncultured Lachnospiraceae bacterium | reverse complement strand
AATGCAGACCGGTATGTGCAGGCTGCAAAGGAACAGCTCCCCGGAAAATAAAAAAGCCCTCCGGGCAGGAGCGCACTGCGGCGGAAGGGTGGATGTCACTCAAAGCGACCCGCCGCAGGCGGAGAATCCTGCAAGCAGGATTCTTTTTTGTTTTCTTAAGAGATTTAACAGAAACTACAACCGTTGTCTGAAATACGGAAAGAATCGTATTTTATAAAGCAAGCTCTTCAGCCAGCGCTTCGATCTTCTTTATGGTATCCTCATTGACTGTAGAACGGATCGTTACCGTGTTCTCTGCGAAAGTCAGATTCTTACAGTCTTTCAGAACCTCCATCATACCCTTTGCAGCGGTGGGAGCCCAGCAGCCGTTTTCCATAAAGGCAACGGTACGGTTCTGATAATTATGCTCCTTTAAAAGACGGAGGAAGTTGTCCATATAAGGGAAGATCCCTGCATTGTAAGTGATGGAAGCCAGAACCAGCTTATCGTAGCGGAAGGCATTTTCCAGGCAGTAGGAAAGGTCTGTCCTTGCAAGATCCATCAGGACGACATTTTGACAGCTTTTTTTCACGAGAGTATCGGCAAGGAGCTCAGCCGCTTTTCTGGTATTGCTATAAACAGAGGCATAGGCTATGGTAATGCCTTTTTCCTCCGGCTGGTAGGAAGACCAGGTATCATATAAGGACAAATAGTAAGCAAGGTTTTCGGAAAGTACAGGGCCATGGAGCGGACAGATCTTCTGGATGGTCAGTCCGGAAGCCTTTTTCAGAAGATTCTGTACCTGCATGCCAAAGCGGCCTACGATACCGAAGTAATAGCGGCGGGCACCGTCCGTCCAGGTTTCCTCTTCATCAAGAGCACCGAATTTGCCAAAGCCATCTGCTGAGAAAAGGATCTGATCGCAGGCATCATAGGTTACCATGACTTCCGGCCAGTGGACCATGGGGGCAGCCACAAAGGTAAGCTCATGTCTGCCAAGCGGTAAGGTATCTCCCTCTTTGATCACTATGCGGTTTGCACTAAAATCACTGCCAAAGAACTGTTTCATCATGGTAAAGGCCGGTGCAGAGGAAATCACACAGGTATCCGGATAGGTTTCCATGAAAACGGCAATGCCTGCAGAATGGTCAGGTTCCATATGCTGGATGACCAGATAATCAGGTTTTCTGCCGGAAAGCTCAGCAGAGAGGTTTGACAGCCATTCTTCTGTAAAATCGGCATCCACCGTATCCATGACAGCAATCTTTTCATCCATGATCACATAGGAATTGTAGGACATGCCGTGAGGAACCGGGTATTGCCCTTCGAAAAGATCGACCCTGTGGTCATTCACACCAATATAAAAAATATCATCTGAAATGTACATCATAAAAGTCCTTTCTGTCTGTAGTCTGCTTTTTGATAGGGAAAAGGTCATTCCCAATCCAGAAAAAGTATATCATCTGAAGGCTTTTCTGAAAAGATTTTTTGACTTTTCAGAAGGAGAATAATAGAGTAAAATATATCAGTAAGCAGGATAAGCCTGCAGTAAGAAAAGAAAGGTATGGACGACAGGATGAAAAGTGTAGACCAGAAAGAATTTTTAGGCGGACAGGGAACTGTCCATTTTGACCATATACTGGAGGCAGACGAAATGCACGGCATGAACCGTGTGTATGCGAAGGTGACCCTGCAGAAAGGATGCTCTGTCGGATATCATGTGCATCAGGGAGACGGAGAGGACTATTATGTACTGAAAGGAACTGCGACCATAGATGACAATCACGAAAGAACCCTGACCTTAAAGCCGGGAGAGCATTACTTTACCCCATCCGGTAAGGGCCACAGCCTGACCAATCTGGAAGAGGAAGAGCTGCAGGTGATGGCACTGATCATTTACGATCATGAAAAAGAGCTGTAAATACCGGATCAGTACAGGAACGGTAGGAATGCTGAAATGACATAAAAGCAGAAAGGAACAGAAAATCCTGAAAACCGCAGGATTTGGAGAAAAATATGTATCAGGAAGTTTCGCAGTTATTAATGTATGGAGATCTGGACAGAGAGGGGATCCTGTATCAGCTTGGAGAACTGTTCGGACGTTATGAAAAGGGGAACTATGACCGGATGGAGCTTGTGCGGGATATCAATACCCAGGTAAAGCACATCCTGAAGGTGGCCACAGACTATGGTTTTGACGATAACCTCTGGCACAATTATCTGACCTTTTTTCTGATGATGAGTGAGAACCCGTTCAGCCTTACCTGTGAAAAGGTGGGGGCCAACGAAGGAACGGTCAATGAACTGGTTGAGAATGATTTCCGTATTTTCAGGGCTCTTTTTGATTATGATTTCGGTCCCATTGAAAAGGATCTGGGGATCCAGTGCTTTTCCAGGCTTTCCCGTTATCAGGCAGTACATAAGAAAGACCTGATGTACAACAAAAATGTCAGTGAGAAGGTGCGTTCCTTAAGTAAGAAGCTGGAGCAGACTGAGAATGAAAAAGAATTTTTCGATGTGATCACCGGCTTTTATAAGGACTATGGAGTTGGCATGTTTGGCCTGAACAAGGCATTCCGTATTGAAGAAAAGCCACAGGGCGGCATTCTTTTCCGGCCGATCAACAATATGGATACGGTTATGCTTTCTGATCTTGTTGGTTATGAGATCCAGAAAAAGAAGCTGGTGGAGAATACAGAGGCCTTTGTAAAAGGAAAGAGAGCCAACAATGTACTTCTTTTTGGTGACAGTGGTACCGGCAAATCTACCAGTATCAAGGCGATCGTCAATCAGTACTATGATGACGGACTGCGCATGATCGAGATTTACAAGCACCAGTTCCAGTATCTCTCTACCGTGATCGCAGACATCAAGAACCGGAATTATAAGTTTATCATTTACATGGACGACCTTTCCTTTGAGGAATTTGAGATCGAATATAAATATCTGAAGGCCGTGATCGAAGGCGGTGTGGAAACAAGACCGGACAATATCCTGATCTATGCGACCTCCAACAGACGCCATCTGATCAAGGAAAACTGGAATGACAGAAATGATCAGGACAACAATAATGACAAGCATCATTCTGATACAGTCGAAGAGAAGCTGTCACTGGTAAACCGTTTCGGTGTGACCATCAGCTATGAAAAGCCAAGTCAGAAAGAGTATTTCAATATCGTAGTCAGTCTGGCAGAACGTGCCGGCATCACCATGTCCGAAGAAGAACTCACGAGAGAGGCTAATAAGTGGGAACTGAGCCATGGCGGCATTTCAGGAAGAACAGCCCAGCAGTTTGTGGATTATCTGCAGAGCATCCAGTAGGGCAGCGGGTAACGAATACCTGACAGTCTGACAACTTAAAGAGCCAGCTTAAAGAGATCCGCCCGGCTGGAAGCGGGCTGTATCAATAGAAACAGAATGAGATAGGAGAACGATAGAATGAAAAAGTTTTTGAAGGAATTCAAGGAGTTTGCCTTAAGGGGCAATGTGATGGATATGGCAGTTGGTATTATTATCGGCGGTGCATTTTCCGGGATTGTTACTTCCCTGACAGATAATTTTATCAATCCCATTCTGAATGCCATTACCGGCGGTGCCGTTTATACCAAAGCAGACGTGCTTGGCTTCGTATCAGCATTTCTTTCTTCTGTTGTGAATTTCATCATCATGGCATTTATCCTGTTCTGCCTGATGAGAGCCATCAATAAACTGATGAGCCTTGGAAAGAAGAAAGAAGAACCGGCAGCACCGACTACCAAGATCTGTCCATACTGTAAGAGCGAGATCCCCATTGATGCGACAAGATGTGCACACTGTACTTCCGTACTTGAGGAAGCAAAGCAGCAGTAACGGAACTGTAACAGCAGAAAAAGAAAAACGTGACAGAAGAGAGAAGACAGGAGAAAGAACCATGCTCAGTGAAGTAGTAAGAGATATCCGGGTCAACTGGAAGATCAGTGATGACAAAAGAGATGAGGGACTGACAACACCGGACGATATCGTAAGGTTTGATAATATTTCCTATGGCCCATACGGGGATGCCAATCTGCTTGACATTTACCATCAGAAAAAGGTGACAAAGCCGCAGAAGACGATCATCAGTATCCATGGAGGTGGCTGGGTCTATGGAAGCAAAGAGCAGTATCAGTTCTATGGTATGCGTCTTGCACAGCGTGGATTTACCTTTGTGAATTTCAACTACAGGCTGGCACCGGAGTATAAATATCCGACAGCCCTTGAAGACATCAACCAGGTATTTACCTTTATCAGGGATCATGCAGAGGAATATGCCATTGATACCAACAATATTTTTGTAGTGGGAGATTCAGCAGGAGCGCAGCTTGCCACACAGTATCTGATCATCTGTACCAATCCGGAATATGCAGAGAGGTTCTCTTTTACACCGTCCGGCATAAAGGTGAGGGCAGTGGGGCTGAACTGCGGTGTTTATGATACCAGTGATCCGCAGCATACAAGTCCAAATGAGGTCTTTCTGGAATACACAGGCACGGAGATCCTGGAGGATACCGAAGAAGCCAGGAGCATGAGGGAAGAACTGGATACTCTGAAGTATATGACAGGGGATTTCCCACCGGCCTTTGTGACCAGTGCAGTACATGATTTTATCCTGGAAAATGCACAGCCTATGTACGAGAAATTACAGTCCCTTGGGATTGACAGTGAAGTGCATATTTATGGAAGTAAAGAAAAAGAAGAAGTAGGTCATGTCTTTCATGTGAATTGCCGTCTGCCGGAAGCAGATCAGTGCAATGATGAGGAATGTGCTTTCTTTAACAGATATGTAGTATAGGGAAAAGGGGGAATTTCAGAATGCGGAAGCTGCAGAGAAAGAAATATGCTGTGATCACAGGAGCGAGCTCCGGGATCGGAATGGAGTTTGCCAGAAGATTTGCCAGAAAAGGCTATCCACTGGTTTTGATCGCCAGAAGGGAAGAACGGCTGAAGGAGCTTGCAGGAGAACTGCGGACAGACTGTGAAATTATCGTGGCAGATCTGTCAAAAGAAGAGGAATGCTACCGGGTATTCTATGAGCTGAAGGAAAAGCCGGTGGCTTTCTTCATTAACAATGCAGGCTTTGGTGACTGCGGTCTGTTTGAGGAAACCAGACTGCAGAAGGACCTGAATATGATCCAGGTCAATGTGAAGGCAGTTCATATCCTGATGAAGCTGATGCTGCAGAAGATGGAAAAGGAACATCATGGCTACATCCTGAATGTGGCATCCAGTGCAGGGCTCATGCCGGGAGGCCCTTATATGGCAACCTATTATGCCACTAAGGCTTATGTGACCAGCCTGACAAGGGCAGTGGCAGAGGAACTTTCGGAGAAAAAGAGCCGGGTTTATGTAGGATGTCTCTGTCCGGGACCTGTGGATACAGAGTTTAATGAAAGAGCAAATGTGAAATTTGCACTGCCCGGGATCAGCGCAGAAAAATGCGTGGATCACGCACTGAAGCAGATGAAAAAGAGACAGGTTGTGATCGTGCCGACCCATCTGATGGAGGCGGCAATGACACTTGGCAGATTCCTGCCGGTTCCCGTGTATGTGAAGATCGCAGCCCATCAGCAGAAAAAGAAACTGCGTGAGGAGTGATCCTGCAAAAGCAGGAGAAAAATATCCAGAAAAAGAAACGGTTACACGGGAGCACTTGCACACCGATACTAAAAAATGTATAATACTGTGCAGATATTGATTAAAAACAAAAGGAGCTTGTTATGATACAGTCAAGAACACATAACTGCGGCCAGCTCAGGATCTCTGATGTGGGAGAAAAAGTAACACTGGTCGGATTTTATGACAATATGCGTAAGGTCAGCAAGAATCTGGGATTTCTGATCCTGCGTGATTTTTATGGAGTAACCCAGATCGTCATTGAGACAGAAGAAATGATGGCGAAGTTAAACGGAGTCAACAATGAATCCACACTTTCCATTTCCGGTACTGTCAGAGAGCGTTCCAGCAAGAATGCTTCCCTTCCTACCGGCGAGATTGAAGTAGTACCAGAAGAAATCAGGGTTCTTGGTAAATGTATTTATAATGAACTTCCTTTCGAGATCAACCGCTCCAAGGAAGCAGATGAAGCAACCAGACTGAAATACAGATATCTGGATCTGAGAAATCCGGAAGTAAAGAGCAGGATCGTATTAAGAAGCAAGATCGTTTCCGAACTGAGAAGCAGAATGACAGAGCATGATTTCCTGGAGATCACGACTCCGATCCTGACCTGTTCTTCTCCTGAAGGAGCCAGAGACTATCTGGTACCGTCAAGAAACCATCCGGGCAAGTTCTATGCACTGCCCCAGGCACCACAGCAGTTCAAGCAGCTTCTGATGACCTCAGGATTTGACAGATATTTCCAGATCGCACCCTGCTTCCGTGATGAGGATGCGAGAGCAGACAGATCTCCCGGAGAATTCTATCAGCTTGATATGGAAATGGCATTTGCAACCCAGGAAGATGTGTTCTCTGTGATCGAAGATGTACTTCCTCCTGTTTTTGCAAAGTATGGAACTTACAAGACAGCTTCCAGGGCACCGTTTAAGAGAATTTCCTATAAGGATGCCATGGACAGATACGGTTCGGACAAGCCGGATCTTCGTATTGACCTTGAGCTGCAGGATGCGACAGATGTAATGGCTGACTGTGGATTCGGACCTTTTGAAGGCCAGAAGATCAAGGCGATCGTAGTAGATGATTTTACAGCCACCCGAAAGGTGATCGACAAGATCTGTGCGGATGTGGAAGTACAGAGTGGAAATAAAGCATACTGGTTTAAGGTAGACGAAAACGGAGAACTGGCAGGCGGTATTGCCAAGTTCCTGCAGGACCGTAAAGAAAAGGTCATGGAAGCCCTTTCCTTAAAGCCGGGTGATTTTGTAGGACTTACTGCAGGTAAGCTTCTGGATGCACAGAAGACAGCCGGAGTCCTTCGTAAATTCCTTGGTGCCGCCAGTGAGAAGCATAGAAAGACAGACTGCTATGAATTCTGCTGGATCGTGGATTTCCCGATGTATGAGATCGGTGAAGAGAGCGGAGAGCTGGAATTCTGTCATAATCCGTTCTCCATGCCACAGGGCGGTATGGAAGCACTGATGACCAAGGATCCCCTGGATATTTACGCATACCAGTATGACCTTGTCTGCAACGGTGTGGAGCTTTCCTCCGGTGCAGTCAGAAATCATGATCCGGAGATCATGGTGAAAGCATTCCAGATCGTCGGACTGGATGAGGAGCACGTAAAGGCCAAATTCCCGGCCATGTACAACGCATTCTGCTACGGAGCACCTCCGCATGCAGGAATCGCACCCGGTGTGGACCGTATGGTAATGCTGATCGCAGGAGAAGAGAGTATCCGTGAGATCATTCCGTTCCCGATGAACAAGACAGCACAGGATGTTATGATGGGAGCACCTTCCGAGGTAGATGAGAAACAGCTTAGGGATGTGCATATCAAGATCGATATTCCTGAAAAAGAGGTATAATCTATGCTGCCAGAGGCATTTACAGACCGGATGCAGGAAATGCTTTCGGCAGAAGAATATCAGGCATTCCTGAAAAGCTATGAAGAACCAAAGAAACAGGCGCTGCGGCTAAACCCCCTGAAGGGGGATAGCGGGCGCTTTTTGGAGTTATGCCCCTTTTCCCTGACAAGGGTTCCATGGGAAGAGAATGGCTATTATTTTGACAGCAGTGACAGACCGGGAAAGCATCCCTTCCATGAAGCAGGGGTTTACTATATCCAGGAGGCCAGTGCCATGGCACCGGTACCGTTCCTTGAGGCGCAGCCCGGGGAGAGGATCCTGGATCTGTGTGCGGCACCTGGCGGCAAGAGTACCCAGATCGCAGCAGCCATGAAGGACGAAGGAATCCTGATCTGCAATGAATACAACAGAAAACGGGCAGAGATCCTTGCAGAGAACATAGAGCGGATGGGCGTGGCAAATGCCATTGTGGTGAACCATGATCCGGCGCAGCTGTCAGAACTGTTCCCAGGATATTTTGACAGGATCCTTGTGGATGCACCATGCTCCGGGGAAGGGATGTTCCGGAAAAATGAAGAGGCAGTGGTGGAATGGAGTCCTGAAAATGTGAAGCTCTGTGCAGAAAGACAGGATGAGATCCTGGATCAGGCAGCCATCATGCTTCATGACGGAGGAAGGCTTGTATATTCTACGTGTACCTTTGCCCCGGCTGAGGATGAGGGCAGCATACAGCGTTTCCTTGACAGACATCCGGAGTTTTCCCTGGTTTCCACGGAATTGCCCGGGGGCATGGAGCCGGGAAGAAAGGACTGGGCAGAGGGTGGCAGCAGCGAGCTTTCAAAAACCATAAGGCTCTGGCCACATAAACTCATGGGAGAAGGACATTTCCTTGCTGTCCTCCAAAAAGAAGGGTATAATGAAAAGGAAGAGCGTCCTTCCAGATATGGCTATGCCCTTCCAGCGAAAGAAAAGGATTATGAAGCCTATCTGGCTTTCGAAAAAGAACATCTGCGCAGGGAGAGAAAAGGGGTACCGGTACTGTTTGGAGATCAGCTCTATCTGCTTCCTGAAGGGGCACCGGCACTGAAGGGGCTTCGTATCCTCCGGGCAGGACTGCATCTTGGTACGCTGAAGAAGAACCGGTTTGAGCCGGGACATGCACTGGCACTATCCCTGAAGAAGGATGAATTTGAACCGGTCTGTGATCTGTCACTTACAGAGGGGCTTGCAGAAAAGTATCTGCGGGGAGAAACCTTTGAGGCGAAAGGGGCACCGTCCTGGAACCTGATCACGATAGAAGGCTACAGTCTGGGATTTGGAAAAAACGCAAACGGGATCATGAAGAATCATTATCCCAAGGGGCTTCGTAAAAACTGGTAGATTTGTTTGATATAGGTGGATGAATGAAAAAAGGCATACGATTTCTGACAGCAGTCTTTCCCATCATGCTGATGCTTTCGGGCTGTGGGTTGCAGGATAAGAATGAAAATATAAAAGCCGGTATGAGCGCCATAGAGGCACTTGACTATGACAGTGCACTGGAGAGCTTTGCTGCGGCAAGAGAAGCAGGCGAGGATGAAAGACTTCTCACAAGAGGTGAGGGGATCGCTTATATGGGGAAGACAGAATATGATGCGGCAGTTACCTCTTTCGTGACAGCACTTTCCTTAAGCGATGGCAGAGTTGGCAGCATGGATTACGATATGAACTATTATCTGGCCACTGCCTACTATAAGCAGGGAATGGCAGAGGAAGCTCTTCAGGTGTATAATGCTATCATTGCCATGAAGCCGGAGGAGAGGGATGCTTATTACCTCAGAGGTGTGATCGAGACGGAAACGGGCAAAATTGATGCAGCACTTGCAGACTTTGATAAAACAATCTCTTTAAATGAAAGGGATTATGACAGACTGATCGATATTTACTGTGTACTGAATACGAATGGATATGGGGAGTCCGGTAAGACCTACCTTCAGAATGCGATGGAAAGCGGTACCAGATATATGACCAACTTTGAGAAGGGAAGGATCAGTTATTATCTGGAAGACTATGAGAATGCCAGAACCTATCTTGACAAGGCAAAGGAAGAGGAAGGCAGTGATGCGGTACTGTTCCTTGGAAAGACGCATGAGGTTCTGGGTGATTATAACTATGCGGTCAGTGTTTATAACACCTTCCTGACAGAAAGCGGTGAGCAGAGTCCGGAGATCCTGAACCAGATGGGACTGTGCAAGATGCAGATGAAGGACTATGAGGGTGCACTTGCAGCTTTCCAGCAGGCCATGAATATTGAAGATAATGGGATGATGCAGACACTGAAGATGAACGAAATTGTGGCATATGAAAGGCTTCAGCAGTACAAACAGGCAGCTACCCTTATGAACAGTTATTTAAAGGCTTATCCGGATGATGAGACAGCCAAAAGAGAATATGAGTTTCTGAAAACCCGATAATTGACAGAATACAATATATCCGAGAGACTATTTTCATACACCCAATATCTAGTGCATCCTGTTGACTTTTCACAGGCGCAATGATACACTTTTTTTATTATTAAGAGCAGGAGAATGTACGTATTTTCATGCAAAAGATAACAAAAAACGGGGTGCGGATATGATCCAGGTAATTCAGAAAGATGGGGAAATAACAGATTTTACACTGACGAAGATCAGTGATGCGATCATGAGGGCCTTTCTGGCAACTGACAGAAGAGACGGACATGATGAAGCAGATCTTCTGGCGCTGAGGGTAACAGCAGATTTTCAGGGGCGGATCACAGAGGAAGGGATTCTGGCATCGGATATAAAGGAAAGTGTAAGAAGAGTACTTTTGCAGGCTGGTTATGAAGAAGCGGCCAGAGCATATATTGGAGGATAACAATGATCAATAAACTGATAGCAAAAATTAAAGAAACCGGGGCACCTATTGTAGTAGGACTGGATCCTATGATGAAGTACATCCCGGAGCAGATTAAGAAAAAGGCTTTTGCAGAATACGGAGAAACACTGGAAGGTGCTGCAGAAGCAGTATTTCAGTATAATAAAGAGATCGTAGACCATATTTATGATCTGGTTCCGGCTGTAAAACCACAGATCGCCATGTATGAGCAGTTTGGAATCCCGGGACTTGTGGCTTTCAAAAAGACAGTAGATTACTGTAAGGAAAAGGGACTGGTTGTGATCGGAGATGTGAAGAGAGGCGATATCGGATCTACATCAGAAGCCTATGCCGTAGGACATCTTGGCAAAGTACAGGTGGGCAGCCATTCCTACTATGGATTTGATGAGGATTTTGCAACGGTCAATCCCTATCTTGGATCAGACGGGATCAAGCCGTTCATCAAGGTTTGCCAGGAAGAAAAGAAGGGTCTTTTTATACTGGTCAAGACCTCCAATCCAAGCAGCGGAGAATTCCAGGACAGAAGGCTTGCCGATGCAGATAACAGACCGCTTTATGAGATCGTTGGAGAGCAGGTAGCAAAATGGGGCGAAGAGCACATGGGCGATGATTACAGCTATATCGGAGCAGTCGTCGGTGCAACTTACCCTGAAATGGGTAAGACCTTACGGAAGATCATGCCAAAGAGCTATATCCTTGTGCCTGGTTATGGTGCACAGGGAGGGAAAGGGGCTGATCTGGTACACTTCTTCAATGAAGACGGACTTGGGGCGCTCATCAATTCCTCCAGAGGTATCATTGCGGCTTATCAGCAGGAAAAGTATGCAGCTTATGGGGAAGCAAACTTTGCAGAGGCTTCCAGAAAAGCTGTTGAAGATATGAAGGCAGATATTGAGCAGGCATTAAATAACAGATAAAGAAAGGGGAACCGGTGGTTCCCTTTTTTGACAGGGCAGGAAAGATGAAAAAGATATGGGAATTTTTTGAAAATATGAATAATCTGGTATCTGTTTCTGATATGGATACCTTTGAGGTCATATATCTGAACCGGAGAGCCAGAAAGGAATATGGTGTTTCTGATTTGGCTGAAGTCCAGGGGAAAAAGTGTTATGAGGTGCTGCAGAACAGCCGGAGGCCCTGTAATGTCTGTAACAATACAGAACTTTGTGAAGGAGAGTTTGCAGAGCGGAAATATTATGATCCGTTATTGAAGAGAGCGATGATCGTAACAAACAGTATGATCGTAGAAGACGGACACAGATACCGCTTTGAAATGGCAGTAAATGATGCTTCTGAAAAGCAGGCTGCCGGAATTGTCAGAAACTATGAAACGCTGGAAACACAGGTCAATGAAGCGATAAGAATGGCACTGCAGGCTCCGACCCCGGATGGATCTATTGATATCATTCTGGAATATCTGGGAAAGGCATTGGATGGGGAAAGAACCTATGTGTTTGAACAGAATCCGGAAGGGGGAGACGATAATACCTACGAATGGGTTGCCAGAGGGGTGACACCGGAGAAGGAAAATCTGCAGGGGCTGCCACCGGAGGTATGTGCCAACTGGTATCAGAATTTTGATCAGAGCAGAAATATTATGATCGAAGATCTGGAAGATATCAGAGAGGATGATCCACTGCAATATGAAAATCTGAAGCGACAGGATATCCGTTCCCTGGTGGTAGTGCCGTTGTATGACGAAGGGAAAAAGCCGATCGGATTTTACGGAGTGGATAATCCGCCGGTTAAATCCATTGGTTATGCCTCCAATATGCTTCAGATCATGGGACATTTTATTATGTCTTCCATTAAAAGAAGGAATTTGTTAAGGCAGCTTAAGAAGATGAGTTTTTCCGATCCGCTGACAGGATTTGGAAACCGGTTTGCCATGAATGATTTTGTGGAGAAGCTGCACAAAGGAGAAAGTATTGGTGTTGTATACTGTGATATCACAGGATTAAAGAGGATTAATGATTCGGAGGGGCATGAGGCTGGTGACAGGCTTATCATCCATGCGTGCGAATGCCTTGCGAAAAGTTTTTATGGCTGTGGACTGTTCCGGATCGGTGGAGATGAACTGCTTGTCCTGTGTCGTGAAATGGATGAGGCAACTTTACTTGAACGGGTGAAAATGCTGAAACAACTGCTGACTGAAGCAAAGGTGATCATGGCTGTCGGCGCTGCATGGGAAAAAGATGGCAGTATCGGGATTGATGAACTCCTGAAGCGTGCAGAGGAAAAGATGTACGAAGAAAAAAGAGAGTATTATCATACAAGTGGAATTGAACGAAGAAGAGGCTGAAAAGCGAAGAGATACAGGAAGGAGAAAAATGATGCAGATCAATAAGACCAAAAAAGAAGATGAAATGATTCTGGAACTGGAGGGCAGACTGGATACCATGACAGCTCCGGAACTTGAAAAAGTGATCAACGGGGAACTTTCAGATGTCAGGAAACTGACTGTGGATCTTGCAAAGCTGGAGTATATTTCATCTGCAGGATTACGGGTACTTCTGTCAGCACAGAAGATCATGAATAAGCAGGGAAGCATGGTGGTTCTTCATGCGAATGAGCTGATCATGGAAGTATTTGAGGTAACCGGTTTTACAGATATTCTTAACATTCAGTAACAGGGAGGAAAGAGCAGTGAAAAGTGATACCTGCTATTTATATAAGCATAAAGGGAGAGATATTGTTCTTGAAGAAGTAGAAAAAACAGCCTCTTATTGTGGACTGTCACATAAGGAACAACTGCAGCTCCGTCTCCTTGCAGAAGAACTGGTCGGCATAGCAGAAGGCGTGACGGGGGAGTGCAAGGGCCTCTTCTGGATAGAAGTAGAAAATGAAAATAATTTTGAACTTCATCTGCAGATGGAAAAGCCAGGAAACAGCGAGGGAAGAGAAAAGCTGATCGGGATTTCTTCCAGAAAGAGGAATGAAGCAGCGACTGGCCTGATGGGGAAGATCCGGGCTCTTTTTGAGGAGAGTATGGATAATTACGAAGAAACAGGTGTATATTATGCACAGAATGGTATCTGTATCTCCGAGCTGGAGGATATGTATGCGGCCTGCGTAACAAGTGGTGAGGCCATGACCTGGACTCTGCGGGACTATGAAAAACAGGAGCAGGAAGAAGATGGCAGATGGGATGAACTTGAAAGATCTATTGTAGCGAATCTTGCTGATGATGTACTTGTCAGTATGAAGGGACGACATGCTGAAATTACAGTAAAGAAGAAGTTTTAGGGAGAGATACATGACATATTTTGGGTGGGAAATGGAGCTTTTGCGCGTGATACAGGAGCTTCATACACAGTTTCTGACACCGGTGCTGATCTTCCTTTCATGGATTAATAATCATGGTGAATTCTGGATCTTCACAGGACTGATCCTGACGATTATGCCAAAAACGAGAAAGTGTGGAATTTCTGTATTGCTGGCTATGCTCTTCGGATCACTGATCACAGACCTGACCTTAAAAGGAATCTGTGCGAGACCAAGACCTTATTTTTATACGGAGTATATGGAAGAAAATCATATCAGACTGTTGATAGAAATGAAGGAAAAAGAGCTGTTTCGTTCATTTCCTTCCGGTCATAGTGTGTGCAGCTTTGCGGCAGCGGTATCCATCCTGTTCCATGACAGAAAAGCAGGGATCGCAGCATTGATACTTGCCTTTCTGATTGCCTTTTCAAGGCTCTATCTGTTTGTACATTTTCCTACAGATGTACTTGCAGGAATCTGTATAGGAACATTATGCGCAGTTTTTTCCTGTATGCTGACAGGCAGATTGTATGCAGGAAAGAAAGGAACAGAACAGTAAATGAAAGAATTAACAGTAGAGGCCAGGGTTGAGCAGATAGAAACTGTGACGGAATTTGTCAATGCAGAACTGGAAAAGCTGGATTGCCCTATGAAGGTGCGGATACAGATCGATATTGCTGTTGATGAAATCGTAAGCAATATTGCCTACTATGCCTATGGGGAAAAAACAGGATCTGTCACAGTAAGGATAGAAGCGCTTCAGGAAGAAAATGGTGTGCAGTTAATGTTTCTGGATGCCGGAGTTCCTTATGACCCGTTGACAAGACAGGATCCGGATATTTCTGCGGATATTGAGGAGCGAAAAGAAGGCGGACTTGGAATCTTTCTTGTCCGTAAAACAATGGATGATATGAAATATGAATACAAAGATGGCCAGAACTGTCTGACGATCAGAAAGAGTTTTTGATGGAATATCAGCACATACGTCATGAATTTGATCCGGTATACGACCGGAACAGTGAAATATTGATTCTGGGAACGCTGCCCTCTGTGAAATCACGGGAGCAGCATTTTTATTATGGGCATAAACAGAACAGATTCTGGAAAGTAGTAGCTGCGCTTTATGGAGAAGCAGTTCCTGTTACCATAGAGGAAAAGAAGAAAATCCTGCTGGAACATCATATAGCTCTTTTTGATGTGATCGCTGAGTGTGATATTGCAGGGTCAAGTGACAGTACGATCAGAAATGTGGTTCCGACAGATCTGTCTCTGATCCTGAAACAGGCACCGGTCAGGAAGATCTTTGCAAATGGAAATAAAGCTTATGATCTGTATATGAAATATTCGTATGAAAAAACAGGGATGGAGGCGATTAAGCTTCCCTCAACCAGTCCGGCTAATGCGGCATTTCAGATGGAAAGACTGCTTCAGAGCTGGAGGGTGATTCTGGAGTGAAGGTTAATGTCAGAAATATTTCTGACGATATATATGTCAGAAACCTGAAAATGAGCCGGAATGGATTCTGGCGAAAAGACAATCACGGAGGAGATCACAATGAGCAGTACAGTATCAGGCTATGGGGCAGCCACAGAAGCTGCAGCAGCTGCAGATTATACCAGTGCGGCGGCAGAGAAAAAAGAGGTCAGCGGCAAGACCATTGGGAATCCCAAACTCAGCGAAAAAGCAGCCAAATATTATGAGCAGCTTAAGAAAAAGTTTTCTGGTATGGATTTCATTCTTGTCAGCGAGGATCAGAAGGAGACAGCCAAGGCACAGGCAGCAAGCTATGCCAATGCCAGTAAGATGGTTGTTCTGATCGATGAAGCCAAGATCGAGCGTATGGCAGAGGACGAAGCCTACAGAAAGCAGTATGAAGGGGTGATCAGCGGAGCGGGCAGCAAGCTTTTGCAGATGAAGAGTTCCCTGACAGCTTCCGGTGCACAGGTCAAGGGCTATGGCATGCAGGTGAATGACGGCGGACTGACAAGCTTCTTTGCAGTCCTGAAGAAGTCTTCCGCAGACCAGAAGGCAAGGATCGAAAAGAAGAAAGAGAAAACAAAGGCAGAGAAGAAGGCTGCAGAAAAGAAAGCGGAAAAGAAGCAAAAGGAAGAAAAGCTGAAGGAAAGCAGTACCGGCAAATCATCATGGGATGATGAGGAAACGGTTACGATCACGGCATCCAGTCTTGAAGAACTGCTGCAGAAGATCGACGACTATTCACAGAATGAAAGAATGTATACCATGCAGTCCGAAGAAGAAAAGCAGATCGGACAGCATATTGATTTCAGAGGATAATGACAAAAGAAAGGCTGGTGTGAATCATTTTACATCAGCTTTTTTGCCGGTTGAAAAATCAGGTGCCAGGTGTTATGATTGAAAAGAAAATCTGAACGTAAAACAAGGAGGATTTACCAGAATGGAAAGCTACAAGCAGGAATTTATAGAGTTTATGATAGACAGCCAGGTTTTGAAATTTGGCGATTTTACTTTGAAGAGTGGACGGAAATCCCCCTTTTTTATGAATGCAGGGGCTTATGTGACAGGCACCCAGCTTCGCAGGCTCGGTGAATATTATGCGAAGGCGATCCATGACCACTATGGACTTGATTTTGATGTCCTTTTTGGACCTGCCTATAAGGGAATCCCTCTTTCTGTAGCGACCACCATGGCGATCAGTGAATTATATGGAAAGGATGTCCGTTACTGTTCCAACAGAAAGGAAGTCAAGGATCACGGAGATACCGGTATCCTTCTTGGCAGTAAGCTAAAGGACGGGGACAGAGTAGTCATCATCGAGGATGTAACAACCTCCGGTAAATCCATTGAAGAAACCTTCCCGATCATCAAGGCGCAGGCAGATGTGGAGATCAAAGGGCTGATGGTATCCTTAAACCGCATGGAAAAGGGACAGGGAGAGAAGAGTGCCCTCTGTGAGATCAAAGAGAAATACGGATTTGATGCCAACGCTATCGTAACGATGGCAGATGTGGTAGAATATCTCTATCAGAAGGAATACAAGGGAACTGTTTATATTGATGAAGTACGTAAGAAACAGATTGATGATTATTATGCTGTTTATGGAGCAAAGCAGTAAACTGATGTAGAAAGGCGATGGCTTAGTATGGAAGAAAAAACGTATAAGATCATGAGTGGCAGCGGAGCTACAAGCATTGCTGTTGGAGTAGTTACACTGGTAGCCGGACTTGTCTGCGGCATCCTGATGATCGTAAGTGGAGCAAAGCTCCTTCTTGGAAAGTCAAAAATATTATTTTAACAAGAGAGGGCATTCCTGATGGCAGGAATGCCTTTTGTCGCAGGACACCCCATAAGGAACTGATATTGCAGAAAGGAATATGTATGGGATTTCGAGGTTATATCTTTACAAATAAAAAACACCCGGAAAAGGGGATCATGTCCTTTATCCTTGGGATCCTTTCCCTTGGAACCTATGTCATGGCAGTTTATCTGTCCTATCAGGGAAAAGGAGTATCATCAGCAAGGTATGGGGCAGCCGGCGTTCTGGCGAGTGTTTTCATGACAGCCGGATTGATCCTTGGGATTATGTCCTTCCGGGAGAAGGAAACCTTTAAGCTGTTTCCGGTACTGGGTATTATTGTAAATGTACTTGCCTTTTTTGCTTTGAGTCTGATTTTGTATGCAGGAGCGTATGTAAGCTGATGGAAGAAAGATTTTTGCTGGCGAAGACCAGAATTTATGAAATTGCAGAGGGAAAAGACGTAGTTGCAGATATGCCGGAGGTATTTGCAGAGTATTTCCGGAAGGTGGCAGAGTTTTTGAAGCTGGTTCTTGATCAGGCAGCCTTTGTTGCAGAGGGAGGGCTGCAAAAGGCAGAACTTTCCGAACTGCAGAAAAGAAATTACAGTCTGTATGAGGATATTCTTCCGGCACATTATGGGGAAAGTTATGGAAATCCGGTGTACAGTGTGAAAGTGCTGGGAGAAGAGTATGGCAGGCTGTTTTCCTTCCTGTATACGGAGATGCGGAGCCTGATTCCATTCTGCCATGAACAGCAGGAGGAAGAGATTCTGATCAGGCTGGAACTGTTTTTGCAGGTATACAGTGCTTTTGAAGGAAGCCTTCTGGATGAAGAGAAGATCCCTTCCTATGAAGCTGTCAGAGAAGATATTTATTATTTTGTCAGTGATTATACCAGAGATTCCTTCCGGAAGAAGTTAGAGGGCATGTTCCTGCCAAAGCAGGATTTTGCATGGAAGGTGCTGAGAGAGAACAGTCTTGAAACGCCAAACTTTCTGTATGCTTTCGGAGAGTATATTACAGAAAATGAGTTAAGGACATGGGAGCATCTGAAGGAACTGCCACAGGAAACCATAGATCTGATGGCAGATACCTATACGGAAGGGTACCGGATCGGCTTCCTGATGGGAAATAAGGATATCAGTAAGAAAAGAATCGTAAATATCAGATATACGCTTGGCTTTGAAAGAATGATCCTGAAGGCTATCAGGAATTTTGAAGCCATGGGGCTTGAGCCTGTGATCTACCGGGCTCCGGCAAGCCTCCTGATGGGAAAGAGCCTGAACAGGAATGGTTATTTCGGGGCGATTCCCAATAAGCAGTATGATTTTGATCATAAGGATGATATCGGACTGTTTTTGGACAAACGCCTTGTGCAGGTCAGACTGGAGGCATGGCAGGAGTGCTTTGAAGAGTTTAAGGAGCAGGCCGGTTATTTTGGAGGCCCTGCTGTAGTAGAGGTATTCGGAGAAGCACCGGAAGATCTGAAAGAAAAGGAAGAAGCCGTGCATTTATCAGAGAGTCAGCAGAAGCTTTCTGTAGAGTATATGTCACAGGCCGGTGAGATCCAGAACCGTTATATTAAGGGGGAGGAAAGAAGCTTTACCATTATTGCTTTCCCGACACCGGAGATCGGAGAGAAATATCCGGAGATCTTTGATGAGGTGATCCGGATCAATACCCTGAATTATCAGAAATATCAGAAGATCCAGCAGAAGATCATAGATACCCTTGATCTTGGAAAGTACGTGATCGTAAAGGGAAGGGGAGCAAACCGGACCAATATGAAGATCATGCTGCATCCCCTGGAAGATGCAGCACATCAGACGAACTTTGAAAACTGCGTGGCAGATGTGAATATCCCGGTGGGTGAGGTGTTTACTTCTCCCGTACTGACCGGTACAGAGGGAACGCTCCATGTGACGAGGGTATTCTTAAACGAATTGGAGTTCCGTGATCTTTCCCTGAAGTTTGAAGACGGAAAGATAAAGGATTATACCTGTGGCAATTTTGATGAAGAGGAAAAGAACAGGAAATATATCAGGGACAATATTCTGTTCCACCATGATACACTTCCGATTGGGGAATTTGCCATCGGCACCAATACCACAGCCTATGTGGCAGCCAGAAAATATCAGATCGAGGATAAACTGCCGATCCTGATCGCAGAAAAGACAGGACCGCATTTTGCAGTGGGAGATACCTGCTATTCCCATGCAGAGGATGTGGCAGTCTTTAATCCGGATGGAAAAGAGATCATTGCCAGGGATAACGAGTGCTCAATCCTTCGAAAAACGGATCCGGGAAAGGCTTATTTTAACTGTCATACGGATATCACGATCCCTTTTGACGAACTGGGAGAGATCAGTGTGGTCACAAAAGAGGAACAGGTGATTACTGTGATCGAAGATGGAATATTCGTGCTTCCCGGCTGTGAAGAACTGAATGAGCCCTTACTTACTTCTCTATAAGAAACAATAAATTGTTACATTTGGAGTTGCCATGCATATGAGAAAGTGACCTGGCGGATCGCTTTGGAGTTGCCATGCATATGAGAAAATGATCCGGTGGATCATTTTGGAGTTGAATCAGGAAGTTGGTTATAGTATGATGTAAATGTTCGGGACTACGCAAACAGGAGGAGAAAATTATGCCAAAGGTAGGAATCGTCATGGGCAGTGACTCAGATCTTAAAGTGATGAGCGGTGCCGCAGCGATGCTGAAGGAACTGGGAATTGAATATGAGATGAGAATTATTTCCGCACACAGAGAACCGGATCTTCTGATCGAATGGACAAGATCAGCGAAGGAACGTGGATTAAAGGTGATCATTGCAGGAGCAGGAATGGCAGCAGCACTGCCTGGAATGTGCGCAGCACTCTTTTCCCTGCCTGTTATAGGGGTTCCTCTTTCCGGTAAGAAACTGGATGGCATGGATGCAGTGTTCTCCATTATGCAGATGCCTCCCGGAGTTCCGGTTGCAACAGTCGCTATTGACGGGGCTAAGAATGCAGCGATCCTTGCAGCAAAGATGCTGGCAACCGGTGATGATGAACTGCTGGCAAGGCTGGAAGCTTATACAGAAAATCTGAAGGAGCAGGTAGAAGCAAAGGATCTAAAGCTGCAGCAGATTGGATATGAGAATTACCTGAATCAGTAAGAATACGATAAGCAAAGAGAAAAGGAGAAAGAAATGGACTACAAGACAGCCGGTGTGGATATTGAAGCAGGTTATGAATCTGTGGAGTTAATGAAGAAGTATGTGAAAGAGACGATGAGACCAGAGGTTCTTGGCGGGATCGGTGGTTTCTCAGGAGCATTTTCCCTGAAGAACATTAAGGACATGGAGGATCCGGTGCTGTTATCTGGAACAGACGGCTGTGGTACGAAGGTGAAGCTGGCATTTCTGATGGATAAGCATGACACGATCGGTATTGATGCAGTAGCTATGTGTGTCAATGATGTAGCCTGTGCCGGTGGAGAGTCTTTATTTTTCCTTGATTATATAGCCTGTGGCAAGAACTATCCTGAGAAGATCGCAACGATCGTAAAGGGTGTTGCAGAGGGATGTAAGCAGGCAGGAGCTGCCCTTGTCGGCGGCGAGACAGCAGAGCACCCCGGACTGATGCCGGAGGATGAATATGACCTTGCAGGCTTTGCAGTTGGTGTGGTAGACAGAAAGGATCTGATCACCGGAGAAAATATCAAGGACGGCGATATGCTGATCGGTATTGCTTCCTCAGGTGTCCACAGCAATGGATTTTCTCTGGTACGTAAGGTGTTTGAGATGACAAAGGAATCCCTTGCAACCTACTATGATGAACTGGGTACAACGCTTGGTGAGGCACTGATCGCTCCGACCAAGATTTATGTAAAGACATTACAGGCCATTAAGAAAGCCGGTGTGACCGTTAAGGGATGCAGCCATATTACCGGCGGCGGCTTTTATGAAAATATTCCCCGTATGCTTCCGGAAGGGGTACGTGCAGTGGTAGAGAAGGACAGCTATCCGGTTCTTCCTATTTTCAGGCTGCTGCAGAAAACAGGAAACATTGCAGAGAAAATGATGTATAATACTTTTAATATGGGACTTGGCATGGTGCTTGCCATTGATCCGGCAGATAAGGATAAGGTTCTTTCTGCTATTGAGGCAGCCGGCGAAAAGGGCTATGTAGTAGGTAAGGTCATTGCCGGTGAGAAGGGTGTAGACTTATGCTGAGAGTAGGGATCCTTGCCGCAGGCGGCGGTACCAATCTGCAGGCCATTATTGATGCGGTAGAGAGTGGAAAGATCACAGATGTGGAGCTTTCCTTTGTGCTGAGTAACAAGCCAGGTGTCAGGGCGCTGGAGCGTGCAAGGACACATGGAATTAAGGATATTGTTGTAGATATGAAGTCTTTTGCAGACAGAGAGGACTTTAATCAGAAGCTGATCGAAACGATCGATGCGGAGAATCCGGATCTGATCGTTCTGGCAGGCATGATGATCATGATGCCATCAGAGCTTGTGAGAAAGTATCACAACAGGATCATTAATGTGCATCCGGCACTGATCCCGTCTTTCTGCGGAAAGGGATTTTATGGGCTGAAACCCCATGAAGCAGTACTGAAGAGCGGTGTCAAGGTGACAGGCGCTACCGTTCATTTTGTGGATGAGGTTTATGACCACGGTGCCATTATCATGCAGAAAGCTGTTTATGTGAAGAACGGTGATACACCGGAGGTACTGCAGCACAGGGTAATGGAAGAGGCAGAGTGGCAGATCCTTCCAAAGACAATTGATCTGATTGCACATGGCAGGGTGACCGTGAAAGACGGGATTGCCATTGTAGAAGAATAAAATACGATTACATGGATTTCATGGAGGCAGATATGAAGGTTTTGATCGTTGGCGGCGGTGGCAGAGAACATGCGATCGCATACAGTGTTTCCAAAAGTAAGAAAGTAAGCAAGATCTATTGTGCACCGGGTAATGCAGGTATCGGAATGATCGCTGAATGTGTTCCCATCGGGGCTATGGAGTTTGACAAGATTGTAGCATTCGCAAAAGAAAAAGAGATCGATCTGACGATCGTGGGAATGGATGATCCACTGGTGGGCGGTCTGGTAGACAGACTGGAAGAAGCGGGCCTTCGGGCATTCGGACCAAGGAAAAATGCAGCCATTCTGGAAGGAAGCAAGGCATTTTCCAAGGATCTGATGAAAAAATACAATATTCCGACAGCAGCTTATGAGAATTTTGATGATCCGAAGGCAGCACTCGATTATCTGGAAACAGCAGAATTTCCCATTGTCCTGAAAGCAGATGGACTTGCTCTTGGAAAAGGCGTTCTGATCTGTCAGGATCTTGACGAGGCGAAGGCCGGTGTCAGGGAGATCATGGAAGATAAGAAGTTTGGCAGTGCCGGAAACAGACTTGTCATTGAAGAATTTATGACAGGCCGTGAGGTATCGGTTCTTTCCTTTGTGGATGGAAAGAATATCCGGATCATGACAAGTGCACAGGATCACAAGAGAGCAGGAGACGGAGATACCGGATTAAATACCGGTGGTATGGGAACGTTTTCGCCCAGTCCTTTTTATACAGAAGAAGTGGACAGCTTCTGCCGGAAATATATCTATCAGCCGACTGTGGACGCCATGGCAGCAGAGGGCAGAGAGTTTAAGGGTGTGATCTTTTTTGGACTGATGCTGACAGAGAAAGGACCAAGGGTTCTGGAATATAATGCCAGATTTGGTGATCCGGAGGCTCAGGTAGTGCTTCCCAGAATGAAAAATGATATCATAGAAGTGATGGAGGCCTGCATTGACGGCAGACTGGATCAGATCGATCTGGAGTTCGAAGACAATGCAGCGGTCTGCGTGGTACTTGCATCTGACGGCTATCCGGTCAGATATGAAAAAGGATTTGTGATCCATGGTCTTGAGAAATTCGAGGGACAGGATTCTTATTTCTGTTTCCATGCAGGAACAGCCAAAACAGAAAAAGGGATTGTGACAAATGGAGGACGTGTCCTTGGTATCACAGCGAAGGGGGCTGACCTGAAGGAAGCCAGAAAAAATGCCTATGCTGCGACAGAATGGATTACGTTTGAAAACAAATATATGCGTCATGATATTGGAAAGGCAATTGATGAAGCCTGAGCATGTGAGAATGGGGAAGGTGACGTAAGATGGATATGAGACGTGCGATATTCAGCATGGGTGAGCTGCACAGGCCGTCCTACTGTGAGAAGTGCGGTGGGGTCCTTGTTTACAAGGGACTTGGTGAATATGAATGTGAAGAGTGTGGACATCAGGAATATGATGATTATGGAAAAGTGCGCAATTATCTGGATGAGCATAAGGGAGCAAATGTAGCCGAGATATCAGATGCCACAGGCGTAACTCATAAGTCCATACGTGATATGATCAAAGATAACCGGTTTGAGATCATCAACAATGCCGGTGGCTATATACGATGTGAAATGTGTGGTGCCAATATCAGCAGTGGCAGATTATGCAGTAAATGTGAACAGCTGTATCACAGACAGCTCGAGGAAGAAGCGCGCAGGATGAGGAAATCCGGTGTTCAGGGAGGCAGTGAAGGCTTCCGTGAAGAAACCGGAGAGAGACGCTTTATAAGAGAAAGATAAGGAGAAAAGAAGTGAAGGCAATGAAAGCTTTATTTCAGAAAGAAACCTGGATCAGAGGAATGCTTGGTGTGGCGGCTTTTGTTATGGTCGTATCACTGCAGACATTTACCAGTCTGGCAGCTTCAGGAAAGGTAGTAGCGGAAACCGCAAAGATCCGTTCTGAAGCAAGTACAGGCAGTTCTGTAGTGGGAAGCACAGTCAAGGGCAAGACGATTGATATTGTAGGGGCTGTAAAGGACTCTTCAGGAACCGTGTGGTATAAGGTACCAAATGGTAATAATACCTATGGCTATATCCGTTCTGATCTTGTAGAAACATCAGATGACATCAAGGTAGAAGCAGCATCTACTGCGGCAGCGACAACAACTACAACTACAGAAAAGCCGGCAGATACTGTACCTACATCTATTGGAGAACAGGCAGCAACGATTGCAGTTGACAGTGCAAAGATCCGTTCCGGTGCATCTACTTCGCATGATCCGGTGGCATCTCTTTCCAAGGGAGAAAGTGTTACGCTGATCGGCGAGGCGACAGACAGTGCAGGAAAGAAGTGGTATCAGATCCGTTTTAACAAGAATGGTTCTTCCAAGGAAGGCTATATCCGTTCCGATCTGATCACTATGGGAGCTTCTTCTGATGGAGCAGCAAATACAGATGGTTCACAGACAGATGGAACTGATACAGCAGAAGCAGACGGATCTGAAGAAACTCCTGCAGATGGAGAGAACACAGAAATACCGGAAGGAACTGATACAGAAGAATCTCAGGAAGAGACACCGGCAGAACCGGAACACAATGATTATGAAGTAGTGTATAACGACGAAACCTACTGGCTCTATGATAATGTAAATGGTACCATGATGTCAGTGACGAACCTGCTTGATGTGGTAAATCAGACAGGAGCTGACAATGAAGCATTACAGAAGCAGGTGACCACAGAAAAGATCATTATCATTGTTATGGCAGTGGTACTGGTGATACTGATCGCAGTCGTGACCATTCTGATCTTCAAGCTGAAGGATGCTTACTATTATGAAGATTATGAGGACGAAGAGGAAGAACTTGAGGAAGAAGAGCCGGAGCCTCCTGTAAAGAAGAAGAAAAAACAGAGCCGTGACCTGGATTACGAAGAAGAACCGGTTCCTGTAAAGAAGAAACGGACAAGGGAAAGAGAAGACTTTTATGAAGAAGAGGAAAGACCTGTCCGGAAAAAATCAAGACAGGAAGCAGATCTGACAGCAGCCGAGGAAAAGAAGCCTGTGAAAAAGCCGTCAAGAAAGGCACAGAATTTTCTCGTAGATGATGATGAATTTGAATTTGAATTCCTGAATATGGATGACAAAGATCTGTAAATAAACTACGAAAGAGAAACGGGAGGAATAGCGGTGCTATTCCTCCCTGTTGTTACCAGGTCGAAAGCGGAACTGCCTGTGGCAGATCCGGCAGAGGGGATTTTGGGGTAACCCATAAAGACAGGATAAGATATGATTATAGAAATTGATTTTAACAGTACAGAAGCGATTTACATTCAGCTTCGGAACCAGATCGTATATGGGATCGCTACGGCCAGATTTAAAGAAGGGGATTCTCTTCCGTCTGTCCGGGCACTTGCAGAAGAGATTGGCATTAATATGCATACGGTAAATAAAGCCTATACTGTGCTGCGGCAGGAAGGCTTTGTGCAGATGGACAGAAGGAGAGGCGCTGTGATCGCAGTCAATGCGGATAAACTCATGGCACTTGAAGAGATCGATACAGAACTGCATAAGCTTCTTGCCAAGGCAAGCTGCAGGGGAATCAGCAAGGATGAGATCCATGCCATGATCGATGATATCTATGAAGAATATGGAGGAATTTAAGATGCGTTCGAATTATACAGAAAAGGCGCAGAAAGCGCTGAAGCTGGCAGAAAAAACAGCAGCCAGGATTCATTCGGGCTATGTGGGAACGGAACATATTCTGGCAGGACTATTAAAGGAAGGAACCGGTGTAGCAGCAAGGGTTCTGACTGAAAACGGAGTAGAGGAAGAACAGCTTCTTACCATGATCAGAGAACTGATCAGTCCGGATGCGGCTGTTGTTACAAAGGACAGAGAACAATATTCACCAAAGGCAGAAGCTGTTTTACAGGAGGCTGACAGGCAGGCTGACCGTTTCCGGGCAGAAAAGACAGGCACCGAACATATCCTGCTGTCCCTGCTCAAGGAAAATGAATGTGTGGCAACAAGGCTTCTGCGTACCATGGGGGCAGCCATACAGAAGCTGTATATCGACACACTGGCAGCTATGGGTGAGGATCCGGCATTGTATAAGGAGGATCTGGCGGCCAGACAGAAGAATAAAAAGAATGCGGCTACCACACTGGAGCAGTACAGCAGAGATCTGACTGCCCTGGCAAGGGATGGCAGACTGGATCCTGTGATCGGCAGAGAGCAGGAGATCCAGCGTGTCATTGAGATCCTGAGCAGAAGAAGCAAAAATAATCCCTGTCTGATTGGCGAGCCGGGTGTTGGCAAGACGGCGGTAGTAGAAGGACTGGCACAGCGTATTGTGGCCGGAGAGGTTCCTTTTACCGTGCAGAACAAACGCCTCCTTACCATGGATCTTTCAGGAATGGTAGCAGGCTCCAAGTACCGCGGCGAGTTTGAAGAAAGACTGAAAAAGGTGATCCACGAGGTACAGGAGGATGGGAATATTATCCTGTTTCTGGATGAGATGCATACCATCATCGGTGCAGGCGGTGCAGAGGGGGCAATCGATGCTTCCAATATCTTAAAGCCTTCACTGGCAAGAGGAGAGCTGCAGCTGATCGGAGCAACCACAGTGGCAGAGTATCATAAGTATGTGGAGAAGGATGCGGCACTTGAGAGAAGATTCCAGTCTGTCATGGTAGAAGAGCCTACTGTGCAGGAAGCAGAGCGGATCCTCAAAGGTATCGTGCACAAATACGAGGAACATCACAAAGTAGTGATCACAGAAGAAGCGATCAAAGCAGCAGTAGAGCTTTCTGAGAGGTATATCAATGACAGGAACCTGCCGGATAAGGCCATTGACCTGATCGATGAAGCTTCTGCAGCCGTCAGGCTGAAGGCAACCCATGTACCTGAGAAACTGAAGGAAATGCAGGAAGAGCTTGCTGCCTACGACAGGGAAGTAGAAGGCTACCTGAAGAGCAGGGAATTTGATAAGGCAGGCGTATGCAGGGCGGAGCAGGAGAAGCTGATCCACAAATATGAGAAGGCCTGTGAAGCAAACCGGAAGAAGCAGGAGAAGGGTGAGCTTAAGGTAACAGAGAACGATATTGCAGAAGTTGTGGCAGCGTGGACGAAGATCCCGGTGAAAAAGCTGACAGAAACAGAGAGCGAAAGACTGATGAAGCTGGAGAGTATCCTGCATAAACGTGTGATCGGACAGGATGCAGCAGTCAGTGCCGTATCAAAAGCGATCCGCAGGGGACGGGTCGGTCTGCAGAATCCGGAGAAGCCGATCGGTTCGTTCCTGTTCCTTGGTCCTACCGGTGTAGGAAAAACAGAACTCAGCAAGGCACTGGCAGAGGCTATGTTCGGATCAGAAAATACCCTGATCCGTGTGGACATGTCAGAGTATATGGAAGGTCACTCTGTATCCAAGATGATCGGTTCACCTCCGGGATATGTAGGATTTGAAGAGGGTGGACAGCTCAGTGAAAAGATCCGCAAGAATCCTTATTCCGTCGTATTGTTTGTTGAGATTGAAAAGGCTCACCCGGATGTGTTCAATGTACTTCTTCAGGTGCTGGATGACGGTCATATCACAGATTCCAAGGGAAGGAAGGTCAGCTTCAAAAATACGATCCTGATCATGACCTCAAATGCCGGGGCACAGCGTATCATTGCACCAAAGAATCTGGGATTTGGTGTGGCAGAAACAGAAAAACAGAACTATGACCGGATGAAAGAGGGTGTCATGGAGGAAGTCAGAAGACTGTTTAAACCGGAGTTTATCAACCGTATCGATGAGATCATGGTATTCCATCCGCTGACAAAAGAGGATATGGAAAAGATAACCAGCCTGCTGTTCCATAATCTCTCCGCAAGGTGTGAAAAGCAGCTTTCCATCCATCTGAGTGCATCAAGAGCACTGAAGGAGCATCTTGTAGAGAAATATGCGGACTACAAGATGGGCGCAAGACCGTTAAAGCGTGCGCTGCAGCAGGTAGTAGAGGATGCTCTTGCAGAGGAACTTCTTTCAGGAAGGATCAAGGCAGGGGATACGGTGTCTGCAGGTTACCGGAAAGGAAAAGTTGTTTTTGACGTTAAGTAAAAAATAGATTATACTAATGCTATCAATATTAATACAAATGCATACAATGGAGGAAATAGGGATGGCTGTTGTGGAAGAACTGATCCGGACAGAAGCGGATGGCAGCATAAGCTTTGGAAATCACAGGCTTGAAACCAAGCAGAAGGTTGAAGATTTTGAGCATGATGGTGATCAGTACAAGGTTAAGACATTTAAGACAATGACTAAGCTGGAAAGAAATGGTTTATTTGTATATGAATCTGTACCGGGAACCAGCGTACTGAACTTCAGGGAAACCGAAAAAGGAGTCAGCTTCCTGGTAGAAGGAGACGAGGATGCACAGATCACAGTAGGTCTGATGGAAGATACCGAGTATGTAGTCTATGTGGACGATCAGAGCATTGGCGGTATGAAGACCAATCTGGGTGGCAAGCTGAACCTCAGTGTGGAACTTGCAGGAGCAGGAGAAGTTAAGGTTGACATTGTAGCAAGATAAAGTAAAAGCCTTCTGGCCTTACCGGTCAGGAGGCTTTTTTCAGAAAGGATGCAGGAAGCATGGCAAAAGCAAAAAGTACAGTTTTTTTCTGTCAGAATTGTGGATATGAGTCAGCAAAGTGGATGGGGCAGTGCCCGGGGTGTCGGGAATGGAACACCTTTGTAGAAGAGACCGTGGTGACAGGAGCCGGGAAAGGCGGCATCAGAAAGGCGGGAAATCCACATACAGCAGCAGAGCCGGAGACGCTTGCAGATATTTCACTGTCAGAGGAAGAGAGGACAAGCTGTGGAATCGGGGAGCTGGACAGGGTTCTTGGCGGAGGTATCGTGGAAGGGTCTCTGATCCTGGTAGGCGGTGATCCCGGAATCGGCAAGTCTACACTGCTTTTACAGGTCTGCAGAAATCTTGCGGCGGCAGGAAAGGAAGTGCTGTATGTATCCGGAGAGGAATCCCTGCGGCAGATCAAACTCAGGGCAGCAAGACTGGGTGAATTCACAGAGCATCTGAAGCTGCTCTGCGAGACAGATCTGGATACCATTGAAGATGTCATTCAGAAAAAGCGTCCCCAGATCGTCATCATCGACTCCATACAGACCATGTCTATAGCCGAGGTATCGGCGGCTCCCGGCAGTGTTTCCCAGGTAAGGGAGGCCACCGGTATCCTGCTGAAGCTGGCAAAGGGACTGAACACGTCGATCTTTATCGTAGGTCATGTAACGAAGGAAGGAACGGTAGCAGGACCAAGAGTACTGGAACACATGGTGGATACAGTTCTTTACTTTGAAGGTGACAGACATGCTTCTTACCGGATCCTGCGCGGGGTAAAAAACCGGTTTGGCTCGACCAATGAGATCGGTGTGTTTGAGATGGAAGCTGATGGACTGAAAGAGGTTCTGAATCCTTCCAGGATGATGCTCAGCGGCCGGCCGGAGGATGCCAGTGGATCGGTTGTAACCTGTGCCATGGAAGGAACAAGGCCGATTCTGATAGAGATCCAGGCACTGGTCTGCCACAGCAATTTCGGGATTCCGAGACGGCAGACCACAGGAACAGATTTTAACCGGGTGAACCTGCTGATGGCAGTGCTGGAAAAACGGCTGGGGCTGCAGCTTGGAAGCTGTGATGCCTATGTCAATATTGCCGGAGGGATTAAGATCATGGAACCATCGATTGATCTCGGGATCGCCATGGCGGTCGTATCCAGCTTTAAAAACCGGGCAGTGGATGGCAGTATGGTGGCTATGGGAGAGATCGGACTGAGCGGCGAAGTGCGGGCTGTCAGTATGATCAAGGTACGTGTACAGGAAGCAAAAAAGCTGGGCTTTACCAGTTGTATTGTGCCCGGGGTATGCCGGGAAAGCCTGAAAGATATCGAAGGGATCAAAATTATTTATGTGGACAGTGTGAGTGAGGCAATGGATCTGATCTGAGATAAATATTACAGTTTTGTAACATTTTTTTAAGAAAATATTCTTTTCTATTCAAATTTACGGATTCCTGTGATAAAATAGTAAGGTATGTTTGTCGGAAATTACGACAATTCACAAAGGAGCATGGAATGGATAAGAAAAAATGGATAAAACACATACCGCTTTTTATATTGGAACTGGTAGTTCTGATCGCAGCAGCGGGTGCTTTATATGTAGTTCTCCGTACGACAGGAAAAAATGGTGTAAAGAAGGACAGGATCGATACGGAACAGATCGCTGTCAATGAGGAAGTTAAGGAAAAGATACAGGAAGAGGAAAACGGAGAAGGCGAAGAGACAAAGACATATACGGGAATTTATAATATTGCTTTTTTCGGAGTAGATGCCAGAGATGAGAACCTTGGAAAAGGAAATAACAGAAGTGATACCATTATGATCTGTTCTATCGATATGGACAAGCATGATGTGCGTCTGATCTCTATCTACAGAGATACTTATCTGAATCTTGGCAATGATACCTACAATAAATGCAATGCTGCCTATGCCAAGGGGGGACCGGAAATGGCTCTTGGCATGATCAATATGAATACCGATCTCTACGTGACAGATTACATAACCGTTGGCTTCGAAGGACTGATGGAGGCAGTGGATGCCCTTGGCGGCGTGGAGATCGATGTGAAGGAAAATGAGATCAGCCATCTGAACAATTATCAGATCAGCATGGTGGGAACGACTGAGGATCAGAAGAATTTCACCGCCACAGCCGGAGTGGATTATGAACCGGTTACGGAACCGGGGCTGCAGACGCTGAATGGGCTGCAGGCAACTGCCTATTGCAGGATCCGTTATGTGGGGGATGATTTTGAACGTACCAAGAGGCAGCGGGATGTGCTGATTGCCATGATGGAGAAGGCAAAGAGCGCATCTGTAGGAACACTTATGAATGCCATGAATGCCGTACTGCCCCATGTCGTTACCTCGATCGACGTGGAGGATATTGCTGCTGTCCTGAGTAAAGTAGGAGATTACAAGGTGACTGTCAGTGATGGCTTCCCCTTTGCAGGAATGCGAGCAGGAGCCTCCCTTTCTGTAGGAGCCTGTGTAGTACCCATGTCTCTTACAGATAATGTAGTGAAGCTCCATGAAATATTGTATGCGGAAGAAAATTATGAACCATCGGCAGAACTGAAGAGCTTCAGCGCCCAGATTGAGGCTGACACGAAAGACAGATTACAGAATTAGGAGTGTGCAGGCAGGAAGAATGGCAACAATTAAGGAAATAGCAGAGAGACTTGGGGTATCGATCAGTACAGTATCAAAAGGGCTTAATGGAGCGACAGACGTAAGTATCGAACTGCGGCAGACGATTCTGGATACAGCGGTAGAAATGGGTTATGTGACAAAGCGGATGAAAAAGGAAGAACACAGGAAGCTTTGTCTGTTCATTGAAAATATGAAATATGAATCTGCAGGTGATTTCGGATATGATATAGTGCTTGGCTTCCGGCAGGCAGCATTCAGAGATAACTGGCGCGTAGAAGTACTTCCTGTGACACCGGAATTTCAGGCTCAGGAAAAGTATGATACCTTTATGCTCAAAAATGGATACTCCGGGTCTTTTCTGGTTGGCTTTGCCCTGCAGGATCCCTGGATGGAACAGTTACAGGATACCGGGATCGCTACGGCTCTGTTTGACAACTTTATCTGGAAAAATCCCAATGTAGCCTATATCGGAACTGACAGCTATGAAGGAATAGATACAGCAATTCTGCATCTGCAGGAGCTGGGACATAAGAAGATCGCTTTTCTGAACGGTTCCCTGTATTCCATGATCACGGAACACAGACAGGAGGCTTTCTACGACAGTATGAAAGCACATGGCCTGGCAATAGATCCGAAGATGGTAGCAAATGGGTATTACGTAGCAGAATCTGCCAAGGATTTTGTACCGGCTTTTGTGGAGAGAGGTGCGACAGCCATTGTGTGTGGTAATGACCTGCTTGCCTATGGTGTACTGAAGGAATGCGAGAGATTACATAAGAGAGTGCCGGAGGATATCAGTGTGATCGGTTTCGATGATCTGCCGATGTCAACGGTAACAACGCCGCCTCTCACTACGATACGCCAGGAGAGGACAGAACTTGGCAAATGCGGTTATATGGCATTACATTCCCTGATGAATCATGTATCTATCAGCAAGACACTTTTACGTCCAAGATTTATCAAAAGAAAATCTACTGCAAAAGCTGTTGACAGATAAGAGTGTTTTAGATATAATAATCTTCGGTGGTCTTGAGAACCACAGAAATAGGGGCATAGTTCAACGGTAGAACAGCGGTCTCCAAAACCGTCGATGTGGGTTCGATTCCTACTGCCCCTGCTTGAAAAACCCTGGTATTTACCAGGGTTTTTGCTATTCATGTCAACTTTCATGTCAACCTGTGTGAACTTTCGTGTGAACTTATATTTATTTTTCAAAGTGACTGTTCGTTATATCAGTAAATTTTTACTGAAAATTATCCATGTATTCCCTGTAAATTTTTTCAAAGTATAGTCAGGATCCTATCCGCCGCTCATTGCCAGTTGGATTATAGGTATCGTAAGACTATGATCTGGATCTGTCCCAGGATATTTTTTCAGGATAAAGAGTTCCATATGAAAGTGGGACATTAGATTTCAGGAAGACCAGGGTATGGAGAAAGAGCAAAGAAGCAAAAAAGTAGAGCGGAGGAACATGAAAATACTAAAATTGATGTATCAGCAGATAAAAGGAATATTGAAGTGCATACAGTAGGTAAAATTGATCGGGAAATATACAGGTGTATAACGGAAGACATTGTGACAGATGAAGTCAGATAATCAAATTCAGCATATTAAAAACAGATATCCAAATAATTATGAACGGTTTTCAGGATGGTTTGGAGAAATTGTAAGAAATCCGGATTATATTATAGAAACAGCAAAGCCAAATACTGCATTGATTCTTAAAGAAATAATTACTGAAAAGGAACGATTTAAGACAGTACTGCGGTTGGCCACATCTGCTGATAATAAGGCGTACAAAAATTCTATAATTACTTTTATGAAAATTGATGAAAAAGAGTGGAACAGATTGCTGCGAAATAAGAGGGTTCTTTACAAAAAAAAATAGTGATGTTACAATTGTATAGAATATAAGAGGGGTTATTTGAGGTGGAAGAATTCGTCCGATCCACACGCCGATGGCTTGACAGGGGAAACCCGAGAGATGCAGGAGAAGCGGACGCCTGCCAAATAACCTCTTGCTTATTTGAGCAACCATCATAACTTTATGGTGGTTTTTATAAATGGATACTTACTGGCTGTCAATGGGCGGCCAGTTTTTTTATGTCATAGGAAATTACTTTGTAATGTTTCAATGACATAAAAAGCCCTCCGGGCAGGATCGCACTGCGGCGGATGGGTTGATGTCGCATGGAGCGATCCGCCGCGGGCGGAGCATCCTGCAGGCAGGATTCTTTCTTACTGCCATAAAACGAAAAAATACGAAAAAATAAAAGACAGAAGGAAAGAAAAATAGTATAATACAGATAGTGAAAGAAACGATGGTCAGGAATGCAGGAGGGAGAATGCCGGAATGAAGGAAAAGCACAGGCAGGAGAAAATCAGGAAAGAAAATCATACGCAGAAAAATCATATACATAAAAACAATACACAGGAAAACCATATGCAGAGGGGAGCCGGGATCCTGCTGTCAATTACCAGCCTGCCTTCTCCGCACGGGATCGGTACCATCGGAAAGGAAGCCTATGCCTTTGTTGATCTTCTGGCTGAGATGAAACAGAGCTACTGGCAGGTACTGCCGCTTGGCCCTACAGGCTATGGAGACAGCCCTTATCAGTCCTTTTCCGCCTTTGCCGGGAATCCCTATCTGATCGATCTGGATGAACTGGTAAGGCAGGGACTGCTGACAGAGGAAGAAGCGGGCAGTGCAGATGGAAAAGGACTGGAGGATGGGAGACCTGAGAAGTCCGGTACAGAAAACAGAAACTCAGAAAGTCTCGTAGATTATGGCCATCTGTATCAGACCCGGTTTCAGATCCTCAGAAAGGCCTTTGCTCGTTTTGATGCAGAAAAGAAGGAATACCGCACATTCTGTGAGGAAAACAGGGAATGGCTGGATGATTATGTCCTGTATATGGCCATAAAGAACAGAGAAAATGGCAAACCATGGTATGAATGGGAAGAGCCCCTGAAGCAGAGAAAGGAAAAGGCACTGCAGAAGATCCGGAAGGAGGAACAGGAAAACTGTGAGTTTTACCGTTTCCTGCAATATGAGTTTTTCAGGGCGTGGACAGACCTGAAGGCATATGCAAACGGAAAGGGGATCCGGATCATAGGGGATATTCCTCTTTATGCAGCGCTTGACAGTGCGGATGTCTGGGCAGAAAGAGAGGAGTTTCTGTTAGATCAGGAGGGGAGACCTACAGTAGTGGCAGGATGCCCACCGGATGCCTTTTCCGATGACGGACAGAAATGGGGGAATCCCATTTATGACTGGAAGAGGATGGAGAAGGAAGACTTTTCCTGGTGGCGGCGCAGGATGGAAGCTGCGGGAAAGCTTTTTGATATCATAAGACTGGATCACTTTATCGGATTTGCCAGATATTACAGTATTCCGGCAGAGGATGAGAACGGACGGAACGGAAAATGGAATAAGGGACCTGGCAGGAAGCTGACAGATGCCATAGAGGAGACACTTGGAAAGAACCGGGTGATCGCAGAGAATCTCGGAGTACTGGTACCGGCGGTGAAGAAGCTTCTGAAAAAGACCGGATGGCCGGGAATGCGGGTACTTTTATTTGCTTTTGACGGAAATCCCCACAATGAACATCTCCCATATAACTATGAGAGCCGGAATCAGGTCGTCTATACCGGAACCCATGATAATGAAACCGTGGCCGGATATTTTGCTGGAAAGACGCAAAAGGAACTGGAATTTGCGTATCACTATCTGCAGATTAAAGAAAGAAGGGAAATCCCGGATGCACTGGTCCGGGAAGCTTACAGGAGCAGCGCAGATATTGTGATCATTTCTCTCCAGGATCTGCTCGGGCTGTCGAATGAAGCCAGAATGAATTTCCCATCTACGATAGGGAAAAACTGGCGTTTCCAGATGAAGAAGGGAAGTATTACGAGAGAACGGCAGGAGTTTCTCAGAAACCTTACAGAAATTTACGGACGGGAGGCAGACAGATGAAACGAAGGATCGTGGCGCTGTGCCTTGCAGGAAGCATGCTTCTTATGACAGTACTGACCGGCTGTCAGAGTGCAGCAGGACAGAAAACTGAAAATACAGCAGACTCATCCGGACAGGAAACACTGGCGGTTCCGGAACCGGTTTCCATGGAGGATAATTACCGTACCTATTATGAAGTATTTGTATACTCTTTTTATGATGGAAATGGAGATGGAATCGGGGATCTGAAAGGCCTGACAGAGAAGCTTGACTATATCAATGACGGAGATCCGGCGACAACAGATGATCTTGGCTGTAATGGCATCTGGCTGATGCCCATCATGCCTTCGCCTACGTATCACAAATATGATACGACTGATTATTATGGTATTGATCCGGAATATGGCACCATGGAAGATTTTGAAGCCTTTCTTACGGCCTGTAGGAAGCGTGGAATCAAGGTGATCATGGATCTGGCGCTGAACCATACTTCTTCAGAGCACCCCTGGTTTCAGGAGGCGTGCAGCTATCTGAAAGAACTGGGAGACGGAGAACCGGATCCGGAGGCATGCCCGTATGTGTCATATTACAATTTTTCCAAAGAGAAAAAGAGCGGCTACAGTCCGGTAAAGGGAAGTGATATCTGGTATTATGAGGCACAGTTCTGGGATGGCATGCCGGACTTAAATCTCTATAATGAAGAGCTCAGGGCAGAAATTGAAAAGATTGCAGATTTCTGGCTCAGTAAAGGAGTTGGCGGTTTCAGGCTGGATGCAGCCAAAGAATATGTGACAGGAGCAGATGAATCCAATATTGAGATCCTTTCCTGGTTCACAGATGCAGTGAAAGAAAAATACCCGGATGCCTATCTGGTGGCAGAGGTCTTTTCTGATATGACTGTTTACGAAAAATATTATGACAGCGGCATTGACAGTCTGTTTGATTTCGATTTTGCCAATAAGGATGGTATTATTGCCAGAGTGGTAAAGGGGAATACACCGGCATCCTTTTACAGCCAGAGACTGCAGGAGATCGGAGAGATCTTTTCTGCACATAATAAGGATTATATCGATGCACCTTTTTATACGAACCATGATATGGGACGGAGTGCGGGATACTATGCCGGGGAAGAATCAGAAGCACAGACCAAGCTGGCAGGTGCCATGAATCTGATGATGAGCGGCAGTGCCTTTATCTATTACGGGGAAGAGCTTGGCATGAAGGGTTCCGGTAAAGATGAAAATAAGAGGGCACCCATGTATTTTTCTGATGATCCATCTGCAGAGGGCATGTGCAGGGGCCCGGCAGACATGGATGATTTTGAAATGAAATTCGGAAGCTATGAAGAACAGAAGGACGATCCTTCTTCCGTTTATCAGTATTACAAAAAGGCCATTTATTACCGGAATCTGTATCCGGAGATTCGGAAAGGAACGGTAAAGGATCTGCCGGAGTATGATTCAGACAGCGTGGCAGCCTTTACTAAGACATGGGAGGATCAGCAGCTTCATGTACTGATCAATGGATCAGGAGAAACACAGACACTGGCACTTTTGGGAGAACTGCAGGAGGCAGCACTGGAAAACGGGCTGTATACAGGAGAGGAGGAAGCAGATCTGACAGAAGGAAATCTGACCATACCACCTTATGGGATCGTGTTCCTGCGGAGTGGAATGAAATGAAAAAATATAATGGCAATGCAGACGAGAGATTCTCAGCATTGCCATTTATTCGTGTTTATAGCAAACAAAAATCCCTGAGAGAAACTCTCAGGGATTTCTGTTGTGTAAAAGGGGAATTCTTCCGGAATTGCTAATTAGCTCGAACTGACTTCCGTAATCAGTTCGATTATTATTATATTGCTTGAATCAAGTAAATTCTACAATTATATTGAGCAAAAATAAAAATATATTAGCATAATAGCAAAAAGCTTGTCGAAAAAGATGGAAAAAAGAGTATTTTCTTTATTTTCAACGTGTATTTCTGTTATTTTTATGATAAGATAACTCATAGATGTAGAAATTTGCAGTTTTAAGGAGCGGTTTGCGATGACAGAAGAGAAGGAAAACCTGTACAGACAGGAAAAAATACAGAAATATACTGCAATTTTTAAAAATCTGTTTCGATATATTCCATGGCTGAAAGAAAAGCAGGGGCAGAGTACCTCACATATTTATGAGAATGAAGAGCTGAACCGTTCTTCCATGCCGGTAAGAGTATATGATTCCACGCTGCTTTCCCTTGTAAAGGAACTGAATGCCACGGGACTGATGGACAGGAATTATGTTTATACTTTTTCAAGGAATATGCTTCGTACAGTGCAGGATGAAAAAAGATGGATCGCTTCTGCACAGCTAAAAAATATAGAAGATGTATTTGCCATTATGGCGAAGTATGTACTTGGCGGCATGACCAGAGGGAATCTCTGGACAGATGCCATAGAAAATGGTATTTTTCTGGAAGCACTTCTGAAGATCAGAGAGCTTCTGGAAGTACATGACGGACCGCTTGCATAGGAGCTGTTACTGGTATGGGAGAGAAGTCACTTCAGAAGAAAAAATACATACTGGAGAAGGCCAGAGAGGTCTTTATGGAAAAGGGCTACAAGAATGTAACGATGAAGGATATTGTTGATGCCTGTGAGATCAGCCGTGGAGGCCTGTATCTGTATTTTCCGGGAACCAGGGAGCTTTTTCTGGAAGTACTGAAAGCAGAGCAGGAGGATTCGGGCAGTGAGTTCGAGCAGAAGATCGGCAAGGATTTTGGCCCGGCAGATATCCTGGCATTGTTTCTGAAGGAACAGAAAAGAGAACTTCTGACGAAAAAGGGGACTCTGCAGAAGGCCTGCTATGAATTTTTCTTTGAAGAGAATGATTACAGCAGGGAGAATCTTCTGAAGAAGCAGTTTGATGCGGCAGTCATGGTAATCCAGAGACTGATAGAGGAAGGTGTGGAGATCGGAGAATTTTGCTGTGAGGAACCAAGAAGGGCAGCCAGCAACATTATGTATGTACTGGAAGGCCTCAAGGTTGCAGCAAATACCCGGGGAGTGACAGAGGCTGCTGTGGACCGGGAAATTATGTATATGATGCAGAATTTGGTGGCAGAAGAATAGAGAAAAGCTTCAAGGCTTCAGATGCCCTGAAGCTTTTCTTTTTGGGAAAGGACAGAAAATATGATCAGGGAAATCATAGCAACACAGCTTCCGGTAGGGGAAAAGCTGCGGATCGTAAAGAACAGGATAGAAGGAAAAGACCCGGATTCCAGAAGGATTGCTATCGTATCCGGTATCCACGGGGATGAATTTGAAGGACAGTATGTGATCTATGAAATGGCAAGAAGGCTGCAGGAACATCCGGAATATCTGCACGGGAGTGTGGATCTGTATCCGGCACTGAATCCACTTGGCATGGATATGGCAGTCAGGGAGCTGCCGGGACTTCATATGGATATGAACCGGATGTTCCCGGGAAATGAGAACGGGACTGCACTTGAAAAAGTGGCAGCAGCTATTGTGGGAGATATAGCAGGAGCGGATCTCTGCCTGGATATCCATGCCAGTAATATTTTTGTACGTGAGATCCCGCAGGTGCGGATCAGTGAAGAATTTGCAGAAAGGGTGCTTCCCTATGCGCAGCTTATGAATGTGGATATGGTATGGACCAATGCTGCAGAAACGGTACATGAAGCAACGCTGGCACACTCACTGAATCTGCTGGGAGTCCCTTCCTTTGTTGTTGAAATGGGAGTGGGAACAAGGATCAGCCGGCATTTTGGAAATCAGGTGACAGACGGTATCTTTCATCTGATGAAGCATATTGGAATGTGGAGTGGAGAACTGAAGAGTGAGATCCAGCAGCCGGTGCTTTCCACGGACGGAGAGGTCGAATTTATCAGATCCGGTTCGACAGGCGTTTTCCTGCCGGAGATCGAACATAATCACTTCGTAAAAAAAGGAGACAAGCTGGGTGAGGTGATAGATCCTTTGCGGGGAGAGGTGCTGGAGGAGATCCTGGCACAGAAGAGCGGACTGGTATTTACACTCCGGGAGTACCCGTTTGTCAGGGAGGGAGCTTTGCTTCTCCGGATCCTGACCGGAATAGACCATGATGAATGAGGTTAAAGAACTATGTTTACAGAAAATATCTATACAGTGACTTCTCCATACAGGGAAGATATGATCATAAAGGGCTACAGCTTTGGAAAGGGTGATGAAGCTGCCTGTATTTTGGGATCCGAAAGAGGAAATGAGGTGCAGCAGATGTATATCTGCTCCCAACTGGTAAAAGCCCTGAAGGAACTGGAGGCAAATGGCTGTGTCAGTGCAGGAAAGAAAATACTGGTGATACCGGTGATCAATTCCCTCGGGATGAATGTTGGTGAAAAGTTTTTCGGGGTGGAAAACCAGGATATCAACAGAAGGTTTCCGGGAAGAAAAACAGGGGACAGCGCAGACCGGCTGGCAGAAGGGATCTTCAGTAAGATTCGCAATTACACCTATGGGATCCAGCTGACAAGCTTTTATATGGCAGGGGAGTTTGTCCCGCATGTCAGAATGATGGAGACAGGTTTTCAGAATACTTCACTTGCCAATCTTTTCGGACTGCCTTATGCCATGGTGCGGAAGCCGACTCCGATTGATACGAAGACACTGAACTATAACTGGCAGAATGAGATGACAGCGGCGTTTTCCTTGTACACAAACAGGACAGATACGATAGATGAAAAGAGTGCAAGGCAGGCAGTGGCAGCAGTGCTGCGCTTCCTGACAAGAATGGGGATCATCCGGTACGAAAGCCACAGCGGCTATATCAGCCATGTGATCCTGGAGCAGGATCTGACGGATGTACATACGATGTCAGGCGGTATTTTTAAGGGACTGGTAAGTCTCGGAGAGGATGTCCGGTATGGACACAGGATGGCAGAGATCATAGATCCTTATGAGGGATATGTGAAGGAAACAATCCTTGCCCCGACAGACGGTATCGTATTTTTTGCCCATACAGATCCGCTTGTTACAGAAGGAGACATTGTTTACCAGCTGATCCACAGGCTTCATGAGTGAGGAAGAAGTATCCGAGAATAATTTGCTAAAACAGTAGAAAAAAAGACAGGATTCGATATAATGTAAATGATATGCGCACAAAAACTAGTACAATTCATCAACGGAGGAAATGAATTCACATGGGAAATGTAAGACGTATCTACGTGGAAAAGAAACCGCCCTTTGCTGTCAAGGCGAAGGAATTAAAGGAAGAGATCGTAGGCTACCTTGGCATTACGGGAGTGAAGGAGGTAAGAGAGTTCATTCGGTATGATGTGGAGAATATCTCAGATCAGATTTTCGAAGAAGCATGCAGAACCGTATTTTCCGAACCACCGGTTGATATTTTGTACAGAGAAAATATAGAGATTCCAGCAGATGGAAAGGTATTCAGTGTAGAATTCCTGCCGGGACAGTTTGACCAGAGAGCGGATTCCGCAGTACAGTGTGTGAAGTTCTTAAAGGAAGATGAGGAACCGATCATCAGGACTGCAGTAACCTATCTTTTAACCGGGGATATCAGCGAGGAAGAATTCGGGAAGATCAAAGCGTACTGTATCAACCCCGTGGATTCCAGAGAGACCGGCATGGAGAAGCCGGATACCCTGGTAAGTGAGTATGAAGAGCCTGCAGATGTTATTATCTTTGACGGTTTCTGCGAAATGGACAGAGACAGCCTTAAGGAACTGTATGATTCCCTGTCCCTTGCCATGACTTTCAAGGATTTTTTACATATCCAGAATTACTATAAGACAGAGGAACACAGGAATCCCACGATGACAGAGATCAGGGTACTTGATACCTACTGGTCAGATCACTGCCGTCATACCACATTTTCAACAGAACTGAAGAATATTGAGTTTGAGGATGGCTATTACAGAGCACCCCTTGAAACAACCTATGAAAGCTATCTGGATACACGTAAGGAGATCTTTGCAGGAAGAAGTGATAAGTTTGTCTGCCTGATGGATCTGGCTCTGATGGCGATGCGTAAATTAAAGAAGGACGGCAAGCTGCAGGATATGGAAGAATCTGATGAGATCAATGCCTGCTCAGTAGTCGTGCCTGTGGAAATTGATTATGGAGAAGGCCCGGTGACAGAAGAGTGGCTGGTGTTCTTCAAGAATGAGACACACAATCATCCGACAGAGATCGAGCCTTTTGGTGGGGCAGCTACCTGTCTTGGAGGTGCGATCCGTGATCCTCTTTCAGGAAGAGGTTATGTATATCAGGCTATGCGCGTGACAGGTGCAGCAGATCCTACGGTTCCGGTATCTGAAACACTGAAGGGCAAGCTTTCCCAGAAAAAGCTGGTCAGAGGTGCAGCAAGCGGTTATTCCTCCTATGGGAATCAGATCGGTCTTGCAACCGGCTATGTAAAAGAGATCTATCATCCTGATTATGTGGCAAAGAGAATGGAGATCGGTGCTGTTATGGGCGCTGCTCCCCGTAAAAATGTAATTCGTGAAAATTCTGACCCGGATGATGTGATCATCCTGCTTGGTGGAAGAACAGGACGTGACGGCTGCGGCGGTGCAACCGGTTCTTCCAAGGTACATACAGAGACCTCTATTGAGACCTGCGGCGCAGAGGTACAGAAGGGAAATGCGCCTACAGAGCGTAAGATCCAGAGACTGTTCCGCCGTGGAGAAGTAAGTAAGATCATCAAGAAATGTAATGACTTTGGTGCAGGCGGTGTTTCCGTTGCCATCGGAGAACTGGCTGACGGTCTTGTAGTAGATCTTGACAAGGTACCTAAGAAATATGCAGGACTGGATGGAACAGAGCTTGCCATTTCCGAATCCCAGGAAAGAATGGCGGTTGTGGTATCTCCGGACAAGGTGGAAGAGTTCCTTGGCTATGCAGCAGAAGAGAACCTGGAGGCAGTGCCTGTAGCGGTAGTAACAAAGGAGCCAAGACTGGTACTGAAATGGAGAGGCAAGGAAATCGTTAATATTGCGAGAGCCTTCCTTGATACCAATGGTGCTCATCAGGAAACGGATGTTGTTGTCAATATTCCTTCCAAAGAGGACAATTATCTGAAGAAGACAGCTCTTCCTGCTGTGGCAAAGGCACTGGAAGAGGGCGATATAAAGGCAGCTTTTGAAGCAACCTTAAAGGATCTGAACGTATGCTCCCAGAAGGGGCTTGTGGAAATGTTTGACTCTTCCATTGGAGCTGCCAGTGTTCTGATGCCATACGGTGGTAAATACCAGTTGACAGAAACCCAGGTCATGGTAGCCAAACTTCCTTCCCTGAAGGGCAGGACAGATACGGTCACCATGATGAGCTATGGATTTGATCCCTATCTTTCCTCATGGAGCCCTTACCATGGTGCAGTATATGCAGTGACACAGTCTCTTGCAAAGATCGTGGCAGGCGGCGGTGATTACAGTAAGGTCCGCTTTACCTTCCAGGAATATTTCCGCAGGATGACGGCAGATCCGGAACGCTGGAGCCAGCCGTTTGCAGCACTGCTTGGTGCTTATGATGCACAGATCGGATATGGACTTCCTTCTATCGGCGGCAAGGACAGTATGTCCGGTACCTTCAATGATATTGATGTACCGCCTACACTGGTATCCTTTGCAGTAGATGTGGCAAAGAACAAAGAGATCATCACACCGGAATTGAAGCAGGCAGGAGATGTACTGGTACAGTTCTGGTTTGATAAGGATGAATATGACATTCCTGTATATGCACATGTCATGGAGATGTTCCGTTTCATTACAGGACTTATGAGAGAAGGCAAGGTAAAGGCTGCCTATGCACTTGACAGTACAGGACTTGTTGCCGGTATCAGCAAGATGGCATTTGGTAATAAGCTTGGCGTTTCCTATTCAGAAGACATTAAGGAAAGTGATCTGTTTGAGAACTGCCTTGGTGACATCGTACTGGAAATGACAGAAGAGGATGCAAAGGCATTAGAGGCAGAGGAACTGAATTACAGGATCGTAGCAAAAGTAACAGAAGAACCTGTATTTACCTATAAGGATGTAAAGCTGACCGTAGAGGAAGCACTTGCAGACTGGAAAGCACCTCTTGACAAGGTATTCCCCTACAAGGCAGAAAAGGGAACAGAGAAGGTGACTTCTGAACCTTATCATGCAGACAGCATTTATGTATGTAAGAATAAAGTGGCAAAGCCTACCGTATTTATTCCGGTATTCCCCGGAACCAACTGTGAGTATGACAGTGCGAAGGCATTTGAAAGAGCCGGAGCGAAGGTGATCACCAGAGTGTTCCGTAATCTTTCCGCAGAAGATATCCGTTCTTCTGTAGAAGCTTTTGAGAAGGATATTGACAAGGCACAGATCATCATGTTCCCTGGCGGATTCTCAGCCGGTGATGAACCGGATGGAAGTGCGAAGTTCTTTGCAACTGCTTTCCAGAATGCAAAGATCAAAGAAGCGGTTATGAGACTTCTGAACGAAAGGGATGGTCTTGCACTTGGTATCTGTAACGGATTCCAGGCTCTGATCAAGCTGGGACTGGTTCCTTATGGTGAGATCACCGGCCAGAAAGAAGATTCCCCGACACTGACCTTCAACACCATTAACCGTCATATTTCGAAGATGGTTTATACAAGGGTAGTATCCGATAAGTCTCCCTGGTTACAGGGCGCAGAAAACGGCGGCGTTTATGTAACTCCCGCATCTCACGGAGAGGGACGTTTCGTAGCACCGAAGGAGTGGATCGACAGGCTCTTTGCAAATGGCCAGGTAGCGACCCAGTACTGTGATCCGGAAGGCAATGTTTCCATGGATGAAGAGTGGAATGTCAACGGTTCCTATGCAGCTATTGAAGGCATTACATCGCCGGATGGCAGATGCTTTGGTAAGATGGCACATGTAGAGAGAAGAGATAAGGGTGTTGCCATTAACATTTACGGAGAACAGGATCTTAAGATCTTTGAATCCGGTGTTCATTATTTCAAATAAAAGAATGCCTGAGGGGCCTTGCAGAATTGATTTCTGCGGGGCTCTTTTTGCCTGATGTACAGACTGCATGAGATGTCGCTATTGACATGAGCTTTATGGAAAACGTAAAATATACAGAGATTATGTAAAATGGGGAATTGAAATAAAGGGTACAGAAGTATAAGAAAGGTACTTGCAGATGAAAGGGAACAGAAAAAAGTGGCTGATGGCAGCAACAGCATTTATCATTGTATTTTCTGCAGTCGTTGTGACCGGATGCATGAAAAGCGGAGCAAAAGATGCAGAAGCTGCAGATGCCATGCCAAGGATCGTAGTTGGCGGTGATGTACAGTATCCCCCGTTTAATTATCTGGATGAAGATGGACAGGCTACAGGAATTGATATCGAGCTTGCAACGGAAGCTTTTCACAGGATGGGATATCAGCCGGAATTTGTGACTATTGACTGGGAGCAGAAAAAGCAGCTTGTAGACAGCGGGGAGATTGACTGTATCTGGGGATGCTTCAGCATGCAGGGAAGAGAAAATGACTATAAGTGGGCAGGTCCCTATATGATCAGCAGGCAGGTGGTCGCTGTGGCAGAAGACAGTAAGATCTATACATTGCAGGATCTTGAAGATAAGACGATCGCAGTACAGGTCACAACGAAACCGGAAGGTATTCTGCTTAGGCATGAGGATGCAAGAATCCCTCAGGTGAGAAATGTTTTAAGCCTGCAGAACAGGGAACTGATCTATACCATGCTGGATAAGGGATATGTGGATGCCATAGCAGCACATGAAACCTCTATTTTACAATATATGTCGGATTATAAGGAAAGCTACCGGATACTGGAGGAACCACTTCTGGTAGTTGGGCTTGGCGCAGCATTTTCCCTGAATGATGACAGAGGCATTGAACAGGAGCTGAGTGTTGTTATGGATGAGATGCGGGCAGATGGGACAACGGAGCAGATCATCAGTAAATATCTGCCGGATGCAGCAGAGTATCTGGAGGTAGAACAGCTTGAAAAATAAGAAAAAAAATCTTTTTGCAGGACTGCCACTGGGATACCTTCTGGTGATCATAGGTGTGCTGCTGTTCAGCATTGTTTTTATTGTTTCTGCCAATATGGATCTGAAAGAATTTCATGCGCAGCTGACTGATACTGTAAATTATGTCCAGGAGCAGTGTGCTTCTTATATTACATTGAATAAATCGTCTGAGGCCAAGAGCCAACTCCGCATTATGGAAAGTATCCAGCAGGTCAGGAGAGAGCTTGTGCATACTTCGGAAAATGGACGGAAAATACCGGATAATACGATGCTGCAGGAGTACGTAGTGGACGAATATCTGACGGGAGTATTACTGCTTGACAGAAAAGGGAATACCGTCAGTGAGTATTTTACAGATGAACTTGGTTCAGCCGGGCTTAAAGAGTATCTTCAGAAGGAAGCTGTGCTGGATGTAGCAGAGTATCCGGAGAAGACATATGCCATCAGGATCGAATGTGAGGACGGTTCCAATATTGATCTGGCAACAGCAGGACGGCTGGATGAGGATGGAGTAGTTGCCGTTTATTATCACACAAAGGCAGATTATACCCAGAAATATACGTTGCTGCCCCAGAAGCTGATGGATGGACTGGGGGTTGAAAAGAACGGAACGATAGTGATAACCAAGGGAGACCAAATCGTGGCTTCCAATGAAGGATCAATGATCGGGAGCAGTACAGATGATATCACTGTCCTGAAAAATATCCGGGAAAGTGGCAGAACAGATCAGGTGGTACGGGTAAAAAGCTCGTCACATGGTTTCAGATACAGTTATGGCATGATAGACAGGGGCAGGGATTATTATGTTTATGTGTATGTTCCGGCCAGAAAGGTGTTCACAACAACATTACAGAGTCTCCTCATGACGGCTGTTATTTATGCCATGATCGTTTTCCTGATCCAGATGGTACGCTGGAGGTCTGAACAGGGATACCATGAGGTGCAATTGAAGCAGGAACAGCTTTATCAGGGGAAATTACTGGAGGCTGCCAAAAAGGCAGAAAGAGCCAATAATGCGAAAACAGAGTTTCTGCAGAGAATGAGCCATGATATCAGAACACCGATCAATGGGATCAGAGGGATGGTAGAGATAGGAGATTATTACCGTTATGATATGGATAAACAGGCAGAGTGCCGCCAGAAGATATGGGAATCCTCCGGACTTTTACTGGAACTTGTGAATGAAGTACTGGATATGGGAAAGCTGGAATCAGGGGAGATCGTACTGGAAGAAAGGACGTTTCAGATGGAGTCCCTGATCGCAGAGATCTGCGTTATGCAGGAACAGGCAGCGGCAGAGAGAGGAATAAAGATCACCTGTGAAAAGGAACTGCCTCATAAATATCTGATCGGGAGTCCGGTACACGTAAAGCGCCTTATCATGAATATCCTGAGCAATGCCGTGAAGTACAACAGGGATAATGGAGAGATTTTCCTGAAATTCAGGGAGATCCGGGAAGAGGGAGAAAAGGTCTGGATCGAATTTATCTGTAAGGATACAGGAATCGGTATGAGCCCGGAATTCCAGAAACATATTTTTGAACCGTTTACCCAGGAAACCAGTGATGCCCGTTCCAGCTATACAGGAACGGGGCTTGGTATGGCGATCACCAAAAGTCTGATCGATAAAATGGGTGGAACGATCACACTTCAGAGTGAGAAAAATGTAGGGACAGTTTATCATATTACTCTGCCGTTCCGGAAAGCAGAGGAGCCGTCCGAGGAAGCAGTAACTATAGAAAAGACGGAGAAAAGCCTGGAAGGGATCCATTTGCTGCTGGCTGAGGATAATGAACTGAATATGGAGATCGCAGAATTTATCCTTGAGAGTGCCGGGGCAGAGGTACTTAAGGCCTGTGATGGAAAACAGGCAGTGGATCTGTTTAAAAAGTCAAAACCGGGAGAAATAGATGCGATCCTGATGGATATCATGATGCCGGTTATGGATGGACATCAGGCTACCCGTAAGATACGGAGTATGGAGAGGCAGGATGCAAAGAGCATTCCTATTATTGCCATGACGGCAAATGCTTTTGACGATGACAGAAAAAAGGCTTATGAAGCCGGAATGAACGAACATATGACAAAGCCACTGGAAGCAGAAAAAGTGATCAGGACAGTTCTTGAGTATGTTCACAGATAATGGGATAGCGATTTTTAATATCGATTTGTATAAAAAATGTCAGTTGAAGCAGGGAAAACCTTATGCTATAATAAATCGATTACGGATTTTTAGACAAAGGAAGGGAGACGGATACTAATATGAAGGCATTTTTAATCCTGGAAGATGGCACCGTTTTTGAGGGAACTCATATCGGCGCAGTCAGGGAAGTGATCAGTGAAATAGTATTCAATACATCAATGGCAGGGTATCTGGAGGTTCTGACAGATCCTTCGTATGCCGGTCAGGCAGTCTGCATGACTTATCCTCTGATTGGAAATTACGGGGTATGCCTGGAAGACATGGAGTCAGTACAGGCGTGGCCGGATGGGTTTATTGTCAGGGAATTATCAAGGATTCCCAGTAATTTCCGGAAGGATATTACCATTCAGGAATTCCTGGAGCAGCAGAATATTCCCGGCATTGCAGGAATTGATACCAGAGCCCTTACGAAGATCCTTCGTGAAAAGGGTACCATGAATGGCATGATCACTACAGATGAAGCCTATGACCTCAACACAGTTCTCCCCAAGTTAAAAGAATATACCACCGGTAAGGTAGTGGAAAAGGTAACCTGTAAGGAAAAATATGTGATAAAAGGATCCAGAGACCTTGCAGAAAACGGAGCCATTTCCGGCAGTGCCAGATTTGATAAGGAAGCTTATGAATCAGGTAAAAGAGAGATGCGTCCCAGTATCGTAAAGGAATTAAACGGCATCGGCAGGAAGGTAGCCCTTCTTGACCTTGGTGCCAAGAAGAATATCGCACACTCACTGGCACAGCGTGGCTGTGATGTGACTGTATATCCGGCACTGACCAGTGCAGAGGAGATCCTGAATGATCATCCGGATGGCATCATGCTGAGCAATGGCCCCGGAGATCCCAAGGAATGTACTTCTATTATCAAGGAAATTAGGAAGCTGTATGATTCGGATGTGCCGATCTTTGCAATCTGCCTCGGACATCAGCTTATGGCGCTGGCTACCGGAGCTGATACCTTCAAGATGAAGTACGGGCACCGCGGCGGTAACCACCCTGTAAAGGATCTGGAGACCGGAAGGGTTTATATTTCCTCCCAGAACCACGGCTATGTAGTCGATATGGACAAGCTGGATCCTGCTGTGGCAGTACCCGCTTTTATCAATGTAAATGATGGAACCAATGAAGGATTAAAATATACGGGAAAGAACATCTTTACCGTACAGTATCATCCGGAGGCATGTCCGGGTCCTCAGGATTCCGGTTATCTGTTTGACAGATTTATCAAGATGATGGAGGTTAACAAAGATGCCTAAGAATCCTAATGTAAAACGAGTTATGGTAATTGGCTCCGGACCTATTGTAATCGGTCAGGCAGCAGAGTTTGACTATGCAGGAACCCAGGCCTGCCGTTCCCTGAAGGAAGAGGGCGTAGAGGTAATCCTGGTCAATTCCAATCCTGCAACGATCATGACAGATAAGGATATTGCAGATAAGGTTTATATTGAGCCTTTAACAGCCCGTGTCCTTGAACAGATCATAGAAAAAGAAAAACCGGACAGTATCCTGCCTACCCTTGGCGGACAGGCCGGCCTGAATCTGGGTATGGAGCTTGCGGAAAGCGGATTCCTTGCTTCCCATGGCGTGAAGCTTCTTGGAACCACAGCAGCTACGATCAAGAAGGCTGAGGATCGTCAGGAATTCAAGGATACCATGGAAAAGATCGGAGAGCCCTGTGCGGCATCCAAGGTCGTTGAGAGCGTAGAGGACGGTGTTGCCTTTACAAAGACCATCGGTTATCCTGTGGTACTGCGTCCTGCCTATACCCTTGGCGGAAGCGGCGGCGGAATCGCCCACAACCAGGCAGAACTGGAGACCATTCTGGAGAACGGACTGCGTCTTTCAAGAGTAGGACAGGTTCTGGTAGAAAGATGTATCGCAGGCTGGAAGGAGATCGAATACGAAGTAATGCGTGACAGTGCAGGAAACTGTATCACTGTCTGCAACATGGAAAATATCGATCCGGTTGGTGTACATACCGGAGACAGTATCGTAGTAGCACCTTCCCAGACCCTTTCTGATAAGGAGTACCAGATGCTCAGGACTGCCGCCCTCAATATCATTGACGAGCTGCAGATCACAGGTGGATGTAACGTGCAGTTTGCCCTGCACCCTACCAGCTTTGAGTACTGCGTTATCGAGGTAAACCCAAGAGTAAGCCGTTCTTCTGCACTTGCAAGTAAGGCTACCGGTTATCCGATCGCCAAGGTGGCAGCAAAGATCGCCCTCGGATACACACTGGATGAGATCAAGAATGCAATTACAGGAAAGACCTATGCAAGCTTTGAGCCTACACTGGATTACTGTGTAGTGAAGCTGCCAAGACTTCCTTTTGACAAGTTTATTACAGCAAAGAGAACACTGACCACACAGATGAAGGCAACCGGTGAGGTTATGAGTATCTGTCATAACTTTGAAGGCGCACTGATGAAGGCTATCCGTTCTCTGGAGCAGCATGTGGACTGCCTGCTCAGCTATGATTTCTCTGCCCTGAACAGAGAAGAATTGCTGGAGCGGATGAAGATCGTGGACGATCAGAGGATCTATGTGATCGCAGAGGCACTCCGCAAGGGTATTGATTATGACACCATCCATGAGATCACCATGATCGATGAGTGGTTCATTGACAAGCTGGCAATTCTGGTCGAGATGGAGAATGCCCTGAAGGAAGGACCTCTTACGGTAGAACTCCTGAAGGAAGCTAAGAGACTGGAGTTCCCGGACAATGTGATCAGCAGACTGACAGGAAAGCCGGAAGAAGAGATCAAAAAGCTACGTTATGACAATGGTATCGTAGCTGTTTACAAGATGGTAGATACCTGTGCAGCCGAGTTTGAGGCAAGCACACCGTACTATTATTCGGTATATGGCGGCGAGAATGAAGCCGTAGAGACCAAGCCGAAGAAGAAGGTACTGGTACTTGGTTCCGGACCGATCCGTATCGGACAGGGTATTGAGTTTGACTACTGTTCCGTTCATGCGACCTGGGCTTTTGCAAAGGCCGGTTATGAAACAGTGATCATTAATAACAATCCGGAAACAGTAAGTACGGACTTTGATATTGCAGACAAGCTGTATTTTGAGCCTCTGACACCGGAAGATGTGGAAAGCATCGTCAATCTGGAAAAGCCGGATGGCGCCGTGGTACAGTTCGGTGGACAGACAGCGATCAAGCTGACAGAGAGCCTGATGAAGATGGGCGTTCCGATCCTTGGAACCAGGGCAGAGGATGTAGATGCAGCAGAGGACAGAGAGCTGTTTGACAAGATCCTGGAGCAGACAGGTATCCCGAGAGCTGCAGGCGGTACAGTCTATACCGCAGAGGAAGCCAAGGCAGTTGCCAACAGACTTGGCTATCCTGTACTGGTAAGACCTTCTTACGTGCTTGGCGGACAGGGCATGCAGATTGCCATTTCCGATGAAGAAATAGAAGAATTTATGAACATCATCAACCGGATCGCACAGGATCACCCGATCCTGGTAGACAAGTATCTGCAGGGTAAGGAGATCGAAGTTGATGCGGTATGTGATGGAGAAGATATCCTGATCCCCGGTATCATGGAGCATATTGAAAGAACCGGTGTCCATTCCGGTGACAGTATTTCTGTATATCCGGCACCGACCATTACGACTACAGTGAAGGAAAAGATCGCTGAGTACACCAGAAGACTGGCAAAGGCACTGCATGTAAAGGGACTTATCAATATCCAGTTCATTGCGATCGGTGAGGATGTTTATGTCATTGAGGTCAACCCCAGATCTTCCCGTACCGTTCCCTATATCAGCAAGGTAACCGGTATTCCTATCGTGGATCTGGCTACAGAGGTCATCATTGGCAAGACGATCAGGGAGCTTGGCTATGAGCCGGGACTGCAGCCTGAGGCAGATTACTTCGCTATCAAGATGCCGGTATTCTCCTTTGAGAAGATCCGTGGAGCAGAAATCAGCCTTGGACCGGAAATGAAGTCTACCGGTGAGTGTCTTGGTATTGCAAAGACCTTTAACGAGGCACTGTACAAGGCATTCCTTGGCGCAGGCGTGGATCTGCCGAAGTACAAGCAGATGATCATTACCGTAAAGGATGCAGATAATGGAGAGGCCATTGAGATCGGACAGCGTTTCGAGAAGCTTGGTTATACCATTTATGCGACAAGAAGTACCTGTAATGCCCTGAAGGAAGCAGGAGTCCATGCAAGACAGGTTAATAAGATCTCGCAGGAGTCACCGACTGTTATGGATCTGATCCTCGGACATAAGATCGACCTTGTCATTGATACACCGACCCAGGGACGTGACAAGACAAGAGATGGTTTCCTGATCCGCCGTACAGCAATCGAGACCGGTGTCAACTGTATCACAGCCATGGATACGGCAAGAGCGCTGGTGACCAGTATGGAGCACAAGATGGATCAGTTCACCCTGATCGATGTGGCTTCCATCAAGAGCAGAGGCCTGAAGGAATAACAGGAGAGGCTATGATCGGTAATCTGGAATACTATAAAGTATTTTATTATGCAGCATCATATGGAAGTATAACAAAGGCGGCTGTGGCACTTTCTGTGTCACAGCCTGCTGTGAGTCAGGCGATCAGACAGCTGGAAGAGAGCCTTGGCGCAAAGCTGTTTATCCGTGCAGCCAGGGGGATCCGGCTGACTGCAGAGGGAGAGCAGCTTTTTTTGTTCGTAAAAAAGGGATATGAGGAAATGGAAAAGGGAGAACGCCAGCTTCGTCAGATGCTGGATCTGGAAAGCGGAGAGATCCGGGTGGGAGCCAGTGACATGACCCTGCGGTTTTATCTTCTTCCTTTTCTTGAAAAGTATCATGAAAAGTATCCGCATATCAAGGTCACCGTCACCAATGCACCCACGCCGGAAACCCTGCAGCTTCTGAAGGAAGACCGGATCGACTTTGGACTGATCACGTCACCTTTTGAGGAGCAGGAGGATCTGGAGGCCTTTCCGGTGAAGGAGATCGAGGACTGCTTTGTGGCAGGGAGAAAATTTATCCAGTATAAGAATAAGATGCTGGATCTTCAGGAGCTGGAAAAGCTCCCTCTGATCTGTCTGGAAAAGAATACCAGTACCAGAGCGTGCATGGACCGGTTTCTTTATCAGAATCATGTGGAGATGCATCCTGAATTTGAACTGGCAACCAGTGATATGATCGTGCAGTTTGCCCTGCGGAATCTGGGGGTAGGCTGTGTGATGAGGGAGTTTGCCAAAGAAGAACTGGAATCCGGCAGACTGTTTGAACTGCGGTTCAACAAGATCATTCCAAGACGGCATATCTGTGTGCTGACAGAAAAAAGAAAGCCCCTTTCCAAGGCGGCGGAGGGACTTTTTAAAATGCTTCAGGAAGACTTCTGACAGGGGCATCCTGTATAATTTTAGGAAGCTTTGCTAGAAATATCAATCCGGACTTATTTTTTGAGTGCTGATCCGGCAGCAGGATTTTCAGATTTTGTTTCTGAGGCTCCGGATTCAGGTGCATCGGCAAGGGTGTGCCTGCCGGTATATTTGCCATAGACCCAGATATAGATCCACAGAAGGATCGGAAGACCGACAGTTGCCATCAGACAGGCGGCAAAGAGCCGGTCTGAACCCTCAAAATCAAGGATGGCAAAAACGAGAGTTGCTACATATAAAAGAACAAGAAGTACAACGCAGACCAGTGCACCGATCTGTCTGGCACGTCTGGTCTTTGTATTTACAGTTTCATTTTCAGGCGTTTGTTTCATGACGCAGTTCCCTTCTTTTTTTATGAAATCAGTATAGCACAGAAAAGACGCTTTTGTACAATTTTCTACTCAAAAGTTTCTATTTCCACAGAGGGAGGTATGCTATACTGGAGAACAGAAAACAAATGATCCGGGAGTAAACAAATGGAAAAACAGATATTAAATGGAAACTGGAATTTAAAGATAAAGGGAAAGGACAGCGGACTGATTCCGGAAGGCGGTATTCCGGCACAGATACCGGGATCTGTCTACAGTGCCCTTCTTGCGGGAAGCTATATCCCTGATCCCTATTACAGGGACAATGAGCTGCAGGTTCTGCCGATCATGGACAATGATTTCACCTTTTCCGTGGACTTTGTGGCAGAGAAGAAGGCAGAAGACTATGATGGCGTACTTCTCCGGTTTGACGGAATTGACACCCTGGCAGATATTTTCCTGAATGACATATTTCTGGGAAGCACCTGCAATATGCACAGAACCTATGAGTTTGATGTGGCAGAAAGCTTAAGGGAAGGGGAGAATACCCTGCGAGTAGAACTGCATTCCCCTACCAGATATATTAAAGAAGAAAATGAAAAAGTATATACCGGTGGCTCATGGGATGCCATGGAAGGATTCCCACATCTGCGGAAAGCACATTGCATGTTTGGATGGGACTGGGGTCCGAGACTTCCTGATGCCGGTATTTTCAGAGAGGTTTCCCTGCTGTATGTGAAGGAAAGCCGTTTTGACTCTGTGTATATTACACAGGAGCATGAAGAGGGCAGGGTGACTCTTGATTTTGATGTGGCACTGGAACTGTTTACAGAGGAAGATCACACAAGAGTAGAGGTTCGGGTGACAGATCCGGATGGCAGAACCTATGTGCCGGCAGAAGGAGCAGATCCGGAAGACTATCATATCATGATCACGGATCCGAAGCTCTGGTGGCCAAGAGGCTATGGAGAGCAGCCCCTTTATCAGGTGAAGCTGACACTGTATTCTGCGGACGGCGAGGTACTTGATACTTATGAAAGAAGGATCGGACTCCGTACCCTGACAGTGAATACGGATAAGGATGAATGGGGCGAGTGCTTTGCCCATGAAATAAACGGGGTGAAGATCTTCGCCATGGGTGCCGACTATATCCCGGAAGATAATCTGTTCTCCAGAATCAACAAAGAAAGAACAAGGAAGCTCCTTATGGATGCGGCAGCGGTTAATCACAACTGCATCAGAGTCTGGGGCGGCGGTTATTATCCGGATGATTATTTCTTTGATATCTGCGATGAACTGGGACTTCTGGTATGGCAGGACTTTATGTTTGCCTGTGCCAGCTATGAGCTGGATGATGACTTTGAACGCAATATCACGGCTGAGATCCGTGACAATGTCAGAAGGATCCGCCATCATGCCTGCCTTGCCCTGTGGTGCGGCAATAACGAAATGGAGACACAGACGTTAGATAAGGCATGGAAGCCTTCCATCAAGCAGAAATACGATTATATCAAGATTTTTGAATATATCATTCCCCATATCCTGCAGGAAGAGGATCCGGTGACCTTTTACTGGCCGTCCAGTCCTTCTTCGGGCGGAAACTATGATAACCCATGGGATGAAAACAGAGGAGATACCCATTACTGGGCAGTATGGCATGGGAATAAGCCTTTTACCGATTACCGGAATTACCGGTTCCGTTATCTGTCTGAATTCGGGTTTCAGTCTTTCCCCTGTCTGCAGACAGTAGAGACCTTTACGGAACCGGGAGACCGGAATATTTTCTCAAGGGTGATGGAAATGCACCAGAGAAATACATCAGCAAACGGCAAGATCATGAATTACCTGTCAGCTACCTATCTTTATCCGAAGGATTTCGACCAGCTTCTGTATGCTTCCCAGCTTCTGCAGGCAGATGCGATCCGGTACGGGGTAGAGCATTTCCGCAGGAACCGTGGCAGATGTATGGGTGCTGTGGTATGGCAGCTCAATGATATCTGGCCGGTAGCATCCTGGGCTAGCATCGATTACTATGGACGCTGGAAGGCACTGCACTATGCAGAAAAGAGAATGTTTGCACCGGTTATGATCTCCTGTGAGGAAACGGGTGAACTCAGCGAAAGACCGTTCTGTGTGGCAGAACCCCGTCCGATTCCGGTAAAGGCAAGACTCCATGTGGCCAATGAGACCATGCAGGAGGTAAAGGGAACTGTGAAATGGAAGGTGTGTCTGCCTGACAGCTCCGTACTTCTTGAAGGGAAACAGGAACTGACTGTGCCTGCGCTTGACGGCGTATGGCTTGACCAGATCGATCTGGAGGCCTTTGAAGAGAGAAAGATCCACATCAGCTATGCCTTTATTGTTGACGGAGAGGTGGTATCCGAAAACAGCTGTCTGTTTACACCACCAAAGCATTATTTCTTCGAGGATCCGGCACTTACTGTGAAGGCAGAGGGCAATAAGATCACAGTCAGGGCTGAGAAATACGCCAAGAATGTCATGATCGGGAATGCAGAGGGAAGCTTAAAGCTTTCAGATAATTTCTTTGACATGGAGGCGGGAGAGAAGACGGTGGAGGTGCTGGAGGGAAGTACGGATACCCTTTCTGTCAGATCCGTTTACGATATTGCATAAATAGCTATTGCTACTACCAAAGTAATGTTATTTTGTATGAGAATACTGCATACTCCCGGTTGTTGAACAGCCGGGAGTATGTTACAATTGTAAAGGGTCATCTTTTGACGAAAGAGGGGTATGGCATGGAAGAACTGTCAAACAAAATGTCGTTTGGGGAAATAGAACGTGTGATAGGTATTCTGAATCCATGCGTTGACAATTATCTTTTTATTCTTAACCTGAAAAATAATCATTACACAATATCAGCAAATGCAGTGGACAGATTTCCGCTTCCGGCGGCCAGCCTTCCAGATTATACATCTGCTTTTACAAAGGTGGTATATGAAGAGGATCTGGAACTGCTTTCCCAGGATCTTACTGAAATCGTTTCCGGAAAGAAAAGATTCCATAATCTGCGTTATCGGTGGAAGGACAAGGAAGGAAAGCCGGTCTGGATCAACTGTCGTGGAAATGTACTTGTGGATGAAGAAGGAAGACCGGATCTGATCGTAGGATGTATTAATGAGATCGGTAAGAAACAGCAGGCAGATAATGTCAGCGGACTGCTTGGGGAGACAAGCCTCAGAGCAGAGCTTTCGGAGCTTGTTAAGAATGATAAGGGTGTTTTCCTGCGTATAGGTATTGATAACTTCAAAGATATCAATGAGAATAAGGGAATGGAATACGGAGATATGATCCTGCAGAAAACAGCAGAATGTATCCGCAGTATAGCAGGAACGGAACGCAGGATCTACCGCCTTGTTGCAGATGAATTCCTGATCTTTGGACAGAACGGAACAGCAGAAAGTGCTGTTGATCTGTATCGTGCGATCCGGGAGGGGATAGATGCCCTGATCGAAGAGATCGGGTACGATGTATTTTATACGATCTCTGCGGGAATCCTTCCTGTTTCAGCAGTACAGGATAAGAGCAGTGAGAATATCCTGAAGCTTTCCGAGTTTGCGCTGACCGGAGCGAAGGAAGCTGGTAAAAATACATATGTGATCTACAGGGAAGAAGATTATCAGGAGTTCCTTGACAAAAAAGAACTGATCCATACCATGCGTAAGGCAGTAAACCAGAATTTTGAAGGTTTCGAAGCCTATTTCCAGCCCATTGTGGATATTAGGAGCCAGAAGCTTGTCAGTGCAGAAACCCTGCTCAGGTTCAGGACGAAGGAAAAGATGGTTTCTCCGGCGGAATTCATTCCTCTGTTAGAAGAGAGCGGGCTGATCATTCCGGTAGGACGTTTCGTTCTGCATCAGGCACTGAAGGCATGCAGGCAGATTCAGGAATATATACCGGATTTCCGTATTTCGGTCAATGTATCTTATATCCAGGTACTGAAGAGTGATATGCTGACAGAAATCCTGAGTGCGATCAAGGTATATAAGATCAAAAGAGGCAGTCTGATCATAGAACTGACAGAAAGCGGGTTCCTGGAATGTGATGCCAACTTCAGACATTTCTGCGATGGACTGAAGAGGAGTGAGATACCGCTTGCCCTGGATGATTTTGGAACCGGATATTCCAATTTCCATTATCTGTATAACTTAAGCCCGGATACCATCAAGATCGACAGATCCTTTACACTGAAGGCGTTAAATAACGGGTATGAATATAATCTGCTGCAGCATATGGTGGAGATGACACACAGTATAGACCTGAAGCTCTGTGTGGAAGGAATAGAGACGAAGCAGGAGTTAGATAAGATCAGCAAGATAGGTCCTGATTATATTCAGGGATATTTCTTTGGCAGACCAAGTCCGCTTTCTGCATTCATGGAATCTTATGTAGCAGATGCAAATAAAGAGAAATGCTAAAGGAAATGCAGAAAAAGGTTGCTCTTTACGGGCAACCTTTTATATACTGGACTGAGAGAAAATGACCTGTTATTTTATGTGATTTTTAATGGCTTCAAAGCTTTCCTTGCTGATCACATGTTCCATACGGCAGGCATCTTCAGTTGCTGTTTTTTCATCTACGCCAAGGCGCATGAGCCAGTTGCTGAGAAGCTGGTGACGTTCATAGATCATATCGGCAATTTCTTTGCCGGAGGGAGTCAGGTAGATATATCCTTCCTTGGTAACTGTGATATGATTTTTTTCACGGAGATTCTTCATGGCGACACTGACACTTGATTTTTTGAAGTCCAGTTCTTCGGCGATATCAACAGCCCGCACCACAGGCTTTTGCTGGCTGAGTACGAGGATGGTTTCCAGATAATTTTCTGCAGATTCATTTACTTTCATGTAGTCGTAGCCTTTCTTCCAGAAGGAAACGGTTTATATTATAGAGTGCAACTGCCTTATATTGTAACACATAAAACAGGAATGTGCAAAAAAATAAAGAATTATCAACTGAAGAGAGTAATTGAGAATCATTGACAACTCCAAATGGTTAGCGTATACTAACCTTGCAAACATGGAAAGGAGTAGCTTATGGGAACAATTATTGTAGGAGCAGTTCTTCTTCTGGTTGTCGGTCTTGCAGTCAGAAGCATGATCCGTGACAAAAAGGCAGGAAAATCTCTTCAGTGTGGTGGAGACTGTAAAAACTGTGGTGGACACTGCCATTAGAGGAAGGTCCATCCGCCATTAAAGAGAGGGGAACAAAAGAAATGACAGAGATGCAAAGAAACAACAAAACGGCCATGATCGCCCATTTTACGACGGTACTGCTTATCACAGTGCTGATGCTGCTGCAGACCATTGAGGGAAGAAGCAGTGTACTTTATCTGGTCGTAGTGGCGGCAATCGGATTTATTCCGGTTATTGCAGAATTTATCAGCTACAGCAGAAATAAGGATACAACACTGATCAAGCATCTGGTCTCCATAGGATTTGCCGTGTATTATACAGTATGTCTTTTTACTGCGACAAACCACATGATCTTTACTTTTGTTATCCCGATGGTTTTTGTGGTGACGATCTTCAATGATGTGAGAAATCTTTTACTGATCAATGTAGGAACGGTCCTGGAAACGTTGATCGTTACAGGTCTTGGTGCTGCGCTTCACAAGTTTGGATATGTGGATACCGATACCGGTGTGCTGCAGCTGACTGTGATGCTGCTTGTTGCGGTATATTCCATTATTACCGTGAAAACAATGAAAGCCAATTCCGAGAAGAAGCTGGATGAGGTCAGGACATCAGAGGAAAAGGCAGAGAAACTGCTTAAGGAAGGGCAGGTTCTTTCCGGCCAGTTATCAGCAGGTGTTGGCAACATATCAGAAAGAATGAATAAATTAACAGAAGCTTCCAAAGCAACCGGGCGCGCTATGGAGGAAGTAAATGCCGGCTCACAGGATACAGCAGAGCATATTCAGGAGCAGCAGACACAGACCATGGCGATCCAGGGACAGGTAACAGAAGTGGAAAATACAGTTCTGGCGATCCGTGAGAATATGGATCAGACACTGAAAGCACTGGATCAGGGTAATTATGATATTACAGAACTGAAATCAGAGGTAGATATTTCCGTACAGAATGGAACTGAGGTAACTGCGAAGCTGGAAGAACTGGATCATTATATGGAGGAAATGCATTCCATTGTAGAACTGATCGGTGGAATCACATCACAGACCAGTCTGCTTGCATTAAATGCCAGCATCGAAGCTGCGAGAGCGGGAGAGGCAGGACGTGGCTTTTCTGTAGTAGCGACAGAGATTTCCGGCATGGCTACAAGAACAAAGGAAGCAACAGCCAATATTGCTGAATTGATCGGTAATGTGTCTTCAGCAATCCAGAATGTTGTCGGTGTGATCACAGAAATGATCAAAGGGATCAATGGACAAAAGGAAGGAACTGACAATGCAGCAAAACAGTTTGATGCCATCAGAAACAGTACGGTTTCCGTGCAGCAGAGCATTGCCCAGCTTGCAGATACTGTGAAGCAGTTGAAGGATTCCAACCAGAATATTGTGGATGCGGTACAGACTATGTCAGCAATTTCAGAAGAGGTTTCTGCGCATGCCGGAGAAACCATGAAGGCAGAGGAAGATAATCAGGTAACTATGAATGAGATATCAGAGATACTGAATGGACTGGTGGATCTGACAAAGGAAAGAAAATAATAGGGGATCTGGCTGAGAACCGGATCAGGACAGATAAACAGGAGATACTCTTTCGGAGACGGAGGAGTATCTTTTTTTGCTATTGAGAAAAAAGATACTTGCAATATACCCCATGGGGGTATATAATGAGCTCAAACAGGGGAAGAGAGGGAAAGGAAATGGAAGAAATGTGCTGCTGCCATAAAACGAAGAAAAGAGACCCGGAGGAGTACAAGGATCTGATACACCGTCTGAACCGGATCGAAGGGCAGATCAGGGGGATCAAGGGCATGATAGAAAGAGATGCCTATTGTACAGATATCCTGACACAGGTAGCTGCAGTGAATGCCGCACTGAACAGTTTTAATAAAGTTTTGCTGGAAAATCACATGAAAACCTGTGTTGTGAGAGATATTAAAGAAGGAAAAGAAGAAACAGTAGATGAACTGCTGAAGATCCTTCAGAAATTGATGAAGTAGAAGCATTAGGAGCAGCATTAAGGTTGAAGAGAGGAGTTATGAAGAAATGAAACAATATACGGTAACAGGAATGAGCTGTGCTGCCTGCAGTACCAGGGTAGAGAAGGCAGTTTCCAAGGTAGAAGGTGTCAGCGCCTGCTCAGTCAGTCTCCTGACCAACTCTATGGGCGTGGAAGGAGATGCGGACAGTGCAGCGGTTATCCGGGCAGTTGAGGAAGCCGGATATGGCGCATCCCTGAAGGAGACAGACAGAGAGACAGGACACAGTTCTGAAAGCATCAGAGAGCAGGAAAAGGCACTGGAGGATAAGGAAACGCCAAAGCTGAAGAAGAGGCTGTTTTCTTCCCTTGGTTTTCTGATCATTCTGCTGTATTTTTCCATGGGGCATATGATGTTTGGATGGCCACTGCCGAAATTCTTTGAAGGAAATCATGTAGCCATGGGACTTGTACAGCTTCTGCTGACTGTCATGATCATGGTGATCAATCAGAAGTTTTTTATCAGTGGATTTAAGAGTCTTTTTCACAGAGCACCCAATATGGATACGCTGGTGGCTATGGGAAGCAGTGCTGCCTTTCTGTACAGCACATATGCACTGTTTGCCATGACGGATGCACAGGTGAAGGGCGATATGGCCGGTGTCATGAAGTACATGGATGAGTTTTATTTTGAATCTGCTGCCATGATCCTGACACTGATCACAGTAGGAAAGATGCTGGAAGCCCATTCCAAGGGAAAGACAACCGATGCACTGAGGAGTCTGATGAAGCTGGCACCCCAGAAGGCAGTGCTGCTTGAAGATGGAGCAGAAAAGGAAGTACCTATTGATCAGGTGAAAAAGGGAGATCTGTTCCTGGTAAAGCCAGGAGAGAATATACCCGTGGATGGTATCGTTGTGAAGGGAAGCAGTGCCGTCAATGAAGCAGCCCTGACAGGAGAGAGCATTCCGGTGGACAAGGCAGAAGGTGATGAGGTATCTGCAGCTACCATCAATCAGTCCGGTGTTCTTACCTGCGAGGCAGTCCGGGTAGGAGAAGATACCGCTCTTTCCAAGATCATCCAGATGGTCAGTGACGCAGCGGCTACCAAGGCACCGATCGCCAAAGTAGCCGATCAGGTATCCGGTGTTTTTGTACCGGCAGTGATCGGGATTGCCATTGTCACATTTCTGGTATGGATGTTTGCAGGGCAGAGTTTTGGATATGCGCTTGCCAGAGCCATTTCTGTACTGGTGATCAGTTGTCCCTGTGCCCTTGGCCTGGCGACGCCTGTAGCGATCATGGTAGGTAACGGCATGGGAGCCAGAAACGGCATTTTATTTAAGACAGCATCTTCTCTGGAAGAAACCGGCAAGACAGAAATCGTGGTACTGGATAAGACAGGAACCATCACAAAGGGAGAACCGAAAGTGACAGATCTTCTGCCGGCAGAAGGTGTGACAGAAGAGAGGCTTCTGACACTTGCCTATTCCCTGGAAAAGAACAGTGAGCATCCGCTGGCAGGAGCGGTTACAGCGTATGCGAAAGAAAAGGAGCTTGTGGCGGAAGAAGTAACAGAGTTTCAGGCACTTCCCGGAAACGGACTTCTTGGAAGGAGCAGGGAGGGTCTTCTTGCAGGTGGAAGCTTTGCCTATATTGGAAGCAGGATCACTCTTTTGACAGATACAGAGGAAAAGGTGAAACAGCTTGCCGGAGAAGGAAAGACACCGCTGCTGTTTGGCCTTGAGAACCAGTTCCTTGGCATGATCGCCGTTGCAGATGTGATCAAAGAGGACAGCCCGGAAGCAGTAAAGGAGCTGACGGACATGGGAATCCGTGTAATCATGCTGACCGGTGATAATGAGCGCACAGCAGAAGCAGTAGCCGCAAGGGCCGGCATTACGGAGGTGATCGCAGGCGTTCTGCCGGATGGTAAGGAACAGGTAGTCCGTTCCCTCAAGGAAGAAGGCAGGGTAGCCATGGTAGGCGACGGCATTAATGATGCACCTGCACTGACAAGGGCGGACATTGGAATCGCCATTGGCGCAGGAACTGATATTGCCATTGATGCGGCAGATGTAGTGCTGATGAAGAGCAGTCTGAAGGACATTCCGGCGGCTGTACGTTTAAGCCGTGCAACTCTCAGGAATATCCATGAAAATCTGTTCTGGGCATTTATCTACAATATTATTGGAATCCCACTGGCAGCAGGCGTATGGATCCCGCTGTTCCACTGGCAGTTAAATCCCATGTTCGGGGCGGCAGCCATGAGCCTTTCCAGCTTCTGCGTGGTAACCAATGCCCTGCGGCTGAATCTCTTTAAGGTTTATGACAGCAGCTATGACAGGAAACAGAAGAGCAGAAGACAGGCAGCACATAAGGAAAATACTGCTGGAACCGGACAGACGACCGGGGAAATACAGGCAGAAGGAAGTACAAAAAATATAAAGAAAGAAGAGGGTAATGAAATGAAGAAAACAATGAAGATCGAAGGCATGATGTGTGGACACTGCGAGGCAACGGTAAAGAAGGCACTGGAAGCAGTAGATGGTGTGGAGAGTGCACTGGTAAGCCATGAAAAGGGCAGTGCTGAAGTGACACTGACAAAAGAGGTTGCTGATGATGTGCTGAAGAAGGCAGTGGAAGATAAGGATTATAAGGTGACAGCGATCGACTGATGATGGAAAAGCACCCACTCCAAAGGGGATGCTCCCATATGAGTATTTACCTCTCTAATGAGAGGCGCCTCTCCTGGTGCTGACAGGGGAGGCATTATTTTTTGCCTTTGAACCTCTTAATGAGGCAGGTAAGCAGTACAATAAAACAGAAAAAATGGGAAATAACTATTGACATCGCCCTTCACAGTGGTATAATACAATCAAACATATGAATAATTGTTCATATGAAATAAGATTAAAGAAAGAGGATGAGAACATGAAAAAGACTTATAAGATTGATGTTGATTGTGCAAACTGTGCAAATAAGATGGAAGAGGCAGCTAAGAATACCACAGGTGTTAAGGATGCTACTGTTAACTTTATGACATTAAAGATGATCGTTGAATTTGAGGATGGTGCTGAGCCGGCTGCAGTTATGAAGGATGTATTAAAGAACTGCAAGAAGGTAGAAGACGACTGCGAGATCTTTTTATAAAATAAACGGAACCACAGAAAATCAGATGGCTGTGGGCAGGCGTTTGATTTTCAGAAGGTTACAGACCAGTGTGAGTAATTGGGAAAGAATAGCTGCCTGAAGGATTCGACAGGCAGCTATTTTGGAAGAGAGGAAAGTATGAATAAGAAACAGAAAAAGGTATTAGTCAGAATAATTGTGGCATTTGTGTTACTGGTTATTCTGTCATTTGTACCGGTAGAGGGCTGGCTGCAGTTTGCACTGTATATGATCCCCTATCTGGTAATTGGATATGACATCCTGAAAAAGGCGATCAAGGGTATCATGAACCGCCAGGTATTTGATGAAAATTTCCTGATGGCAGTTGCTACAGTTGGTGCGATCGCACTTGGGGATTATAAGGAAGGCGTTGCCGTTATGCTGTTCTATCAGATCGGTGAGCTGTTCCAGAGCTATGCGGTAGGCAAGAGCCGCAGAAACATCAGTGAGCTGATGGATATCCGTCCCGACTATGCCAACATAGAGAAGGATGGAGAAATCGTACAGGTAGATCCGGATGAAGTGGAGATCGGAACGATTATTCTGGTAAAGCCTGGAGAGAAGATCCCGATTGACGGTATTGTTACAGAAGGTACCTCCAGTCTGAATACCAGCGCACTGACAGGAGAAAGCCTTCCAAGAAATGCCAAGGAAGGCGATGAAGTCATCAGCGGCTGTATCAACATGACAGGTCTTTTAAAGATTAAGACAACAAAAGAATTTGGAGAATCTACAGTTTCCAAGATCCTGGAACTGGTAGAGAATTCCAGTTCCAGAAAATCAAGATCTGAGAACTTTATTTCCAAATTTGCAAGGATATATACACCGGCTGTCTGCTATGGTGCAGTAGCACTGGCACTGATCCCACCCATTGTCAGAATGGTATTTATGGGACTGCCGGCTGACTTTGGCACATGGATCTACCGTGCACTGACCTTCCTTGTTATCAGCTGCCCCTGTGCACTGGTGATCAGTATTCCCTTAAGCTTCTTTGCCGGAATCGGCGGAGCCAGCAAGGAAGGTGTCCTTGTGAAGGGTTCCAATTATCTGGAGACACTTTCACAGACAAAATATGTTGTGTTTGACAAGACAGGAACGATGACACAGGGTGTCTTTGAAGTCAGCGGTATTTTCCCGGCAGCACTTTCAAAGGAAGAGCTGATTGAGTGTGCAGCCTGTGCAGAAAGCTACTCCAGCCATCCGATCAGCAAGAGCCTGCAGAAGGCTTATGGCAAAGAAATCGATAAGAACCGTGTGACAGAGGTAACAGAAGTCAGCGGCAAGGGTGTGACAGCAAAGGTAGACGACAGACTGGTAGCAGCCGGTAACGGCAAGCTTATGGATCAGCTTGGAATCCCCTATACAGTATGTGATCAGGTAGGAACCCTTGTTTATGTGGCAGTTGATGGCACTTTTGCCGGATGTATCGTGATCTCTGACCTGTTAAAGCCGCACGCAAAGGAAGCGATTGATGCACTGAAGAAGGCAGGCGTTACCAAGACTGTCATGCTGACAGGAGATACAAAACGGGTAGCAGATTCCGTAGCGGCAGAGCTTGGTATCCATGAGGTATGCAGTGAACTTCTCCCGGCAGACAAGGTAGCAAAGGTGGAAGAACTGCTTGCACAGAAGAGTGAGAAGGAAAAACTTGCTTTTGTAGGAGATGGTATCAATGATGCACCGGTACTTTCCAGAGCAGATATCGGAATCGCCATGGGAGCCCTTGGCTCAGATGCAGCGATCGAGGCGGCAGATATTGTCCTGATGGATGATGATCCGCTGAAGATTGCCAAGGCTATCAAAATCTCCAGAAAATGTATCCGCATCGTTTATGAGAACATTTATTTTGCAATCGGTATCAAGGTGATCTGCCTGATCCTGGGTGCACTTGGTATTGCCAATATGTGGGCAGCGATTTTTGCAGACGTAGGTGTTATGGTAATTGCTGTGCTAAATGCGATCCGTGCCCTGTTTGTGAAGAAACTGTAGGCTGGCATTTTACAGAAAAAGTGTAAAGCAGAGCGGCAGGCCAGCCTGTGATAAAAATGTGTAAGAAGCTGCAGGCTGGTTTGCAGTGAAGGAGTATAAAGGAGGCACTATGGCAGAAGTAGAATGCTGTGATACCGTAGAGGTCCATGAGGATCTGTTAAAAATTGTAAAGGAAACCATGCCGGATGAAGAAGAACTGAATGATCTGGCAGATCTGTTCAAGGTTTTTGGGGATTATACCCGTATCCGTATTCTGTTTGTCCTTTTTGAAGCGGAAGTATGCGTCTGTGATCTGGCACAGGCACTTGATATGACACAGTCGGCTATTTCCCACCAGCTTAAAATCCTGAAGCAGAGCAGACTGGTGAAAAGCAGAAGAGAGGGTAAATCAATCTTTTATTCTCTGGCAGATGAGCATGTAGAGACGATCATCGGCAAGGGAAGAGAGCATATTGAAGAGGATTAAAGAGATCCGGACTGAAAAAGGATTTTAGGAAATACAGATAGAGAAGATGTATGGCAGAGTAGCTGTACATCTTTTTTATGTCATGGGAAATTGCTCCGTAATGTTCCAATGACAAAAAAAAGCCCTCCGGGCAGGATTCTTTCTTGGTGCCATACCTATGAGAAAAGTATCCGGTGAATCCTTTTTAAATGAAATTTGTTTTGATATGGAATGTATCAGGCTTTAAAATTGACACACTATCAATTGATTGGTATACTATCATATGATAGTATGAAAACGGAGGTGATAAACATATTTCTCAGTTACCAGTCGAAAAAAAGAGAAGTAGAAGCTTTTCTGGATGAACTGCATAAATTGCTTGAAAAAGAAGATTTTGATATAAATACAGATTTAATCCTGATCCGCAGGAAAAAACAGGGAAAGGACTGTAAGTTTTCAACACCATATACGTTGTTGGAGCTTGATTATGATGCAGAGGATGTAGTCAGCAGGTTAAAGGAATTAAAGACTGAAGAGTATTCTGAAACAAAGATAGATAAAGATGATACCAATCCGCCTTTGCTGTTTGTATTTGGAAAGGATATAAATGGCAGGCTGATATATATAAAATTAAAAATCAGAGATCAGCAGAAGCAGGTTTTATGTGTATCATTTCATTATGCCAGGGAAAAAATGAATTTCCCATATACAGAATGAAGCACAGAAGGAGGCATGACAATGGAAGCTAATACATTAATAAGAAAAGTTCATATGAATTGTCCACTATGTGATAAAATTCATGAAGTTGAAGAAAGAAAAAGAATAACGACCACCATGATAAAAGGGGAAGAAGTTGCCTACGAAGAGAGGTTTTATTTTTGTGCCAATGCTGACAAAGAGGAGAATGAGTTTGAGACTGGAGCAATGGCGAATCAGAATCTTCTGAATGCAAGAAATGCCTATCGTATTAAACTGGGATTACTTACTTCTGATGAAATCATAGCGATCAGAGAAAGCTATGGATTATCCCAGGTTGATCTTGCCAAACTGCTGGGATGGGGAGAAGCAACAATATCCCGGTATGAAAGTAAGGCAATTCAGGATGAAGCCTATGATACCATGCTTCGCCTGATAAAAGATAATCCTTTGCAGGCATTGGAATTTTTAAAGAAAAATGCGGATAAATTTCCTGTAATGAAACGACTGGAGATCAGAACGAAGATAGTAGAAAAGCTGGATTCTTATGGAAAGGAATTTCTCACAAGACAGGCATTTGAAGGAGAATATGCAGTTTTTGAGGAACCGTCTGATTCCAATGGATTTACAATGCTGAATATAGATAAAATTGAGGCAATGATTTCCTATATGGCAGAGAAGATAAATAATCTTTTCAAGGTTAAACTCATGAAAATGCTCTGGTATGCGGATGCACTGGCATTTATTGAAAATGGATGTTCAATGACCGGTATGGTATATTGTCATGAACCCATGGGAGCGCTTCCTGTTGGACATTACAGCCTGATGAATCTGGAGAAGCTGAATGTGCAGGAGGAAGTGAATCATAACTATGATATTATGCTTCATGTGTATCCAACGGCCAATATGGATTACGCTGTGCTGGATGAAAAGGAAAAGGCTATACTCGATAAGGTAATTATCAGGTTTGCAGATTTTAAAACGAAAGACATCGTTGAGTATATGCATGAGGAAAAAGCGTATACCGAGACTAAACCGGGAGAAATCATTCCATTCAGTCTGGCCAGAGAAATAAGAATGTTTTAACAGACAAGGAGAATGATCGGGGAGACTGCCTGATGAAGAAGCAGGGCTCAGGCTCTTTTTTGATCAGAGGAAAATAAAAATGAAAAGAATGTTTGAAAACAGAAAAAAGAACTGGAAACGAATCTGGATCCTGGCGGTCTGCAGTACACTGCTGTTTACAGGTGCCTGCGGCAGGACGGGGCAGAGTGGTACAGAAGAAGGACAAAACAGGGATGCCATTGAGGGCAGTGCCGGAGATCAGAGCAGTAGCGGAGAGCCGGGCAACGAGCAGGGGCTGGCAGATGGCACATATGAGGTGGAAGTAACTCTCTCTGGCGGAAGCGGCAGAGCCACAGTGGCATCTCCCTGTGAGATTACAGTTTCTGGTGGTCAGATGACGGCCAGGATTGAGTGGAGCAGTTCAAACTATGATTATATGCTGGTGGACGGAGAGAAATATCTGCCGGTCAATACAGAGGGAAACTCGGTATTTGAGATCCCGGTAGCAGCACTTGATGAGAAAATTCCGGTAACTGCTGACACGACGGCCATGAGTAAGCCACATGAAGTGGAATATACACTGACATTTCACGCTGGAGAACTGTCTAAGAGCGAAGGACAGACAGGAAATGCCGGACAGTCCACGGACAGTGAGCAGCTTCAGAATGCCGGGCAGATGGGAAAGGAAGATTCAGAGACTCTTAAGGGAGATCCACAGATCAGCAGTGCCCTTACCTATACGGGAAGTGTTCCCCTTACCTATGCCAGGGAATTTCGGATAGATGAATATGAGGGTGGTTATCAGCTTCTTACAACGAGGGATGAAAAACGCATGCTGCTGATCCCGGAAAAGGGCGAGGTTCCGGATGATCTTCCGGAGGATGTACAGGTATTACAGCAGCCGGTGACAGATATTTATATTGCAGCCTCAGCCGTGATGGATTTCTTTGCAGGACTGGATGATGACATGTCCTGTATCCGGTATTCTTCTCTGACAGAGGAAAGCTGGGGAATTGAAGAGGCCAGAAAGGCCATGGCAGATGGCAAGATCCTGTATGCCGGGAAATACAGTGCACCAGATTATGAACAGCTTCTTTCAGGAGGCTGCAGGCTTGCCGTGGAGAATACGATGATCTTTCATACTCCGGAGGTCAGGGAGCAGCTGGAGGCTCTGGGTATTCCGGTGCTGATCGATTATTCCAGCTACGAGACGCATCCGCTTGGAAGAGTAGAGTGGGTGAAGTTCTATGGGGCGCTGCTTTCCAGGGAAGAAGAGGCAGAAGCTGTTTTCAGGGAACAGGAAGAAATATTGGAACGTGTGACAGAAGAAATGGCAGAGCAGTCTGAGCTTCCTACGGTGGCTTTCTTTTATATCAATGCATCCGGCGGTGTAAATGTGAGGAAGTCTACGGATTATGTGCCGGAGATGATAGCACTTGCCGGTGGAAGCTATATCCCGGAAAGCACCGGAGAAAACAGTGATGGCAGAGCCAGTGTTAATATGCAGATGGAAGCTTTTTATCAGCAGGCGAAGGATGCCGATTATCTGATCTACAACAGCACGATCGAAGGGGAAGTACATTCGATTCAGGAACTGTGCGATAAGGATGAGGTGCTGAAGGATTTTAAGGCAGTGAAAGAAGGGCGTGTATTCTGTACTACCGGAGACCTGTACCAGAGGTCACTGTCAGCCGGAGTTTTTATTGAAGATGTGCATAAGATGCTGACAGGGAAAAAGGATCTGCAGTTTATGTACCCACTTTCGTGAAAAAAGGGAAGGAATTTTGAGAAATGGACAAAAAGAAGCGGAGAAGACGATATGGAACAGCCTTTGCTGTGCTGGTTGTTCTGCTTGTCGTACTTTTTATAAGTAATATCTGCATTGGCAGTGTGCCGGTTTCCTTTTTGGAGGTAAAGGACTATTTCCTTGGAAGGAATGTGCCGGAGGTGACAGCAGGGATCATTGGAAAGATCAGGCTTCCAAGGGCACTGGCTTCGCTGCTTCTCGGTGGGGCACTTGCTCTGTCCGGTTATCTTTTGCAGAGCTTTTTCAGAAATCCCATTGCAGGCCCCTTTGTGCTTGGCATTTCGTCAGGGGCCAAGCTGGCAGTAGCGGTTCTGATGATTCTTTCACTAAAGAAGGCGATGCAGTTAAGCTCGCTGATGATGATCACAGCAGCATTTGTGGGTGCAATTCTGTCCATGGCCTTTGTACTTGCCATGTCAAAGCGTGTCAGCAAAATGTCTGCACTGATCGTAAGCGGTGTGATGATCGGTTATATCTGTTCGGCGATCACAGATTTTATCGTGACGTTTGCGGAGGATTCGCAGATCGTGAACCTGCATAACTGGTCAAGAGGGAGCTTTTCGGGGATCAATATGGCAAATGTACAGGTAATGGCGGTTGTGGTGATCTGCGGACTTTTGCTTGTATTTTTCCTGGCAAAGCCCATTGGAGCCTATGAGATATCGGAAGTGACAGCAAAGAGCCTTGGGGTCAATGTTCCTTTTCTGAAGGTGAGCCTTGTGATTCTGTCGAGTATCCTGTCAGCCTGTGTGGTTGCCTTTGCAGGACCGGTGTCCTTTGTGGGTGTGGCAACGCCGCATATGGTGAAACGGCTTCTGGGATCGTCAAAGCCTATTCTGATGATACCGGCCTGCTTCCTTGGAGGGGCGGTATTCTGTCTGCTTTCAGATCTGATCGCCCGTATGGTCTTTTCACCTACGGAGCTGAGTATCAGCACAGTGACGGCAGTGTTTGGTGCACCGGTGGTGCTGATCGTGATGGCAAAGAGGAGAAAAGAAGTATAATATCGTCTGGAATGCGCATAGAGCGGCAGAAAAGCGGAGAGTTGCCTGGAAGGCGTACAGGGCAGGCAGAATGGTATGAGGAGCGGACATGGAACAGAATTATGAATTCAAACTGGATAAACTGACAGTCGGATATGATGGAAAGCCTCTGATCCGGGATATCACGCTTTCCCTGGAAAAAGGCAGGATCATGACGCTGATCGGACCAAATGGTGCCGGAAAATCCACAATCCTGAAAAGCATTGCAAGACAGCTTTCAGCTCTTGGTGGCAGGATGTATTTTGGAGAAAAAGATCTTGTATCCTGCAGCAGGGAAGAACTGGCCAAAACGATGGCAGTCGTCCTGACAGACAGACTTCACACAGAACTGATGACGTGCCGGGATGTTGTGGCATTTGGCAGGTATCCATACACAGGTCGTTTTGGACTCCTTTCAGCGGAAGATGAAGAAAAAATAGAAAGGGCCATGAAACTTGTCCATGTGCAGGAACTTTCGGAAAAAGATTATGGAAGGATCAGTGATGGACAGAGGCAGAGGGTGCTTCTTGCAAGGGCGATCTGTCAGGAGCCGGAGCTTCTTATACTGGATGAGCCGACTTCCTATCTTGACATTAAATACAAGCTGGAATTTTTGTCGATCCTTTTAAAGCTGCAGAGGGAGAGAAACCTGACTGTTATCATGTCGCTGCATGAACTGGAACTGGCTTCCCGGGTATCTGACAGGATCCTCTGTGTAAAGGGAGAGTTTGCTGACAGGTATGGAACGGCAGAGGAGATCTTTCAGAAAGAATATATCTGCCAGTTGTTCGAAATCCCGGATGAACTGCAGAAAAGTGATCTGGGAAAGGGGATTCTTTCTTCCATCCTTACTTAAACTGAGTGATAAATGGTACCTCTTTTGGTTATTTACATGGGAAAAGCTCTGTGCTATAATATAATTCATAGTAAACATATAGGAAATATATTATACATAGAGAGGAGAACTGATCATGAAAAAAGAGAGTGGATATGGGTTCAGTACCAGGGCGATCCATACGGGAAATGAAGTAGATAAGGAAACCGGAGCAATCCAGCGTCCGATCACGCTGGCTAACAGCTTTCAGCTTCCCTATGATCCGACGACAATGAACTGGAGCAGTGCGGATGGCAATCTGTATACCAGAAACGGCGGCTGCAACCAGAAATATCTGCAGCAAAAAATAGCAGATCTGGAGGGTGGTGAGGATTGTGTGGTACTTGCCAGTGGTGTTGCAGCTCTTTCCGGTCTTTTCTTTGCTCTTTTGAAGCAGGGAGATCATGTGATCTTTTCCAGTGTGACTTATATTGCGGTTTACCGGCTTTTTCACGAGCTGTTTAATACCAAATTTGGTGTGGAGACAACGATCGTGGATACCTCAGATCCTGCCAATGTGGCAGCAGCGATCCGACCGAATACGAAGCTGATCCACATTGAAACACCGGGAAATCCCACTCTGCAGATTTCTGATATTGAGGAGATTGCGCGGATCGCCCATGAAAACGGGGCACTTCTTTCTGTGGATAATACATTTGCTTCTCCCTACAATCAGAGACCACTTGAATTTGGTGCAGATTTTACGGTAGAAAGTATGACAAAGTACATCAATGGCCATGGGGATGCCATGGGTGGCGCGATCATTGGTAAAAAAGAGTACCTGGATATCGTAAGGGCACAGTCCCAGGTGAACCTTGGCGGCGTGATCAGTCCTTTTAATGCCTGGCTGATCATGAGGGGAAGCGCTACACTGCCTCTTCGTATGAAGCAGCATAATGAAAATGCCATGGCACTTGCTGCCTATCTGGAAAGCCTGCCCTGCGTCAGTTTTGTAGCCTACCCGGGGCTTGAAAGCCATCCCCAGCATGAACTTGCCAGGAAACAGATGAGCCCCGGCTATGGTGGTGTGCTTTCCTTTGGCTTAAAGGATGCGGATCATGATACCCACAACCGTTTTGTAAGTAATCTGAAACTGATCCTGTCTGCGGTTTCTCTTGGACATGACGAGACACTGATCGTATTCCTCGGAGAAGATGATGAGAGACAGTATCTCTATCCGGAGCAGTTCTCAAACGGCTTTTTCCGTCTGGCAGTAGGTCTTGAGGATGTGGAGGATCTGAAGGAGGACATCAGACAGGCACTGGAGAAGACAGGGCTTTTATAAGTGAACGACCGAACTGAAGAGTATAGCAGAAAGAAAAGAACCCGGTGCAGGCAGGAGAACGGAACCTGAACCGGGTTCTTGCATTGTTTGCGGTGCAATGTTACAATAAAAACTGGATTTTTGACAGGGGAGAATCCACAGATGAATAAGGAGCAGACACCGTAAAAGGATAAAATAAAGAATGGATAAAGCAAAATTTACAGACAGATATTGCAGGGCATACGGAAGATATGCCGCTTCACTGAAAAAGACAGGAAAGCAGGATAAGCTTCAGAAGAAGGTAACCACAACCTGTCAGAATATCAGGGACGGTAAAGTTCTGAAGATGCCCTCTTTGTATGCCAGCATAGCGGTATTATATGCCATAGCACTGCAGACGGATGATCAGCCAATGCTGAAGAAGGTCAAGGATGCTGTCCGCACACTGGCCAAGCAGGATTATAATTATATTCAGAATAAACAGTATGAGGATGACTTCTGTGAGTATTTTCTCTCCAGGCCTTCTTTTATGACGAAGGGGATTGCCCTTCCTGATAAATATCAGAATTACAGACAGGGTGTCATGAAGCGGCAGATCGCCGGGATGGTAACGACGGAGCCGACTATGGAGTATCCGCAGGCAAGGCAGATGCAGAGACATTTTATCCTGCATATCGGACCGACCAACTCCGGTAAGACACATGATGCCCTGCAGATGCTGATGAGGGCGGAACACGGAACCTATCTGTCACCCTTACGTCTCCTGGCATTGGAAGTCTATGATCTGATGGCAGAAAACCAGGTAAACTGCACGATGGTTACCGGGGAGGAAACCCTTTATGTGGAAAACAGTACGGTGACATCGCAGACCATAGAAATGCTGGCAATGGATGATGAATACGACATTGCTGTTATCGATGAGGCACAGATGATCGAGGATGATTTCCGGGGAAGTAACTGGGTTAAGGCGATCCTTGGGATCCGTTGTCCACTGATCCATGTCTGTGCAAGCCAGGATGCGGAAGTCATCCTGAAGAAGATCATAGAAAAATGTAATGATACCTATGAAGTGGTTTACCATGAAAGAAAGACCGAGCTGGTGTTGGAGACCGAGCCGGTATCCCTGAAAGAAAACCTGGCAGAAGATATCAAAGAAGGAGATGCCATTATCATGTTCAGCAAGCGTGCAGTGCTTGATATGGCGGCCAGACTGGAGCTTTCCGGGATCAGTGCAAGCGTGATCTACGGGCATCTCCCACCGGAGATCCGCAAGAAGGAAGTACGTAAATTTCTTGCTGGGGATACCAAGGTGGTAGTTTCCACAGATGCGATCGGAATGGGATTAAATCTGCCGATCCGGAGAATTGTCTTTGGAGAGACGGTCAAATTTGACGGAAGTGAAAGAAGAGTCCTGAAACAGCAGGAGATCCTGCAGATCGCAGGAAGGGCAGGCAGATATGGCAAATATGAAAAGGGGTATGTGACAGCAGGGGATGAAGAGGGACTTTGCCTGATAGAAAGTGCATTAAAAGAACCTTTGAAGGATATTGCCTACGCAAGGCTTGGATTTCCCAAGGTCCTGCTTTCACTGGATCATCCACTGGATGAACTGCTGAGGACATGGGAGAGCATTCCGGCAGGCTTTCCGTACAAGAAGATCGATGTGTCTGAGATGCTGGAGCTGTATCGTATCCTGAAGAAAAACAGCAGAGATTTCATGTATCTGCCGGATGGAGACAATAAAGAAGTGATCTTTGATATGATATCCTGTCCGCTTGATATCAAGTCCAGTGCTATTGTTAACCGGTGGTGTCAGTACTGCATGGATTATACGGCGGATGTTTCTCTTACCTTTCCGTTGTTCAGTTCAAGGCTTGGAAGCAATCTTCTGGAAAGCTATGAGATTTATTACCGCATGCTGGATCTTTATCATAATTTTTCCATCCGGATGGGAAAAATCGTGGATGAGGAAAGACTGAAGGAGGAACGGGACAGGACAGATGAAAAGATCACCGGGATCCTGGCAGGCAGTAAAAAATCTTATATTAAACGTTGCAGGGTATGTGGAAAGGTACTTCAGCTCGATGACAGGTTTGGCATCTGCAATGAGTGTTATGAGGAAGAAAAACGGCGGGCAACAGACAACCCTGTAAGGAGACCGGCAGGGAGAGGACAGCATGGAGGACATCAGAAAAGACATAGAAGGCATTAGGATCACGTGGCTTGGGACAGCATCCCTTAGGCTTGAAAATAAAGAAGGAACCGTGCTGATCGATCCTTTCGTAGAGATGAACGGGGCAGAAAACCGGAATGACAGAAAAGATTTCCTGTCAGGAGATGCCATATTGATCACCCATGGACATCTGGATCATTTATCGCTTGTGCCGGTATTGGAAGGTATCCGGAGAATGCCTGTTTACTGCACAGAAACACCGGAACAGACATTATACAGGCATGGAGTGGAAGCCTCACTGGTCCACAGGATCAGACCAGGAGAACGATTCAGGGTCTGTGGATTTGACGTGAGGGTATACGCAGGAGTACACATTCATTTTGATGGAAAGCTGGTAAGAAAAAAGCTTTTGTCTGTCAGAGTATTCCGTTACCGCAGGAATCTTGGGAGGATCTTAAGACTGCACCTTCAGTACCCGGAACACAGGGAAACAGTTCTGTATGAATTATCCTGGCAGGGCGTAAGGATCCAGGTGATGGGAAGCCTTGGACTTTCTGAAAATGAGGATTACCGGGAAGGCGCAGATCTGCTCTGTCTTCCTTATCAGGGAAGCAGCGCACTGGAAGAACATGCCAGAGAGGTGCTGCTGAGGCTTAGACCAAAGGCGGTACTGCTGACACATTTTGATGATGCCTATCCTCCGGTTTCTGATACTGTGGAAACGGAGGGACTGGAAAGGCTGCTTCAGAGAGAATTCAGGGAGATCAGACTTATCATCCCTGATGCGGGAAAACAGGTACGGCTGCCCTGAAAAATGGGTAGTACTGATTGCGGATAGACAACCGGAAACAGTTTTTATATAATAAACCAATAGTATAATTTGGGGAATATATATGAAGAAAAAAAGACTGTTTTTGTGGGGAATATTGTTTTTCCTTTTATCTGTCTGTGCCTGCGGAAGTGAAAATAACGTAAAAGAAGAGGAACTGCCAGAGATCGTGATCGGTGGTTCCCTTTATGCACCCTATTTTTACAGGGATGTAAGCGGATCCTATGTGGGGATAGATGCAGAGCTTGCGGCTGAGGCCTGCAGGAGGATCGGCTATAAACCAGTATTTACAGAAGTGGATCTTTCGAAAAGAAACAAACTTCTGAGTGAAGGGACAATAGACTGTATCTGGTGCTGTTTTACCATGGACGGAAGGGAAGAAGAGTATCAGTGGGCAGGACCATATCTTTATACCAGACGTGTCTTTGTTGTAAAGAAAGACAGTGATATCAGGGAGCTTTCCGATCTTGAGGGAAAGACGATCGCACTTCAGGCGGGATCAACTTCTGAAAACATCATCTTAAGGGAATCGGATCCCGACATTCCAAAGCTTACAGATATTAATACATTCCGGACAATGGGGGAAGTGTTTACAGATCTCAGGAAGGGATATGCAGATGCCATTGTCGGACATGAGGCAGCACTTCTTATTTATACCAGAGAATACGGGGATGAGTACCGGTATCTGCCAATGACAGTCCACAGGGGGAAACTGGGAGTTGCGTTTTCCAGGGATGCAGACCCGGCTATCTGCGAAAGCCTGAGTCAGGCATTGCAGGAAATGACGGAAGACGGAACAACAGGAAGGATCATAGAGAAGTATGGTCTTGACGTGGAGCAGAACCTTTATGGAGGGAACAGATAGTGGGAAAACTGAAACAGGTATCTGTAAAAATAGGCATGTATCTGCTCACGGCCGGTCTGCTTTTGGCAGGCGTTATCGTTATGCTTGTGATTTATGGGCTGATCACAAGGATCGATCTGAAAAACATTTCTGTCAGCGCAGAAAACACACTGGCTTTCCTGCAATCCACCTGCCAGAAGTATGATGATTATCAGCTGGGAAATACAACCAAGGATCTTCAGACGCTGATCAACAAAGCCAAGATCCTGGCAGGCTATGCAGAACCGGAGGAAATACAAGACCCGGGTTTCCTTTCAGAATATATGAAAAAACAGAATCTTTCCGGTATCATGGTTGTGGACGCTGACAGGGATATTATAGTGCAGGTGGACCGCTGGCAGAAGGATAACAGTGGTCTTCTGGCATTTCTCCTTACAGAAAGCAATCTGCAGGATGTGATGCTTTACCCGCAGAAAAGATATGCCGATCAGGTCAGGATAGAAGAGGATTCCTATTCCTATTCGATTGTGGCAAGAGAGGATGAAGAGGGAGTGATCATCTGCTATGATGATACAACTGATATGGCAGAGGATGACAATGAATTTACGCTGAATTCACTCCTTGGGGGTGACACTTTCCAGGATGGTGCGATCATTGTGATCACAGATGGGGAGAAGGTTCTCTGCTCTAATTATGAAAATCTGGCGGGACTGTCTGTAGAGGACTGTCCGGTATCCGATATTACAGTACAGCAGGAAAAGGGACTGGCCGGAGAGAAGGAACTGATCAGGATAAATGCACAGAACAGTGTCTGGTATGGGGAGCACAGCCTGTACCGGGATTATTACCTGTATGCATTTTATACAGAGGATTCTGTATTTGCAGGAAGGTTCTTTGCCATAGTTTTTGCAGCAGGAATTTATCTGGTACTGTGTCTGCTTGGTGTCATCCTGTGGCAGTATGTAAAAAGAGAAAAGCTGCAGCAGATGGAGAAGGAATATCATCTGATCAGTACCATCGCAAGTATTTATTCTGCGAATCTGCTGATAGATATAGAGGAAAATACCTGGAAGCCGGTCGTAGAATCAGACCGGATGAAACAGGTGATCGACAGGATCCCGGAAGCAGATGAAATGCTGAAAGCCTTTATCCGGGAAAGAGTCAGAGATACAAGCCAGGAAGAATTTTATAAATTTGTGGATATGTCTACACTGGAGCAGCGCCTGAAGGGAGCAAACTTTGTCGGGTATTCTTTTGAAGACGTGGAAGGTATGTTTTACCAGACGCTGCTGATCCCGCAGAGGAGCAGGGCAGATGGAAGGATCAGGAAGGTTACCTTTGTTATCCGCAATGTGACGGAGCAGAAGAAAAAGGAGCTGCAATATCAGGAAGAGCTGCGAAGGATCGCAGAAGAGGCAAGAAAGGCCAATGATGCCAAAACGGTGTTTTTGCGGAGGATGAGCCATGATATCCGGACACCGATCAATGGGATCAGGGGATTTGTGGATATTGGCAGAACCTGCGCAGATGATGAACAACGGGTACTGGAGTGCTTCGACAAGATCGGGAAGGCCTCTGATTTCCTGCTTGATCTTGTCAATAATGTCCTGAATATGAGCAAACTGGAAACAGGGGAAATCTATCTGGAGGAAAAGCCATTTGATCTCAGGGAGGTCCTGAATGAGGCAACGGCGATCATTGAGGCACAGGCAGCAGAAAAGAATCTGACCTTTGAAGAAAAGGATACTCATGTGGAACACTGGCATTTACTTGGCAGTCCACTGCATCTTCGCCAGATCATCCAGAATATCATGGGAAATGCTGTCAAGTATAACAGGGAAAACGGAAGGATCACGGTGGGATGCAGAGAACTGGAAGTGCAGGGAGATATGGCACTGTTTGAGCTTCGCTGTGCGGATACCGGAATCGGTATGAGCAAAGAGTTCCAGAAGCATGCATTTGAATTATTTACCCAGGAACGGGATGATGCAAGAACTTCTTATGAAGGAACAGGACTTGGACTTTCCATTGTGAAAAAGCTGGTAGATTGTATGGATGGTGAGATCCATATAGACAGTGAGGAGGGCAGAGGAACAACGGTTACGCTGAAGCTTACCATGAAGATCGACAGAAATTATTATGAAAGGGAAGCATCAGGAGAACAGCAGGCGGTATCCATAGCAGGTGTCAGGATCCTTGTAGTTGAGGATAATGAACTGAATATGGAGATCGCAGAATATATGTTTACAGAGCGGGGGGCTGTTGTGGAAAAGGCAGCAAATGGTAAAAAGGCGCTGGAAATGTTTGCTGCATCGGAAGAAGGATACTACGATGTGATCATGATGGACATTATGATGCCGGAAATGGATGGACTTGAAGCAACAAGAAGGATCAGGGGCATGGACAGAACGGATGCGAAAACCGTCCCCATTTTCGCCATGTCAGCCAATGCTTTTGATGATGATGTCGCAAGGAGCAGGGCGGCAGGCATGAATGAACATCTGTCAAAGCCGCTTTCCTTTGAAAAGGCAGCAGCGGTGATCGCCCGGTATGTCAGAAAAAAAGAAGAATAAATCAGGGAACAGCTTTCTGGAAGAGAGGGCTGTTCTTTTTTTAGAATCAGGTGACCTGTCAACTGCCTTCTGGTGAATTTTTTTTCTGCAGGATTTCAGAAAAAGAATGTTGACAACATATATCGAGGTGTGATATATAATATATATCGAGATACGATATATCTAATCTTGATACATCGAGCTGAAATATATAGGATGAAATCAGCAGATCATAAACCAGCTCCGGAGTCAGTACAGATGGACTGGGGCTGGCAGAGAACAGACAGAGCTGTGGCCAGAGAACAGATGGAGCTGCTGACAGAAAACTGGTGGCAGTTTACAGGGAAGTGACAGAGTGGCTTACAGGAAGGGGAAACTGCAGTATCTGCGCAGAAAGAAAAGAGGAGAGAGATGGAAGATCGGATCAAAAAGATTTATTGTCCCATGACAGAAACCGGATTTTATATTCTATACTGTCTGCAGAAGCCACAGCATGGCTACGGGATCGGGCAGCAGGTGAAAGAAATGACCGGAAATCAGGTGATCATCAGTCCAGGAACCATGTATGGCACTCTTTCCAAGATGGAAGGAGACGGGCTGATCCGGTTTGATCATGAGGAAGAGAAGCGGAAGCTTTACTGTATCACGCCGCTTGGAGAAGAAGTGCTGGAAACAGAAAAGAAAAGGATCAGACGATTATATCAGAACAGTCAGGGGGAAGAATATCATGAGTAATACAAAGACATTTACCAGAATTTTTACCATAGCAGATTATGAAGAGGAAGAGAACTGGTTAAGGGAGCAGAGCAAAAAGGGACTTCATCTGCAGAAGATGATCCAGCCTTTCGTTTATATCTTCGAGGTGGGAGAACCGGAGGATGTGATCTACCGCCTGGATTACAGAAATGCCAAAGGGGATCAGGACTATACGCAGATGTTTGCCGATTATGGATGGGAGTGCTGCGGCAGGTGCTTTGGCTGGATCTATTTCCGGAAGCCTGCCAGTGCTGTGAACTGTGATGAGGAGGGAGAGCTTTTCTCGGACAGTGAATCCAGACTTTCCATGGTTCAGCATGTGATGATGACCAGAATGCTTCCGGTGCTTGCAGTTTTTATGTGTATTATGATCCCGCAGTGGATGAATGTCATGAACAGACCGGATGAGATCGCACTGGAAGTGATATTCAGCATATTGATGCTTCTGTATGTGATCCTGATCCTGCATTGCGGCAGGAAGCTGTACAGTCTCAGGAAGAAGCTGAAAAAATTTTAAGAAGGGATCAAAGGATTAGACACTCCAGGAGGAAAACAGAACCAAAAGAGCACGGGTTTTCAAAAACATAATAGACGAAGAAAATAAGCAGTGGTACACTGAATGTAATACGGACGGAAGGGCAGAGCTGATGGATCTTTATGTAACAAAGAATCAGAAAAAACTCCGGTGCGGAATCACAACAGGTACCTGCTGCACAGCAGCAGCGCTGGCTTCGGCCAGGCTGCTTTTTTGTGTATGCGGAAATATAGCAGAGGATCAGGACGAAACAGTGGTCTTACGGCTGCCGGGAGGCAGTAAAACAGAGGTGCCGGTCTTTCTATCAGAGAGAACCGATGATTTCGCAGAATATTACGTGGTCAAGGACAGCGGGGATGACCCGGATGTGACCAATCATGCGAAGATCTATACGGGAGTAAGGATCCTTCCGGATGGAACAGAACCGCAGGAGGACTGGTTCTTTGATGAAGAAAGGGAAGGCCTTTATCTGACAGGAGGAGAAGGGATCGGAAGAGTTACAAGAGAAGGTCTTCCGGAGAAAAAAGGACAGGCAGCCATCAACCCTGTGCCAAGGAAGATGATCCTGGAGGCAGTGAGAGAGGTCCTTATCCTGGCAGATGTGACAGAGAAGGTACTGATCACAGTGAGGATCCCGGAGGGAAAGGAACTGGCAGAGCGTACCTTCAATGGAAAGCTGGGGATCATCGGAGGACTGTCCATTCTTGGAACTACAGGGATTCTGGAACCCATGAGTGAAAAGGCCATTGTAGACACGATAGAGACAGAGATCAGACAGCGTGCAGCAGCGGGGGAAAAGAGCCTTCTGCTCACACCCGGAAATTATGGCAGGGGATATGTCAGTGAATATCTGCATCTTGACATGGACAGCAGTGTGAAGTGCAGCAATTATATAGGAGAGACCATTGATCTGGCAGTCAGCTATGGCATGGAGAGGATCCTGCTTGTGGGAAATATCGGTAAGCTGATCAAGCTGGCGGCGGGGATCATGAATACCCATTCCAGAGTAGCAGATGGAAGAAGAGAGATCATGGCACTGTATGCTGTTCTTACAGGAGGATCCAGGGAACTGGCAGAGAAGATCATGGGCTGTATAAATACAGAAGAAATGATACCGCTTCTTGAAGAAGCAGGGCTCAGGGAAGCTGTTATGGAAAAGCTGCAGGAAGCTATCGGCGGCTATATCAGACACAGGGGCGGTTCCAAAGTACAGATTGGCGTGATGCTGTTCTCGGAGCACTTCGGATTTCTGACACAGACGAAGGAAACAGAAGAAATTCTGCCCTATTTTACAGGCAGGACGGAAAGAAAGGATGAAATATGATTTGTTTTGTAGGAGCAGGACCTGGAAGTGAAGATCTGATCACAGTAAGGGGACAACGGTATCTGACGGAAGCAGATATTGTGATCTATGCAGGGTCTCTGGTCAATCCGGGACTTCTGAAATATACGAAAGAGGGGTGCCGGATTTATAACAGCGCCCATATGACGCTTCCTGAGGTGGTTCAGGTAATGGAAGAAGGGGAAAAGGCAGGGAAGATGACAGTCAGGCTCCACACAGGAGATCCCAGCCTGTATGGTGCCATCAGAGAGCAGATGGAAGAACTGGAAAAGAGGAAGATTTCCTATGAGGTGTGTCCGGGAGTCAGTTCCTTCTGCGGTGCAGCAGCGGCACTTTCCCTGGAATATACGCTTCCCGGGATATCCCAGAGCGTGATCATCACACGGGCAGAAGGACGGACTGCTGTTCCGGAAAGGGAGAGCCTTCGAAGCTTTGCGGCTCATCAGGCTACCATGGTGCTGTTTTTATCATCAGGACTGGCAGAAGAGGTAAGTAAGGAACTGATCGCCGGTGGATGTGCACCGGATACGCCGGCAGCCGTTGTGTATAAGGCTACCTGGCCGGAGGAAAAGAAATTTGTCACCACACTTTCAGAGCTCCCGGGAAAGATGAGAGAAGAAGGAATTTCACGGACAGCACTGATCATTGTGGGAAATGTGATAAACAGTGAATTTGAAAGATCAAAACTCTATGATCCGGGTTTCACCACCGGTTACCGGAAGGGAACAGATAGTACAGAGGTACCGGCAGCAGGAAAGGAGAAATGATATGAGAGCAGGAATGATCGCCTGCAGTGAAAAAGCATATGAGCTGATGATGTCTGTCAGGGAAAGATGGCAGCAGAAGCATCCGGAGGATGAACTGGAATGCCGGGTAAAATGCAGTGCCCTTCCTTCGGTATCCATGACAGAAACCGTAACAGAGCTGACAGGAAGCTGGTTTGCTGACAGGGATGCGATCCTTTATTTCTGTGCCAGCGGAATTGCAGTCCGCAGTATTGCACCTTTTATCCGGCATAAAGCGAAGGATCCGGCTATCCTTGTCATAGATGAAACCGGGAAGTTCTGCATTTCCCTGCTGTCAGGGCATCTTGGCGGTGCCAATGCACTGGCAGAGGAAGTATCCGGGCTGATGGCAGATCAGGGAATGATCCCTGTGATCACTACAGCAACGGACCGGGAGGGCAGGTTTGCCGTTGACGAATTTGCAAGGAAGAATGGTCTTGTCCTGACCGATTTCCAGAGTGCAAAGGAAATTTCGGCAGCGATCCTCCACGGGGAGAAGATTCTCTTTGAATGTGGTTATCCTGTAGAGGGAGAGGTGCCGGAAGAACTGATCCTTGAGAGAAACAAGAAAGAAAACCGTCAGGAAAAAGAGAACTGTGAGAGGGACGGGAGCTGGGGACATGAGAAACCTGAAAGTGATAGCACAGACAGGAAGACAGAAATGTTATCAGGCAGAAAGCGGATCCTGATCTCAGACAGAATACACACAGACACAGAGGTTACAGAGAAGGAATGCTGCCTGCAGCTCCTTCCAAAGAATATTGTTGTTGGGATTGGCTGCCGGAAGGGAACGGACAGGGATGCGATCTGGCAGGCGGTTACTGATCATCTGCAGAGTCTTTCCCTTTCCGAAGAGGCACTTGCCGGCGTGGCAAGTATTGATCTGAAGCAGGAGGAAGAAGGGATCCTTGCTTTCTGCAGGGAGAAGCAGATCCCTTTTATGACTTATTCTGCAGAGCAGCTCCAGAAGCAGATGGGCAGCTTTACCCCTTCAGAGTTTGTGGAGAAGATCACAGGCGTTGACAATGTCTGTGAACGCAGTGTAGTAGCGGCGGGAGCGACTCTTCTGTCAGGAAAAAAGGCAGAGAATGGTGTGACCACAGCAGTAGGAGAATATCAGAGGAGTATTGTATTTTGAAACAGATTTATGTAGTGGGGATCGGACCCGGAAAAGAAGAAGGTATGACAGCAGAAGCAGGGGAAGTGCTGGCTTCCTGTGAGGTGATCGCAGGCTATCAGAAATATATGGAGCTTGTCCGTCCTTTCTGTGAGGGAAAGGAGCTGATCATTACCGGTATGAAGCAGGAGAAGGAGCGCTGTGAAAAGGCTCTTCTTATGGCACAGAGCGGCAGGACGACAGCTATGGTCTGCAGCGGGGATGCCGGCGTGTATGGCATGGCAGGTCTGCTTTATGAGATGGGAGAAGCGTATCCTGATGTGGAGATCCGTGTGATACCAGGCGTAACGGCTGCCCTTTCCGGAGCAGCAGTACTTGGAGCACCGCTGTCCCATGATTTTGCCCTGATCAGCTTAAGCGATCTTCTGACACCCTATGAGCTGATCGAGAAGAGACTGGCGCTGGCAGCACAGGCTGATTTTGTAATCTGTCTCTACAATCCTTCCAGCCATAACCGGCCGGATTATCTGAAAAAGGCCTGTGAGATCCTGCTTCGTTACAAAAAGGAAGAGACAGTATGCGGGTATGTGAGAAATATCGGCAGAGAAGGGGAAGAGGCGAGGATCCTTTCTCTTCTGGAACTGAAGGAGGCACAGGTAGATATGTTCACCACAGTCTTTATCGGGAACAGTACAACCAGAAAAATCGGAAATAAAATGGTAACAAAAAGAGGGTACAGGATCGAAAACAAGGAAGGGAACGGAGTATGAAGCTTGTCATCTTTGGGGGGACAACAGAAGGAAGGGTGCTTACAGAAAAGGCAGCAGCACTGCAGATACCAGTGACTGTCAGTGTGTCTACGGAATACGGGGCAGAGCTTCTGACAGAGAGTGCGTTTCTTACGGTGCATCAGGGAAATCTGACGGAGGAAGAAATGGAGCAGTTTCTTCTTTCGGAACAGGCAGAGCTCTGTATGGATGCGACCCACCCTTATGCGGAACTGGTGACAGCGAATATCAGGAGAGCCTGCGAAGAGCTTTCCCTTCCGTATATCAGGATCCTCCGAAATGAGGAAGCTGCGGATGCCGGGGAAGACAGAGTATCTGTGAAAAGTGTAGAAGAGGCTGTTTCCTTCCTGCAGGGGACAGAGGGCAACATTTTCATTGCCACAGGCAGTAAGGAGCTGGAGAAATATACGCAGCTTCCCGGTTTCAGAGAACGGTGCATGGCAAGAATACTACCCTCGGAGGAAGCCATTGCAAAGGCAGTTTCTCTTGGCTTTGCAGGGAAGCACCTGATCGCCATGCAGGGTCCCTTTTCGGAAGCATTAAATGAAGCCATGCTGAAAAGTACGGAGAGCAGGTTCTTTGTAACAAAAAGCTCCGGAAAGGAAGGCGGCTTTGCAGAAAAGTGCAGGGCGGCCAAAGCTGCCGGAGCAACCCTTATCGTTGTGGAACGGCCGGGAGCAGAACAGGCGGACAGGAATGAGGAGCAGAAGGCAGGGAAGCAGACCATGACGCTGCAGGAGGCCTGCCAGTTTCTGGAGGGGCTTGCGGATGGAATCAGCGGCAGAGAAGTGCATGAAGGAGCGCATATCTGTGCAAGGGAAGTATATCTTGCCGGTATGGGGCCTGGAAGGGCTTCCCTGCTGCCGGCAGAGACCTGTCAGGTTCTTCAGTCCTGTGAGGTACTGATCGGATCCGCACGGATGATAAAGGAGGCCTGCCAGGTGCTGACAGAAGATAAGCCCTGCTTTATCAGTGTACGGAAAGAGGAGATCGCAGCGTATCTTAAGGAACACAGCAGCATAAAAAGAGCAGCCGTTCTGTATTCCGGGGATGTGGGTTTTTCCTCAGGAGCCAGAGGCATGGAAGAACTTCTTCCAGAAGAGTGCAGGGTGATACGGCTTCCCGGCATTTCTTCCCCGGTGTATTTTCTGTCAGAACTTGGTCTTTCCCTGGAAGAGGTAGTCCTTGTAAGCTGCCACGGAAAAGAGCTGGATCTGATCCCACTGCTTCTGGAGGGAAAGAAGGTCTGTGCCCTGCTCGGCGGCAGAAACCAGCTTTCTGAGCTGTGTGAGAAGCTGATTTCCTATGGACTTTCTGATGTAGTGATCACTGCAGGAGAGAGGCTTTCCTATCCGGAGGAGCGGATCCGGAAGGGGTGGCCGGAGGACTTTGCCGGGAAGGAAACAGACAGCCTTACGATCGTTTTACTGGAAGGAACAGAGCGTGATACAGACAGAAGAAGCCTTCCGGGACTGCCGGATGCAGCTTTCTGCCGGGGCAGAGTGCCAATGACCAAGGAAGAGATCCGGATATTGTCTCTGGCAAAGTTAAATCTGAAGCGGGACAGTATTGTTTATGATATTGGAAGTGGAAGCGGTTCTGTCGGAATTGAAGCGGCACTTTTTGCCACAGAGGGAAAGGTATATGCCGTAGAAAAGAAGGAAGAAGCGTATGCCCTTACCGGGGAGAATGCGAAAAAGCTGAAGGTATCCAATCTTTTGCAGATAAAGGGAGAGGCGCCGGAGGCTTTGCGGGATCTGCCATCGCCAACCCATGTCTTTATCGGAGGCAGCAGCGGAAGGCTTCCTGAGATCATAGAAGCGGTGCTTCAGAAGAATGACAGGGCAAGGATCGTGATGAATGCCATTACCCTGGAAACGCTGGAAACACTGCTGCGGCTGAAAAAAGAAAGTCCACACTGCCGGAATATGGAGCTGATCCAGGTACAGATCACAAGAGTGAAAGAGCTTTCCGTCTATCATCTGACGGAAAGTGAGAATCCGGTATGGATCGCAGCATTTGGAGGAGAAGAATGAAAAAACAGGCAAGGATTCTGCTGGCTGCACCAAAGAGCGGAAGCGGAAAAACATTATTTACCTGTGGACTGCTGGCACTGTGCAGAAAGAATCAGATCAGGGTAGCCGCCATGAAATGCGGTCCAGACTATATCGACCCCATGTTCCACAGAAAGGTGCTTAAAGTACCTTCCGGAAATCTGGACAGCTATTTTACCGATGAGGATACGCTGAGGGGGATTCTGACAGACAAAATGGAACAGAGTGACCTGACTGTGATCGAGGGAGTCATGGGCTTTTATGACGGACTTTCCGGGATCAGTGAACAGGCCAGTACCTATGATGTGGCAAGGATCACGAAAACACCGGTGTTACTTGTAGTGGATGGAAAAGGAGCCAGTGTTTCCCTGGCAGCACTGATCCGTGGCATGAAGGATTACCGGGAGGACAGCCAGATAGCAGGGGTTCTTTTGAACCGGGTTTCACCGGTTTATTATGACAGGATAAGGGCAGTGATCGAGAAGGAATGCAGTCTGAAGGTATTTGGATATCTGCCGGATCTTCCGGCGCTTTCCGTACCGTCAAGGCATCTTGGACTGCTGCAGCCGGAGGAGCTTGCCGGATTCGATACCTGGATCAAAAACGTGATGGAGGCCATGGAAAAGACCGTGGATCTTGACGGGATCCTGGCTCTGTCAGAAACAGCACCGGAGCTTCCGGAAGGAAAAAGAAAATCCCTTCCTGTACTTTCTTCCAAAGTAAGGATCGCACTGGCACAGGATGAAGCCTTCAGCTTCTTTTATGAAGAGAACAGAAAGCTTCTTGAAAAAATGGGAGCAGAGGTCTGTCCCTTTTCTCCTGTTCATGATCAGGAGCTGCCGGAGGAAACAGACGGGATGATCCTGCCAGGAGGATATCCGGAGCTGTATGCAGAGGCTCTTTCCGGGAATCATTCCATGAGAAGTCAGATCAGAAAGGCCTGCGAAGAAAATATGCCTGTCCTTGCGGAATGCGGTGGTTTCCTGTATCTGCAGAAGAGCCTGACTTATGAAGGAAAAACCTTCGAAATGACAGGGGTTCTTGACGGAGAAGGCGTTCAGACGAAGAGATCGGTACGGTTTGGCTATCTGGAGGCAGTGGCAGAAAAGCCAGGACTTTTTGGTGAAAAAGGAGTATCGATCCGTGGACATGAGTTCCATTATTTTGACTGCAGTGATAACGGGGATGGTTTTACGGCAGAAAAACCGCTGTCAGACAGAACCTATCCCTGCATGATATATACGGCGCATATGGCAGCAGGATTTCCTCATTTTTATTATGAAAGCAATCCGGAGATGCTGTATTCTTTCCTTCGTGCCTGCGAAAGCTACCGGGCAGGAAGGCTTGCAAAGAAGCATCTTGACAGTATCGCAAAGCCCATTGACAGTCTTGGACTCTTAGAGGATATGGTGGTAAAGCTGTGCCGGATCGCAGGATCTGAGAAGCCTTATCCCCTGCAGAAAAAGGCACTTCTTGTGCTGTGTGCGGATCACGGCGTTGTGGAGGAAGGGGTGACCCAGACAGACAGCAGTGTGACCAGAGTGGTGGCGGAGAATTTTGCAAAGGGAAATTCTACGGTAAACCATATGGCAGAGGTGGCAGGTGTGGATGTTTACCCGGTAGATGCCGGTATGAAAGGAGCACATTATCAGGGCAGAACCCTGCGGATGGATGCAGTGGCAGACCGGAAAATTGCAGAAGGCACGGCAGATCTTGTGAAGGAAGCTGCCATGACAGGAGAGCAGTGTAGAAGGGCGCTGGAAGAAGGAAAGGCACTGGTCAGGGAACTGAAGGAGAAGGGCTATACCATTCTTGCTGTAGGAGAGATGGGAATTGGAAATACGACCCCAACCAGTGTACTTGCCGGATTGTATTTGGACAAAGAAGCGGAGAAAGTGACAGGAAAAGGAGCCGGACTTTCCAGGGAAGGCTACGAGAGAAAGTGCAGGGCAGTGGAAAAGGCACTTGCAAGGATCCGTGAAAAGAACATTACAGATCCGCAGGAACTGCTGGCAGAGGGAGGCGGCTTTGAGATCGCCATGATGGCCGGGGTTTTTCTGGGAGCCGTGGAAGAGGAAATGCCAGTGGTACTGGATGGTGCTATTTCCTGTGTTGCAGCACTTGCGGCATACCGGATAGACAGCCGGGTAACAGATTATCTGCTGGCCTCCCATAGGTCGGGCGAAGGGACCGGGGCACTGGCACTGGAAGCCCTTAGATTGCAGGCACCTGTTCAGGCAGGCATGCGGCTTGGCGAAGGGACCGGGGCACTGACATTGTTCCCATTGCTTTCCATGGTCATGGAGGTCTATGAAAAAATGGGAACCTTTACCGATTATAAGATCAGAAGCTATGAACGGTTTCAGGAAGAAAATACCGGAAGCCTGATGACAGAAGAAATAAGGCAGTAAGGAGAGACAGATGCTCAGACTGGTGACGGGCGGAAGCTGCAGCGGCAAAAGCGCCTTTGCAGAAAAGCTGGCAACAGAAGAAAAGAAAAAGCATCCGGCAGGCACTCTTTATTATGTGGCTACCATGGTGCCCTATGATGAGGAATGCAGGGAACGGATCAGAAGACATAGAGAGGTTCGGAAGGACAAGGGCTTTGTGACAAGAGAGTGCTATACGGATCTTTCCTGTCTGACAGCAGAAAAGGAAGATGTGTTCCTGATCGAATGCCTTTCCAATCTGCTGGCCAATGAGATGTATGAAAAGACAGGAAGGCTGCAGGAAAAGAACAGTGCGCCTGCCTGTGTGGAGGAAGTGATCGCAGCACCGATCCGGGAGCTTGCCGGAAAATGCGCAGCCGTGATCGTCGTGACCAATGAGGTCTTTTCAGAAGGAACTGCATTTCCAGAGGAAACAGCACTGTATCTTCAGCTTCTTGGGAAAAGCAACTGTCTTCTTGCAGGGGCAGCAGACAGCGTGACAGAGGTAGTCTGCGGGATCCATGTGGAGCGGAAGAAATAAAAAGACAGCGCCGGATCGGAAACAGACCGGATCAGAAAACAGGAGGAATCACTTTGAAAGCACTTATTATGGCATTTTCTACTTATTCCAGGATTCCCATGCCGAATGTGGAATTTTCAGAAAGGAATCAGCGGGCAAGTCTCTGTTTTTTTCCACTGATCGGTATTGTAACCGGGCTTTGCCAGTGGCTGCTTATGCGTGTTTTTTTCTGGCTGCCGGTGATCCTGCCACATACCACAGCGTATTATGAAAGCTATTTTCATCTGACCTTTCCACTGATCCGGGCAGGTTTTATGTGTGCTCTGCCGGTTCTGATCACAGGAGGAATCCATATGGACGGATTTCTGGATACCGTGGATGCCAAAAGCTCTTTTAGAAGCAGACAGGAGCGGCTGAAGATCCTGAAGGATCCGCATACAGGTGCCTTTGCCGTGATCCATAGTTCCCTGTATTTTATCATTTCCACGCTGCTGTACCTGAATCTGTCAGATACTGCGGTCCTGCTGCTTCCCATGATCTATGGCATGGAGAGAGCATTGAGTGCCCTGTCCCTTCTGATCTTCCGGAAAGCGAGGGAAGATGGCATGGCAGCTTCCTTTGCCGGCAGTGCAGGCGGTTATGTAAAATGGGTGCTGATGGCAGAAGCAGCTCTGCTTGCCGTTCTGATGATACTTTATATGCCCCTTGCCGGTGTATTTTGTGTTCTGGCAGCGGCAGCCTGCTTTGTATATTACAGAGTGTCCTCTTATAAATGGTTTGGTGGAGTGACCGGGGATCTGGCAGGCCATTTCCTGCAGATCTGTGAAATCAGTATGCTGTTTATGGCAGTGATATTTGGAATGTAAAAGGTGGGAGAACAGAAATGATATTTATCGTAGGCGGTGCCTTTCAGGGAAAGGGTGCCTTTGCAGAAAAATATTTTAAGGGAAAAGAGATCGTGATGCATTATGAGGAAGCTGTAAGAGAAGAGCTTCTTGCGGGGAAGGATCCGCTGGCAGAGGCAGAAAGCTTTCTTGCAGGGCACAGGGATGCTGTGATCATCAGTGCAGAGGTAGGTTATGGACTGGTTCCCATAGATGCCTTTGAACGGAAGTACCGGGAAGCTGTTGGCAGGGTGAACTGTTATCTGGCAGGAGAAGCAGAGCAGTTTTACCGGGTGATCTGCGGTGAAGGAGAGAGGCTGAAATGAAGGTATATCTGATCCGTCATGGTGCCACGAAGGGAAACCTGGAACACCGCTATGTGGGAAGGACAGAGGAAGCACTTCTCCCGGAGGCAGAAAAAGCGCTGCTGGCGCTTAAGAAACGACTGGAAATGCGGTATCTGAAGGAAAATGGCGTAGAAGAAAGAACAGCCAAAGAGGCATCAGGAGGGAATGCAGCACAGGGAAAAAATGGCTGCCGGAAATGGCATTTGTTTGTCAGTCCCATGCTCCGGTGCCGGCAGAGTGCAGAGATCCTGTTCCCCGGAAAAGGACAGACTGTTGTGGATGATTTCAGGGAATGCGATTTTGGCGAATTTGAATATAAGAATTATGAGGAACTGAACGGAAATGCCAATTACCAGAGATTTCTGGATTCCATGGGAGAAGCGCCCTTTCCCGGAGGGGAAAACAAAAAGGAATTTTCAGAGAGATGCAGCAGAGCCTTTGAAAAAGAGATCCGGAAGCTCTTATTGGAAGAAAAGGAAGCATTTCTTGTGGTTCACGGGGGAACGATCATGGCGGTCCTTGACCGATTTTCAGAGCCCCACAGAGATTACTATGACTGGCAGATCAGGAATGGGGAAGGCTTTCAGGCAGAAGTAAGGGAAGAGCCTGGATCCGGGGAGATCAGGCTGAAGGAGATCAGAAGGATATGACAGTATGGCAGCAGGTAATAACAGAGAGAATGATGATCCTGACAGCGGGGCTTCTACTGGATGCACTGTTTGGGGATCCGGTATGGCTGTACCATCCGGTCCGTCTGATCGGAAAGCTGATCACCGGCTTTGAACGGCTCTTGCGCAGGCTGTTTCATTTGGCTGAGGAGAGGGAAGCAGATCCGGAAAAGAAGCTGATTGCCGGAGGGCTGCTTGTACTTGGTACGGCAGTGATCTCGGTAGCGGTTCCGGCAGGGATCCTTATTCTGGCAGACAGGCTCTACCATGGGCTGTATCTTTTTCTTTCCTGCTTTTTCTGCTATCAGCTCCTTGCCATGAAATCCCTGAAGGCAGAGAGTATGAAGGTATACCAGGCGCTTGCACAGGAAGGCCTTGTGGCAGGCCGGAAGGCGGTATCCATGATCGTCGGGAGAGATACGGAAAATCTCTCGGAGGAAGGTGTGATAAAGGCTACGGTGGAAACCATAGCGGAGAATACCTCAGACGGCGTGATCGCTCCGCTTTTATATATGACATTGTTTGGTGTCCCTGGTGGATTCTTTTATAAAGCGGTCAATACCATGGATTCCATGGTAGGATATAAGAACGACAGATACCTTTATCTTGGGAGAGCGGCAGCAAGACTGGATGATATCCTGAATTATATTCCGTCAAGGCTGGCAGCCCTGTTTATGATAGCAGCCGCCTTTTTCCTCCGCATGGATGCAAAAGGAGCGGCACGGATCTGGAAGCGGGACAGACGGAATCATAAAAGTCCGAATTCCGCCCAGACAGAAAGTGTCTGCGCAGGTGCCTTGCAGGTACAGCTTGCAGGAAATGCGTATTATTTTGGAAAGCTGTACGAGAAGCCTTTTATCGGAGATCCCATCCGGCAGATTGAACGGGAGGATATCAGACGGGCAGGAAGACTGCTTGTTGTGACTACAGTACTTTTTTTCATCTTCTGTATGGCATGCCTGTTTCTCTGTATGGAACTGCGCTAAGCCGGACTGCTGACCTGAAAATTGTGTGATCTGAACTGGCAGAAAGTATGAGGAATGCAGCGCAGTGAAGGAAGAATATTGCAGGGATGAAGAAATGCAGCACAGCGGAAATAAAAAACACCGTGAGAGCGAAGATACAAAGCACAGTGAGGACGGAAGAACAGAGGGAAAACAGATATGGAAAATTACACGCATGGCGGTGACCGCTATGGCAGAGAAATAGAACTGGATTATTCGGTCAATATCAATCCTCTTGGCATGCCAAAGGAGAGTCTGCAGGCAGCAAAGGAGGGTGTCCTTCTTTCGAACAGATATCCGGATCCTTTATGCCGGGATCTGATCAGGGATATCCGGGTCTTTGAAGGAGCTACGGATCAGACGGAGATTCTTACGGGAAACGGGGCAGCAGAGCTGATCTACGCCCTGTGCAGTGCGGTTCCGGAGGGAAAGGCACTGCTTCTGGCACCTTCTTTTCAGGAATATGAAAATGCTCTTGTGGCAGCAGGCCATTCCTGCGATTTTATTTACTTGAAAGAAGCAGAAACCTTTGCCCTGCCTTTTCAGGAACTGTTTTCCAGGATCACGGAGGAGATCAGCCTTGTTTTTCTCTGCAATCCCTGTAATCCGACAGGGACGGTGACAGGAAAAGAGGAACTTGTGAAGCTGGCGGAAAGATGTGAGGAAATGGGTACCTTTCTCTGTGTGGATGAGTGCTTCCTTTCTTTTCTTTCTGAGGAACCGGTGCTCACCATGAAGAAGGAGACAGAACGTTTTTCCCATCTGATCGTGCTCCGGGCTTTTACCAAGGTGTATGGCATGCCGGGACTGCGGCTTGGGTATCTCCTGACAGGAAACCGAAAACTGGCAGAGCGTCTGAAGGAAAAGCTGCCGCCCTGGAATGTGTCACTGCCGGCGCAGCTTGCAGGGATCGCAGCACTGAGAGCAGAAGGATATCTGGAAAAAACAAGGGAGCTGATCCGGGGAGAAAAAGAGAAGCTTGTGTCTGTGCTTTTGGAAACCGTGGCAGACAGGGTATATCCTGGCAGTGCCAATTTTCTCCTTTTTCATGGAAGGGAAGGGCTTAAGGAAGAACTTCTTGCCAGAAGGATCCTGATCAGGGACTGCAGTAATTTCCGGGGACTTATGAAGGGATATTACCGGATCTGTGTAAGGACACAGGAAGAGAATGAGAGACTGAAAGAGGCACTGTATTCTCTTACAGGAAAGGAAGCGGGGAAATGAAACGAAGAGCAAAAGCCATTATGATACAGGGAACCATGTCAAATGCCGGAAAGAGTCTGATCGCAGCAGGACTCTGCCGGATCCTTAAGCAGGATGGCTATGAGGTGGCACCCTTTAAATCCCAGAACATGGCACTGAATTCCTTTATTACGACAGAGGGACTGGAAATGGGAAGGGCCCAGGCAGTACAGGCCTTTGCCTGCGGCAAGGAGCCCTCTGTCCTGATGAATCCCATTCTTTTAAAGCCGGTGACGGATATGGGCAGTCAGGTCATCGTCATGGGAGAGGTACAGGGCAATCAGAGAGCCATGGAATATTTCCGGAATAAGAAGAAATATCTTCCACAGATCCAGGAAGCCTATGACCATCTGGCAGAGCAGAATGATGTGATCGTGATCGAAGGGGCAGGAAGCCCGGCAGAGATCAATTTAAAGCAGGATGATATCGTCAATATGGGAATGGCAGAGCTGGCAGATGCACCGGTGCTTCTGGTTGGGGATATTGACAGGGGAGGCGTGTTTGCACAGCTGATCGGAACTGTGCAGCTTCTGGAAAAGGAAGAGCAGGACAGGATCAAAGGACTTCTGATCAATAAATTCAGAGGGGATGTTTCCCTGCTGACACCGGGACTTAGGCAGATTTACGAAAAGTGCGGTAAGGAAGTGCTTGGTGTGATCCCGTACATGGATGTGGATATCGAGGATGAGGATTCCCTGTCTGAAAAACTCCGTCAGAAGAAAAAAGGGGAAAAGATCGACATTACAGTGATCCATGTAGGTAAGCTGTCCAATTTTACGGATTTTCAGGCATTTGCGGTGGAAGAGGATGTGACCCTGCGTTATGTGGAGAAAAGGGAAGAACTGGGAAATCCGGATGCCGTGATCCTTCCTGGCAGCAAAAATACGATCAGTGATCTTCTTTCCTTACGGGAAAACGGGATCGAGGCAGCACTGATCCGGCTTGCAGAAAAAGGAACACTGATCTTTGGTATCTGCGGCGGCTATCAGATGCTGGGAGAGACGATTACTGACAGCCTTGGCATGGAAGGAGAAAAAAGAACGTGCCGGGGCATGGGACTTCTGCCAGTGCATACAGTATTTGCAGAAGAAAAGACAAGAACAAGGATCGAAGGAGAAAGTGCGGTCCTGTCCGGGCCTTTAGCACCCCTGTCCCATAAGAAGGTAAAGGGCTATGAGATCCATATGGGAGAAACACGCAGGGAAGAAGGAACAGAACCGCTTCTTCTGCTGCAGGGAAAAGAGGATGGCTGTGTCTGCGGGAATGTGGCAGGCACTTATCTGCACGGGATTTTTGACGAGGAAGAGTTCTGCAGTGCCTTTGTGAGACTTTTGTGCGAACGGAAGGGGATTTCCTATCACGAAGGGGAAAAGGAAACCTATGAACAGTACAGAGAGCGGCAGTTTGATCTTCTGGCAGAACAGCTCCGTTCCTGCCTTGACATGCGCAGGCTCTATGAGATCATCGGCCTGAAGCAGCCACTGAAGGAGGTGGCACCGGCACAGATCGAAAAGGAGAGCTTTGCCATCATCGGAAGGGAGCTTTTGCAGAGAGGTATAAAGCTGCCGGAAAGAGAGGAGCCTGTGATAAAGCGGGTGATCCACACCACAGCAGATTTTTCTTATGTGGAAAACCTGCATTTTTCAGAAAATGCCGTGGAAAAGCTGGAGAAAGCCCTGAAAGAGGGAGCCTGTATCGTAACAGATACCCAGATGGCAAAGGCCGGGATCAGCAAGAAGACCCTTGCCGGATACGGAGGAGAAGTTTTCTGCTTTATGAGTGATGAGGATGTGGCAAAAGAAGCCAGGGAAAGAGGCTGCACCAGGGCCTTTGTCAGCATGGAACGGGCAGCAGAGCTGAAAAAGCCGCTGATCTTTGCCATTGGAAATGCACCGACAGCTCTGGTCAGCCTGTATGAACTGATGGAACAGGGAAGGATAATGCCGGCGGGGATCATTGGTGTTCCGGTTGGCTTCGTGAATGTGGTAGAGGCCAAGGAGCTGATCCTGGAAAAGGAAGAGGAAGTATCCTGCATCGTAGCCAGAGGGCGAAAGGGAGGCAGCAACGTGGCGGCAGCTATCTGCAATGCACTGCTCTACGATCTGCAGAAGAGAGGATAAAACATGGCAGTAATTCCATTACGCAGGATAGGACCTTTTGAAAAGCTGCTTTCCGAATGTACACAGATGGCTTTTGCGGAAGGAGTGGCAGAAAGAAACGGATATGGCAGAGAGGAACTGCCGGAGCTTTTACGGATCGCGGGGGAAGTGGTGCGGGAGAGCGGCCGGAAGGGAAGCTTTGCAAGCAGACTGATACAGGAAGAGTCAGAAGGGAAAAGACCGGTGACAGCCTGTGTCCTTACCCTTGGAGAGGGGGTGGACAGCCTGCAGGACAGATACCGGGAAAAGGGCGATATGACAGCCGTTTACATGACAGAGGTGATCAGCAATGAGATCCTGATGAAAAGCTATGCGGCTTATGACAGGATGCTTACGGAAACTTCAAAGTACCGGATAGAAGCCTTTCTGTTCCCGGGAAGCAGTAAGGACTGTCCTCTTTCTGACACAGAAAAGATCGTGACGCTTCTGTCCGCACCGGTACGGTGCCTTACGAGCTTCTGCATGGTACCAAAGAAGAGTGTAGCCTTTTATGCTTATCTGACAGAGGATAAAGAGAAAGAATGCAGAAGCATCTGTGAGACCTGCAGCCGGAAGGACTGCCGGCACAGGAGAGAAGGAAAAGGGCAGGAGGAGAAGAAATGATTCAGGTATACTGCGGAGAGGGAAAGGGGAAGACCACAGCGGCGCTCGGACAGCTCCTTCGAATGAACGGCTGGGGAAAAGAGTGTGTTTTCTGCCAGTTTATGAAAGGAAATGATACCGGGGAGCTGCACAGCCTTGCCCTGCTTCCGGGAGTGCGTATCTTAAGGAGTGAAAAAAACTTTGGGTTTTACAGCTCCATGTCAGAAGAGGAAAAGAAGGAGCTGACAGAGATCCACAACAGGCTTCTTGCAGAGCTGCTTGCCATTCAGGCGGAGGGAAAGGCTGCAATGATCGTGCTGGATGAGATCACCTATCCAGTAAAATATAATCTGATCGATCAGAAAAGGCTGCGGCTTTTTCTGAAAAGGGCAGGGGAGAAGAACGGGCAGGAGATCATCCTGACCGGACGGGAACCGGCGGATTTTCTTGTGGAGTGCGCAGACTATATTACGGAAATGAAGTGTATCAGACATCCCTATCAGAAGAATATCGCTGCAAGAAAAGGAATCGAATATTAGCATTGCCACAGGAATAAGATATCGTTTATAATTGGATAAAGTGTGTGGAACAAGTTCAAAGCAACAGAAGAAAAGTGTCAGGGGGAAGACATATGACAAGAGAACATGAACCGGAAACCATGGACATCAGTGATTATCACAGACTGCATTATCTCGGAGATGATGTGAATGAGATCCTGGAAAGTGTGCTTAAGAATATCCGTGCCGGGATCGGGCTGCTTGAAGTAGGGGAAAGCATCCGTGCCCTGTATCTGAATGAGGCCTATTTCCAGTGTATTGGTTATAAGAAGGAAGATTATGATAAAGAAATACAGAATGTACTTTCTACTCTTTTACCGGAAGATGCAGCAGGGTTCCTTGCCTGCATCCGTGAAAATGCACCGGAAGGCAGATCCATTTTTTATATTATAAGGGGCTATCGTAAGAATGGAGAGATCGGCTGGTTTGAAGTCAGGGGAGAACCTCTTGAAAACCGCATCGGGGAGAACCCGATTTACCTGACTGTAATTTCGGATATTACAGCGGAAAAGGAGAGCGAGGCACAGGTCGGGGAACTGAAGAAGATCAATGATGAGCTTGTTTTACAACAGGAGAGGTATAAGATCCTGGAGGCAACGGCAAAGGGACTTCTGTTTGAATATTATCCGGAGAAGGACACTATGGTGTTTTCCTATAATCTGCCGGGAAACAAGAAGCGCAGAGAGATCAGGAATTACAGTGTCCATATGAAGAATTCACCCTTTGTACACAGCAGCCACCGGAAAATGTTCCGTGAGGCACTGCAGGAAGCCTGTGAAAAGGAAGTGGATAAAAGCCTGGAATATCTTTCTTCCATATCCGGAGGCGGATACCGCTGGCATCTGACCCATTACAAGAGCATTCTGAATAATGAGGGAAAAGTGATCAGTGTGATAGGCAGGATCCAGGACATCCATGAAGAATACATGGAGAAGGAAAAACTGAATTACCGGGCAGAGACAGATGGACTGACAGGACTGTACAGGAAGGAAGCAGCATTTGACAAGATGCGGGAATATATGGTGGAGGCACCTGCAGAAACCTATTATTTCAGTCTGGTGGATCTGGATCATTTCAAACAGATCAATGACCTGCACGGGCATCAGTATGGTGACAAAATACTGCAGCAGACAGCGCAGGCACTGTCTGCCGGATTTGGAGAAAATGCAGTGATCGGACGGTTTGGCGGGGATGAATTTATCATCCTGACCAGAGGGCTTTCTGACGGGGAGGTAAGGCAGATTCTTCTGGATGTCAGGGAGCATTGCAGCTTCTGTTTTGGAACTGTGAAGGCGGGACCGGAGGATCCGCTTATGGAGGTATTTGAAGAGGCGGACAAGCGTATGTATCATCAGAAAGCACTGCGCAGGGAAGGAAACTGAGAAATCTATTTGACTTTAACGAGTTGAAGCGGTATACTATACCACGTGGCGGATGAAAGCCGCCGGAAACAGGAGGAGAAAATTATGAAAAAGTTCTTAGCACTTCTTTTAACTGGTGCTATGGTTGCTCTGACTGCGTGTGGATCCGCAGATACTACTTCTTCAGAGACAACTGATGCAGCAGAAGAGACAACAACAGAAATAACTGAGACTGCAGAAGCAGCAGATACCACTGCAGCAGATGGAAAGACCTTTAATGTGGGTATCTGTCAGCTTGTTCAGCACGAAGCACTGGATGCAGCAACACAGGGATTTAAGGATGCCCTGACAGCAGAGTTTGGTGACGGTGTTACTTTTGATGAGCAGAACGCCCAGGGTGATTCCAATACCTGTGCAACGATCATCAACAGCTTTGTCAGCAACAATGTAGATCTGATCCTTGCCAATGCAACACCTGCCCTTCAGGCAGCAGCAACCGGCACCACAGAGATCCCGATCCTTGGAACATCTGTTACCGAGTATGGTGTAGCACTGGATATCAGCGATTTTAACGGTACTGTAGGCGGCAATATTTCCGGGACTTCTGACCTGGCACCTCTTGATGGACAGGCAGACATGATCAAGGAGCTTTTCCCTGATGCCAAGACCATTGGTCTGTTATACTGCTCCGCAGAAGCAAACTCCCAGTATCAGGTAGATACCATTAAGGGATATCTGGAAGAGATGGGTTATACATGTAACTACTATTCATTCTCAGACTCCAATGATCTTGCTTCCGTAGCAACAACAGCATCCGGTGAAGTAGATGTACTGTATGTACCTACTGATAACACTGTAGCTTCCAATACAGAGATCATCAACAACATCTTCCAGCCTGCAGGTATCCCTGTAGTAGCAGGAGAAGAGGGAATCTGTGCAGGATGTGGTGTAGCAACACTTTCCATCAGCTACTATGACCTTGGTGTAGCTACCGGTAAGATGGCAGCAAGAGTCCTGAACGGAGAAGATATTTCTACCATGCCTGTAGAATATGCTCCGAACTTCGTAAAGAAGTACAACAAGACCATCTGCGATGCACTGAACATCACAGTACCTGATGACTATGTAGCAATCGAAGAGTAAGCACAGTCAGTTAACATGTAAGAAATGGGCAGCAGGAACTTCCCTGCTGCCTTTCTTGAAAATAAACGATGTATAATGGGGAGGATATCAATGAACTTCTTAAATCTGCTCAATGCACTGCCGGGGGCTGTGGCCCAGGGACTGATCTGGGGTATTGCAGCGATCGGCATTTACATCACTTTCAGGATCCTGGATATTGCGGATCTGACAGTAGATGGTTCTCTTGGAACGGGCGGTGCGGTCTGCATTATGATGATGCTTTCCGGCCACAATGTATATGTATCCATGCTGGTAGCAACGCTGGCAGGCATGGCTGCAGGACTGGTAACAGGACTGTTTCATACCTTTATGGGAATACCTGCGATCCTGGCCGGTATTTTAACACAGTTTGGACTGTATTCGATTAATCTGAAAATAATGGGTAAGGCCAATCAGGCGATTGGTGCTGATAAATATGACCTTCTCGTAGCTCTCCGCTATGTAAAGAATGTCCCTTTTTATAAAAATACGATTTTTGTTGTTTCTGTTGTTGTGATCATACTGATCGCCATTCTGTACTGGTTCTTCGGAACAGAAATGGGATGTGCACTTCGTGCGACAGGCTGTAACAGCAATATGTCAAGAGCCCAGGGTATCAATACCAATTTCTCCAAGGTGCTGGGGCTGATGATCTCCAATGGTCTTGTAGGACTGTCCGGTGCACTGCTCTGTCAGTACCAGGGCTTTGCAGATATCAATATGGGCCGTGGCGCCATCGTTATCGGACTGGCGGCCGTGATCATCGGAGAAGCGATCTTTGGTAAGATCTTCAAGAACTTCGGACTGAAGCTCCTTGCGGCAGTGCTTGGTTCTATCCTGTACTATTTCGTAGTACAGACTGTGATCTGGCTTGGCATCGATACAGACCTTCTGAAGCTTCTGTCAGCAGTGGTTGTTGGTATTTTCCTGGCAGTACCTTACTGGAAGGCAAAATATTTCACCAAGTCCTCTGCAAAGAAGGGAGGAAAGGCACATGCTTGAGATTAAGAATGTAACCAAGATTTTTAATAAAGGAACAGTAAATGAAAAGGTGGCACTGGATGATTTTTCCCTGACTCTTGAGGATGGGGATTTTGTTACCGTCATCGGTGGAAACGGATCCGGTAAGTCAACCATGATGAATGCCATTGCCGGTGTATGGCCGGTCGATGAAGGCAAGATCGTGATCGATGGGATTGATGTTACAAAGCTTCCTGAACATAAGAGAGCAAAGTACCTCGGAAGAGTATTCCAGGATCCCATGACAGGCACAGCAGCCACCATGGGGATCGAAGAAAATCTGGCGCTGGCTAAACGTCGTGGAAAGAACCGTTCCCTGAAAACAGGAATCACCAAGAAGGAACGGGAAGAATATAAAGAGCTGTTAAAGAGCCTCGATCTTTCCCTGGAAGAGCGTATGACCTCCAAGGTCGGACTGCTTTCCGGTGGACAGCGTCAGGCACTGACCCTTCTGATGGCGACACTGCAAAAGCCCAAGGTGCTGCTCCTTGATGAGCACACAGCGGCACTGGATCCAAAGACAGCAGCCAAAGTACTGGAAACCACAGAAAAGATCGTAAACAGAGATAAGCTGACAACTCTGATGATCACTCACAATATGAGGGATGCCATTGTACACGGCAACCGTCTGATCATGCTGAAGGACGGACATATCATCCTGGATATCAGAGGAGAAGAAAAGAAGAAGCTTACCGTAGAGGATCTGCTGCATAAATTTGAAGCAGCAAGCGGAGAAGAGTTCCTGAGCGATCAGGCGATCCTCGGTTAAGAAACAAACAGAACGAAGGCGTTCAGACCATCAGGGTCTGGACGCTTTTTTGGGTTATAGGAAAGGCAGAACAGGATGAAAAAAAGATTACAGTTTCCACATATCGGGATGCGCATTATAAAATCAGCGGCAGCAATTGCAGTCTGCTATCTGATCTCTTTCCTCCGGGGAAGCAGCGGGATCGTATTTTATTCTCATCTGGCAGCATTGTGGTGCATTCAGATCTATGTGGCAAACAGCAGAAAGAATGCACTGCAGAGACTGACCGGTACCACAATTGGGGCGATTTATGGGCTGATCGTGCTTCTTATTATGGAGAAGATCCCCTTTACCGGAATGGCACTGGAACTGTTCAATGCTATCCTGATCTCAGCCATGATCGTGCCGGTACTGTATACTACCATTGTGATCAAAAAGAAACAGGCCTCCTATTTTTCCTGTGTGGTATTTTTAAGTATTGTGGTCAACCACATGACGGATGCCAATCCCTATCTTTTTGTATGGAACCGTTTTCTGGATACAGTGATCGGAATCGCCGTGGGGATCGGTGTGAATTGCATTTCCTTTCCGAAGGAAAAACAGAAGGATATCCTGTTTATATCGGGACTGGACGACACCCTGCTTTCCAGAGATGACAACTTAAGCGATTACAGCCGGGTGGAACTGAACCGGATGCTGGATGAAGGAGCGAATTTTACCCTGTCTACCATGCGGACACCGGCATCCCTGATGAAGCCCATGCAGGATATCAGGCTGAAGCTTCCTGTGATCGCCATGGACGGGGCAGTGCTGTATGACATCAACGAAAATGCTTATCTGAAGGTGTACGTGATCTCACATTCCATGAGCATGGAGGTACTGAACCTGGTGAAAAAGCACGGCCTGTCCTGCTTTGCGAATGTGGTAGTGGATGATATGCTTATGATCTTTTATGAGGAAACGGGAGAGCCGGTGCACGAAGCACTTGTCAGGGAGATGAGAAAATCACCTTATCGCAACTATGTGAAAAGTGAGTCCATGAAGCAGGAGAACGTAGTTTACTTCATGCTGCTTTATGAAAAAAAGATCATAGAAGAATTTTATCAGGTGCTGAAGGATAAAGGACTGACGGAGAGGCTGAAGATCCTGAAATATGATTCTGTGGATTATCCGGGCTATTCCTATATCAAGATCTACAATAAAAATGCGACCAGGGAGCATATGACAGAATACCTGAAGCATATGCTGGATCTGAAAAAGACGGTAACCTTTGGCAGCATTGAAGGACGATATGATATCGTGATCAGGCCGGGAGACAGTAACCGGGTTGTCAGGGAGCTGAAGAAGCGATATGAAGTGGTAAAGTGGAGAAGCTTCCGGAAGGATTGACAAAGCAGTTAGTCTGTGCTAACATAACAAATGTTATGAACCAGAATGACAGAGAAAATTCAAAAGAACTGATCATCAGGGCAGGAAAGCAGGAGTTCCTGAAATATGGTTACAAAGGAGCAAGCCTCCGGAATATCTGTAAACAGGCAGGGGTAACCACAGGCGCATTTTATTTTCAGTTTGAAAACAAGGAACAGCTCCTGGATGAAATCTTAAGGCCTGTGATCACATATTTCAGTGCCATGGTACAGAAGAGTACCAGGGAAGAATTTGAAGGAGAATCATCCAGTGCAGACGGAGATGAGCAGATGCTGGAGATGCTTTGGAATTATAAGGAAGAATGTCAGATCCTGCTGGAGGGAACAGCCGGGACCGGTTATGAGAAGGTTTTCGGAGAGCTGCAGGAGGGACTGAAGCAGGGATTCCTTTTATTCTTTGGAAAATATGGGATCAGAGAGGTAGATGAAAAGCTTCTGGATGTGATCGTCAGAATGCGTGTGGAGAGTTATCTTACCATCATCCGGAATGAATATACACTGGAGGAAACAAAGAAGTTGGCAAGACAGGTTGGGATCTATTGCGATGCCGGGTTTGAGGCACTCGTAAGACAACTGAAAACAGAACATAGTGGTAATTGAAGTCCGAGGCAGATGCCCCGGACTTTTTTACATAACAGATTATAACAAATGTTATGCCGGAAGGCAGGAAGGAGATAGTTATGAAAGGAAAAAAGATCATGTTATCAGAGAAAGGAAATTATGGAAACTGGGTACCGGCCAATATGATGAAGCTTATGGTGGCCGGAGATATCGTGCTGGCTGTACTGACAGTCCTGTTTGCAGCAGTGCTGCGGATCGCTGTACCGGCATGGATTACAGCGGTTCTGCTTGTGATCCTTCTGGCGTATACGCTTTATATGTGGCGGTGCCGTGTTGCCTTTGATTTCAACAAAGGCGGCGTGATGGGAGATGTACATCAGTATCTGGTAGATCATCTGCCCTGGGACGGAAAGGGAAAGCTCTTGGATATCGGATGCGGGGCAGGAGCCCTTACCATGCGCTGCGCCCTCACCTATCCGGAAGCAGAACTGACAGGAATGGATTACTGGGGAAAAGGGTGGAGCTATGCCAAGGAACAGTGTGAAAAGAATGCAGAAGCAGAAAAGGTTTCTGACAGAGTGAGCTTCCAGAAGGGAGATGCAGCGAGTCTTGATTTTGCAGATGAGAGCTTTGATGCCGTGGTCAGCAACTTT
>CACXDC010000010.1 GCA_902766365.1 uncultured Lachnospiraceae bacterium | reverse complement strand
GAAAAGGGTGTTCCTGTTGCCATCAATGGTGAAAAGAAGAAAGTATCTGATATCATCCGTGACCTGAACAAGCTCGGTGGCAAGCATGGTATCGGTATTGTAGATATCGTTGAGAACCGTGTTGTCGGCATGAAGTCAAGAGGTGTTTATGAGACTCCTGGCGGAACCATTCTTTACGAAGCACATCAGCAGCTGGAAGAGCTGATCCTTGACCGTGACGCTTATGCAGTCAAGAAGGATATGGGCAACAAGTTCGCTCAGATCGTATACGAAGGAAAATGGTTCTCTCCTTTACGTGAAGCTGTACAGGCATTCGTAGAATCCACACAGAAATATGTAACCGGTGAAGTGAAGTTCAAGCTTTACAAGGGCAATATCATCAAGGCAGGTACTACTTCTCCTTACTCTCTGTACAATGAGAGCATCGCAAGCTTTACAACCGGTGACCTGTATGATCATCACGATGCAGAAGGCTTCATCAATCTGTTCGGACTTTCTACCAAGGTTCGTGCTATGAAAATGCAGGAGCGTGGAGAACTGTAATCAAAGCAGGAGGTAAGGCATGGACGTTATTACTTTACTCCTCGAGTATCTTATTGTTGTGAATCTCATCGGCTTTGCGCTGATGGGTATCGATAAATACAAAGCGAAAAAAAGGGCCTTCCGGATTCCGGAAGCAACCCTTTTTATCGTTGCAGTCATTGGCGGAAGCATAGGTTCCATTATTGGAATGTATGCTTTTCGTCATAAAACAAGACATTGGTATTTTGTGTATGGTATGCCGGCGATCCTGATCATACAAATTCTTCTGATCACCCTTCTGTTCCATGCACCCTTTGAAATTTCTCTTCTTTAACATTGACGATAAGTGAGGATTCCCCGATGCACATTGCGATCTGTGATGACAATATTGCTGACAGAAAACAACTGGAACGTCTCCTGAAGCGGGAGTCGGATAAACGGAAAGCCAGAACCGGTCTTCTGTATGCTGATTCCTTTGGTGACTGCCGTATTCTTTCTACCAATCATATGCAGTATGATCTCTTTTTTCTGGATATGACAGTGGCTGCTCCCGACGGGCTTGCCTTTGCCCTGCAGCTTATTGAAAATGGTGTCACGGCCCCTATCGTACTGTGCTCTTCAAAAATCAATTATAAAGAAAAAGCCGCTGCACTGGCTGAAGTGCCAGACAGCATTCTTTATCTGGACAAACCCATTATCACAGCAGAGCTCTCTACTATCCTTGACAAGGCAGAAGAGCTCGATGCCCGCCGTATCCCCAAGATCGAACTTCGCAGTGAGCAGAAAACCTGGTATGTAGAAGAAGATGATATTCTCTATGCGATCCAGAAGGGCCGATATGTACATGTCTTCCTGCGAAGCGGAGAAGAGGTTCCTGTTCTTTCTGAAATGTATAACTTTTATAATACCATTTCCGCATTTGAACACATTGTATTTCTGAACGATCATGGACTCATCAATGTTGTCCACATGGATCATTACACTCCGCTTGCAGTCTTTATGAAAGACGGATGCAGGCTTTCTTCCAATCCCTTTGTGATGAAATATATCAAAAGTGCTCTGCAGAATATCACTTTATAAGGTCACGATCACACCGCCGTCATTGGCATACATACTGCTGACCCCTCTGGTATCCATGATCACGACATCCCTGCAGGAAATCTTCTGAAGGATCATACTCTTCACTGCTTCTGCCCTGTCCGGACAGTTACAGTGGGTGATCATCAGTGTCTTTTCTTCGGGGTGTACTGCATCTGCTGCAACGGCTGCTGCCATCTTTGCCAGTCCCTTCTTGATCCCGATTGCCTGACCAAGCTGGATGATAGCTCCCTTCTCTGATCCCATTACCGGCTTGATACTTAAGGTAGAGGCTACCAGTGCCTTGACACCTGTCAGTCTTCCATTCTTCCGCAATGTCTCCAGATTATCAAGGACAAAATAAGTATGCATATGATCCCGGTACTCTGATACCCTTCTGCACACCTCTTCAAAGGGCAGTCCCTCTTCACAGAGTTTTGCAGCAAGCAGTGCCTGATTGGTTTCTCCACAGCTTGCAGACTCCGAATCACAGACAAAAATATTCTTATGTCCGTATTTTTCCAGATACAGCTTTTTGCCAAGCTCTGCACTGTTGTAGCTTCCACTTAATTTAGAGGAAAGCGTAAACACAAATACATTCTCCGCTTCTGTCCGGTAGGCCTCCATAAACCTCTCTGGTGACGGACAGAATGACTTTGGACATTTCGCCGAAGCTGCCACCTTCTTTAAAAAATCAGCCTGATCGAAGTTCTCATCGTCCATGATCACTTCCCCTTCTACGTCAAGTCCGAGGGGTACACGTTCAAACCTGATATCATTCTGGTACTGAAAAGGCAGTTCACCACAACTGTCAATGACTATTTTATATTTCATGGAAACCTCCAAAACTATTTCATTTATTATTTGATATTTTATAACATAGTTTTCATTACTACTTATAATAGCATATTATATCTTTCGTGTAAAGAACAATTCCTGAAGCTGCCAGTCCTTCAAAAATCACTCTTTTTCTTTTCTATGGATCATATTTTGTTTTCCCTCCCTTGCACCACCGTGTGAAATAATATATGATAGAAATGATGTATAAAAATAAAAAGTGAGGTATCCGTCATGACAATAAACGAAAAAGCCCTGAAGCTTCATGAAGAATGGAATGGCAAGCTCGAGATCGTAGCCAAATCTCCTGTCAAATCGAGAGAAGATCTTTCCCTTGCCTATACACCCGGTGTTGCAGAACCCTGTAAGGTGATCGCACAGGATAAGGAAGCTGCCTACAAATATACCATGAAAGCAAATACTGTCGCTGTTGTATCTGATGGCAGTGCCGTTCTCGGTCTTGGCAATATCGGTCCTTATGCTGCCATGCCGGTCATGGAAGGAAAGGCTGTTCTGTTCAAGGAATTTGGCGGTGTCAATGCTGTCCCGATCTGCCTTGACACACAGGATACCGAAGAGATCATCAAGGCTGTGACCTATCTTGCTCCCGGCTTTGGTGGTATCAATCTGGAAGATATCAGCGCCCCCAGATGCTTTGAAATAGAAGAACGTTTAAAAGAGATCCTGGACATCCCTGTCTTCCATGATGACCAGCATGGTACAGCTATCGTTGTGCTTGCCGGCATCATCAATGCCCTGAAGGTCGTTGGCAAAAACAAGGAAGACTGCCGTATCGTCGTAAACGGAGCCGGAAGTGCCGGTGTTGCTATCACAAAGCTTCTTCTGACATATGGCTTTCCTCATATCACCATGTGTGACAAGGTCGGCATCGTCTCCAAAAAGACGGAAGGTCTGAACTGGATGCAGCAGAAAATGGCAGAGCTTACCAATCTGGAGCAGCAGACCGGTACTCTTGCAGATGCCATGAAGGGTGCGGATATTTTCGTAGGTGTTTCCGCTCCTGGCATTGTCACTCCTGAAATGGTTTCTTCCATGAATAAGGATGCCATCCTCTTTGCTATGGCAAACCCGGTTCCCGAAATCATGCCTGATATTGCAAAGGCTGCCGGTGCAAAGGTAGTCGGCACAGGCCGGAGTGACTTCCCTAATCAGGTCAATAATGTAGTAGCTTTCCCTGGTATCTTCAAGGGTGCCCTGGAAGGACGTGCTACCCAGATCACCGAGGAAATGAAGCTTGCTGCCGCAAACGCCATTGCTTCTCTCGTTCCCGACGAGGAATTAAACGAAGACAACATTATGCCGGAAGCATTTAATCCCATGGTAGCAGAGGTTGTGGCAGAAGCTGTCAGATCACACATTGAAAAGTAACCCATGACAGTATCAGATTTTCCTGCTGGAAATAAGATTTCTCTTCCGGAGCACTGGCTGGGTAAACCCTACTACTCTCTGGATGCCTATTTTAAGCAGACATTTTCTCAGAAAATATACAAGATCTCTCTGGATGCCGGACTGACCTGTCCGAACAGAGACGGAACTTTAGGCAGAGGAGGCTGTATCTTCTGCAGCAGTGGAGGGAGCGGTGATTTTGCCGCTCCTCTTCTTGACAGAGCTTCCATCCGTGAAAGCCTTGAAAAAGGAAAATCCCTCTTTCGCTGCAAACAGACCGGCTCCCGGTTTATGGCCTATTTTCAGGCTTTTACCAATACCTACGGTCCTGTATCCTATCTGGAAGAGATTTTCAGAAGTGCCCTTGATCTTAAAGAAATCATCGGTATTTCCATTGCCACAAGACCGGACTGCCTGCCAGGCGAAGTGCTTTCCCTGCTTGGCCGGCTGAAGAACGAGTATCCTGACAAACTGATCTGGATCGAGCTTGGTCTTCAGACCATCCACGAAAATACAGCCCGCTTTATCCGGAGGGGCTACGAACTGCCCTGCTTTGAAAAGGCGGTTTGCAGTCTGACCGCTCTTGATATACCGGTCATCGTCCACCTGATCCTTGGTCTTCCCGGAGAATCACCTGCCGATATGTATGCTTCGGTCTCCTATCTGAATACTCTTCCGGTATCCGGAGTGAAGCTTCAGCTTCTTCATATTCTGAAGGACACAGACCTGGCAGCTCTGTATGAAAAAGATCCTGCTTCCATCTGTGTTTTTCCGGAGCGGGATGACTACCTTGCTGTACTGATCCGGTGTCTTATGCTTCTTTCTCCGGATATTGTGATACACCGTGTCACCGGAGACGGCAACCGCTCCCTCCTGATCGCCCCGAGCTGGAGTCTTGATAAAAGAGGCGTATTAAATGCCCTGCATAAACAGATGAAGGAGCAGAATGCCTTTCAGGGAGCCCTGTATTAATTAATTTACTTAGAAACGGAGTTTTTATCATGTCAGATCCATTAACTTTATATAAACTGATCATACTCTATATGCTGGACCGGGTCAGCTTCCCACTGACCACTGCACAGGTCAGCGATTTCGTCCTGACTAAGGAATACACCAACTTTCTCACCCTGCAGCAGGTGATCCGTGAGCTTACTGATACCGGCCTTGTGGATGCCAGGACGATCCGTAACAGGACCCAGCTTCTGCTGACAAAGGATGGAAAACAGACCCTTGATTTCTTTTCCCAGCAGATCAGTACTTCCATCCGGCAGGAAATTGATGAATACCTGGAAGAGAATGAAATGGAACTTCGTAACGAGGTTTCTATCCTTGCCGATTATTACAAGTCAACCTCCGGCGAATATGAAGCCCATTTAAAGGCCAAGGAGGGAAATGTCACTCTTGTTGACCTGATCATTTCCGTCCCTGTAGAAGAAACTGCTGCTGCTATCTGTGACAACTGGCAGAAAAAGAACCAGGAAATTTATCAGTACCTGGTAGAGCAGTTGTTCTGAATAACATCACTGACTCTTCCCCTGTATCGGGACCGGAATCAGTGTGATCAGCCACCGGGCATACCGCAAAAGAACCGCAGGTGCATTACTGCTTCTGCGGTTCTTTCTTTTATCTCAGTATTTCACTCCAGCTTGATATGCCAATGATCGACTTGGCAAACTCTGTATATTGCTCACGGTTTGGTGTATCTACATATTTGTACACATTATAGGACTGCTTGGGACTTCCATTTGCATGATTCAGACCAAAAGCCAGTCCCTGTGCCACTTCTTCCGATGCATCCGTTTCACGGTTTAAGAGAAATCCATCAATATGCGGATTATTTTCTACCTTATAGTATGCATAAGCAATCGCTGCCGCCTGCAATGCTTCTCCTGCCGTGGAGGTATATCCCTGTTCACTCAGGATAATGCTTCTGACTTCTCCATCATCTGTCCGGTAGGCATCCTGAGCCATATAATTCGTCAGTACCTCGATATTGGCCATGGTGATCATGGAAGTATCCGCACTGTGGGTAACCAGCTTGTTCGACTTCCAGATCCTTGCTTCTGTCAGCGGTACATTGTAAGGGTGCTGTGAAAGACCCCAGTCAATATTTCCCTTGGACTTGATATTTCTGTTAAACTCATCCACTATGTCACGACCGTCATAGTTTGTATTGTTCTTCAGATTTCTGTCCCACTGCTGATCAATCGGCATATATACTCTGGCACTGCTGCTAACACTCTTGATCGCCGTATAGAAAACCCGGAAAGCTTTGGCATACTCTTCTACATATTCTGAAGTGTCCACACGCTCCATATAGTTCCATTCTTTTCTGGCATTGATCTCATTGGCAATGACCCAGTTTGAGATCCGTCCGTGGCTGTTTCCGGAATATCTCTCTGCCAGGAAGGTACCGATCGCTGCCATATATTCCACACCGGATTCCTCTGCCCCATTGAACATATAATAAGGAGCTGCCCCGTAGCTTCTGGATTTCGGATGAATAAGCTGTGGATAGGATCCGGAATAATTATTCAGAATGATCGCCGTCGTGGAAATCCCTTTGGCTGTCAGTGTGCTGAATACAAGGTCATACTCTGCGATCACCTGTCCGTTCAGGGTATAGGTTCTTCCGTTATAGGTATACTGGATCGTCGGGTAAGCACTGTGGGTACTTGGACCGAGCAGTCTTGCTACCGGAATATTATAGGCAGCCTGCTTGATCCCAAGATCATCCAGTTCACTTCCCCTCAGCTTATTGGGATCCACCAGAAGTCCCTTTTTCGTTGCAGGCACCTGATAAACCGATCCATATTTGGCGATCGCCTCCGGATTGGTAATATACCTTGGTCCTGTTACTGCCAGATACTTTCCATCCTTTTTCACCGCTACCACAAATTTCTTGTAAAGCTTGCTGGTAGAATAATTGTAATTCAAAGGTGTGGAGAATTCTGTCCCTTCATCCTTGTAAGCTCTGGAAAGATATTCGGCATCGTCTGAGATCGTATTCTCATAAGTATTAAGCGCAAACAGATAATAATACTTATCATCACTGGCAGGGATTCCCTCCCCTTTGACCTTCACATTGACCTTGCCTGCAGAACCATCGATCAGGCAGGATTCCAGCTTTGCAAAATCTGCTGCATTCTCCTCCGTGATCTCTACTGTCTTTGGTCTTTTCTGATAGGATTTCTCCACGGCAGATTCTGCTGTCAGAATATGGTTGATGATATCCGTACCGATACCCGTTTCCTGCTTTTCCTCCTCAGGCTTTTCCTGAATCAGGGTATTATTCTGCTCCGGCACCTCTGTGATCTCTTCTCCTGCGCTTCCCCGGAATACAAGAAAATATAAAATAACGCCTGCAATCAAAGCTGCCGGTATCAGGATCGCCAGAATCGTCAGGATCCTTCTTCTGATCGATACTTTTCTTTTTCCTCTTCTCTGTACTTTTTTCTTTACGGCTGGTTTCTTCCCGGTCGTTTCACTCATATCTTTTCCCTTTTCCCTCTTCCGAAGCTTCTCCTATCTCGGATCGGCCTGATCTGTGTTTTTCCCTGGCTCTGCCGCTTCCCTTTTCAGACGGCTCATATGTTCCTTTATCTTCACCTCATATCCATTTCCTGATGGATGATAAAATTCCTTTCCATTCAGTTCATAGGGAAGATACTGCTGTTTTACATAATTATTCGGATAATCATGGGCATACAGATACCCGGTTCCATGTCCCAGCTTTGCAGCGCTCTTATAGTGAGCATCCTGCAGATGCGAAGGGATCGGAAGATTTCCCGACTTTTCTACTTCACTCATGGCTTCTCCTATCGCCATCACACAGGCATTGCTCTTTGGTGCGCAGGCCACATACATGGCGGCCTCTGAAAGTATGATCTGTGCTTCCGGCATTCCCACTCTTTCTACCGCAAGAGAGGCATTCACTGCAATCTGCAGTGCCTGTGGATCTGCCATTCCCACATCTTCAGAAGCGCAGATCATAATACGCCTTGCAACAAAAGTCACGCTCTCTCCCGCGTACAGCATCCTTGCCAGATAGTAAACTGCTGCATCCGGATCGGATCCACGCATACTTTTGATAAAAGCAGATACCGTATCATAATGATTATCACCGGATTTGTCATATCTGACAGCCCGCTTCTGGATACATTCCTGTGCTACCGGCAGCGTAATATGGATCTTTCCATCTGCTGCCCTTTCTGTCGTCATAATGCCAAGCTCTACCGCATTCAGGGCATGTCTGGCATCTCCTCCTGAAATATCTGCAAGAAAATCAAGGGCATCTTCATCGATCTCTGCATCATATGCCCCCATTCCTCTCTCTTTGTCATAAACCGCACGATGGATCAGCTCTTTGATATCCTCTGTCGAAAGCGGCTTCAGTTCAAAAATAATGGACCTTGAAATCAGCGCCCCGTTTACTTCAAAATAAGGATTCTCAGTCGTTGCTCCGATCAGGATCACCGTTCCATCCTCTACGAAAGGAAGCAGATAGTCCTGCTGGCTCTTGTTAAAGCGGTGGATCTCATCTATGAAAAGAATGGTTTTCTTTCCATACATGCCAAGAGTATCCTTCGCTGCCTTTACCACATCCTCCATATCCTTCTTGCCGGCTACTGTGGCATTGATCTGCGTAAATTCCGCGCTGGTCGTTCCTGCGATAACCTTGGCAAGCGTTGTCTTACCGGTTCCCGGCGGCCCGTAAAAAATAATGGAGCTGAGCTTGTCTGCCTTGATCGCACGGTAAAGCAGCTTGTCCTTGCCGATGATATGCTGCTGTCCTACGACCTCGTCCAGTGTCCTTGGCCGCAGTCTTGCTGCCAGAGGAGCTTCCCTTTCCATGCTCGTGCTCCTCATATATTCAAATAAATCCATGATTTAATACTCCTCTGCTGCGTCGATCTCTTCCTGTTCCTGTTCAATCGGCTGCACATAACCCGGTGTATGACGTAAGTACATGGCCCAATAACCACATCCCACAATACCTGCACCTCCTACGATATTGCCCAGTGTTACCGGAAGCAGATTCTTCAGAAAGAAACTGGAAAGCGTCAGGGCATCTCCGCTGACGCCATATTTCGATATGGTCAGCAGTCCGGATACACCAAAGTAAATATCTGCGATACTGTGTTCAAAACCACAGAGGACAAACAGCATGACCGGCCAGAAGCTCATCAGGAGCTTGCCGGATACCTTCTTTGCCGCAAAGGCTCCCCATACGGCCACACAGACCAGAATATTACATAAAACGCCTCTGGCAAAAGCTTCCGGGAAAGTCTGGTTCACTCTCGTCAGTGCAGCTGCCACCATCTTTTCAGCAAGCCTGCCATCATAAAGCCCCGGAATTCCGGCATATACTACCATTGCTGCCACAAAGGATGCTCCGATGAAATTTCCGGCAAATACGAAGAACCAGTTCTTCAGCATTTCTGTCAGTTTGATCTTCTTTTCCAGAAGAGAGATAATGATCAGATTATTGCCGGTAAACAGCTCACTTCCGGCGATCAGTACCATCGCCATTCCGGCCGGGAATACACAGGCACTTAACAGCCTTGCCACAGAAGGATTCTCTATCGTCGCTGATGCTGTGGTCGAAGCAATTCCCGCAAAGCCGATATAAATACCGGCAAAAATACCAAGCACAAGCATCTTAAACGCTGACAGTCTTACCTTGTGGATCCCAATCTCCACAAAATTCTTCGCTATTTCCAAAGGTGAATGCATGATCTCATTCCTTTCTCTTACAAATCTACAGGAAAAAAGCCTGCAGAATCCCTTCCGCAGGCCTTTCTACTTATTTCAGTATACAACATTACAGATTGATATTCAATGCCTCATAAGGGATCTCTACCTCAATATATCCGGACGCATACGGTCCGTATTCATAAGGGGAATACTCGATCACAATTCCATCCGTCCCATACCGCATCAGCATATCCAGGGATGCACTGTCATGGAAATTTGCATAGGCGGTATCCTCACTGTCACAGTCAAAATAAGGATCCGGATTATCCTTCCAGTTCTGCACACTGTACTGTGCCACAATATCCTTAAACTCCTCTTCACTTCCCTGATACAGATCTGCCAGTGTCTTTTCCTCTCCTGTAGTCAGATCAAACAGATAATGGCTGCGATAGGGATAGCCATGGGCGCCGCCGGTATATTCATAACCGCTGTAATCCACGGTCAGATAATCTGATCCAAGCACTTCTACCCGGTTCAGATTATTATCATAAGATAAAGGATAAATACTCAGAGAATACTCATCCAGTTCATCATCCCCGGTCAGATAGGAAAGTTCCTGTGCTGCCTGATTTTCCGCATACTGGATATCCCCCTCCCAAATTTCTTTCAGTCTCTCATTGATCCGGTCTGCCTGCTCATAGGAAGGATCCAGCTGGAAGCATTCCTGATAATACTCATAAACATCGATATCATAGTTGTCACTCATCACGGTTTTCTTAATGCCTTCTGCTGTTCCATACTGTCTGAAATCACGTTTCTCATCCCATACGGAAAGGTAAGTTCCTGGATAAGCTTTTCCTTCTGCCGGTGTTTCCCCGATTTCTTCTTCTGAAAGCACAGCCCAGCCAATGCTGTCCTCTTCCATGGCAGCAAAATAGTACTTTCCCTGGTAAACATCAAAACCACTGACACCTGCAGTGATCGTATTCACCGGCGGTCCGGCAAGTCTTCCCGCTTCATATAAAAAGGATTCTTCTCCGGTCTCAAGATCATAGCTGTAGATCTGTTTTCTGTCGAACACTTCCCTTTCTTCTACTTCTTCTTCACTTTGATAATAATACAGCTTATCCTCTGTGAGCTTTAACGGTATCGCTCTTTTCCCCTCGGACTTCTCATTCCAGGTAAAGAGTGTCTGTTCTTCCCCGGTTCTGTTATCATGCAGGATCAGGCTTCCGTCATACAGGTCATACCTGTCTTCTTCCCGGTAATCCGTGTGGCTGTATACCGTATAATCGTTGTTTACCTCATCCACATCATAAGTATCCTGAAGCAGTGCGGATTCCCAGAGGAAATTTCCATCGGTATCATAGCTGATCAGCCGATTTTCATTATTATCAAAAGTGATCAGTTCACCGTATGCTTTCAGTGACTGCAGTGCTCTTTCCCAGTTTGCATAAACGCTTCCTTCTGCAAAACCCGGGAATTCTGCAAGCTTCTGATACCGTTCTCCCTGCTGCCAGCCATCTGCGCTCTTCGTAAAATCAATGACCTTTGTTTCGGAAGAATCGTTAAAATTCGCATAATCTTCCATCACATATTCTACGATCAGGCTTCCGTCCACATATTCCATCTGCAGTGCCCAGCTCATCGTATCATCAATATCCAGAAGTACTGTTTCCTGTCCATCTTCTACCGCACACAGCTTGTGTTGCAGCTCTCCGCTGCCTGTGCTTTCAGAATTCCTTTCCTGATAAACAGCCACGAACACTACGCCATCCCCATATACTGCATTCTGCACACAATACCCTTCCCCAGCTTCGTACAAAAGGTCTGCTGTGCCGTCCGGCTGTACACCAACCACCCTGTTTCTTCCCACAAGGAGCAGCATATCTTCTGCCTGGTCCGCCCTGCCTGTTTCTTCTGCAGTCAGATCCTCTTCTGTCTGTGCATCTGTCTGCTCTGCTTCCTGCTGCTCTGCCTCGCCTTCTGTTCCTGCCGGTAAGTCTGCATTATCTTTTCCTGTGCAGCCTGCAAATACAAATACCGCTGCCAGCAGAATTGCAAGCAGGCTTCCCTGTTTTCTTTTCCATGTACCTTTCATTCTGATTCCCCTCTGTCATGTAATTTCTATGGAGTTCAGTATATCATAGAAAGATGAAGGGCTCAATGAGTTTAATCATGAATAAATGTTCAAAAACTGCATATACAATAAAATAATTACTTGTGATTTCATTGTCCCCATGCTATAATACTCAGAAATAATTTCATATTATAGCTTGAAACAATAATTGTTTTCCCGCTCCCTTTAATGGTATAATATGAATAAGAAAATAAATTCTGGTCACTCATCAATACAAAAGGAGGAAATTTCCATGGCTGTATTAGCAAAACCTGTTAATAAAATATCCATCATCAAAAAACAAAATTCCTCCCAATTCGTTCAGGAATTCAACACCAACAAGGTATCCGGTGAATTTCTGGATTCCTGTAAAAAGGCGGCAAATCTCTTTGCAAAACGAAAGTAACTTTCACCCTCATACACATATAGAATATTTTAATCCTGATGTGACATCATTAGTAAAAGCATATCAGGATTTTTCGTCTGCCCTTTCTCATTTTCATGCAGGAAAGTATTATGATTCTTTTGATGATTTCATAAAAAAAGAGGCTGTTCAATACCAAAACTCTGGTGATGGCGTTTCCTATGTGGTCTGGAATGTTTTTTATGATGATACCGGTCAGGAAGAAAAAAGAGAAATTGTTGCTTACTATACACTTTCCACAACCTCCATCCCCTACGAAGACCGGATACGTCTTGACCCAGATGAAGCCCAGAAGTACAACAAAGAGTTTGATATACAAATCTGTGGCATTCCAGCAATAGAAATTAAAATGTTTGCCGTTAATGAAAAATATCAAAATCTCTTTTACCAATATGACAATGAGGATCTTCCCATTGCTGCCTGGATTATGAGAAATATCATTTATCATGCCAATTCTCTGTTAACCGATGTCATTGGTTTCAAAGCATTATTTCTGCATGCCGTCCCTGAAGCAGAAGCATTTTACATAAAAAATGGTTTTCATCCAATGGAAATAAACATGAAACCACTCCATTCTGTCGACTCAGAATTCACACCCATGTATTTATCCCTTCGAGAAATTCATATGATTTATGATGACTGATGAAAATGGAAAAAAGCCCTGTCCCTGGTACGAAATTTCCTGCGTTGTTTCATTTATGGAAACTGGATCAATCAAACAAAATTTCATCCACCGTTACGAATTCATACCCTTCCTTCAAAAGCTGATCCACTACCATAAGGGCAGCCTGCACGGTGGACTCATATTCATCATGCATGAGGATGATATCGTTTTCTCCGGCTTTTGCCAGAATGCTTCTCGCAATGCAGCCGGCATTGGACGAACACCAGTCAAGCGGATCCACTGTCCAGAGCACCGGGAACATATTCAGTTCTGTTTCAAAGGTTTTGTCCCATGCGCCATAAGGCGGCCTTACATATTCTGTCTCCTTCCCTGTAATATCATAAATCACCTGATTGGTCCTGATCAGTTCCTCCTTAAACGTATCTCTGTTAGAGGGGCGCAGCTGTATATGGCTGTAAGTATGATTTCCAATCAGATGACCTTCTTCGTCCATCCTTTCAATCAGATCAGGATAGGTTTCCGCCTGTTCCCCAGTCACAAAAAAAGTAGCCTTCACCTTTCTTTCCTGAAGGCCATCCAGGAGCTGCTTCGTATATACCGGATGAGGACCATCATCAAAGGTAATAGCTATTTTCTTATTTTCAGGCTCTTCCACCTGCCCTGCATCTGCCAGTGTTTCCCGGATTTCCTCCTTTTCACAGAAAACTGCTGAAAAGTCTGTTTTTTCCTGCCTCTTTTCCTGTTCTCCGTGCCAGGCGTTAAGCAAAACCAGCGCAAGCAATAATAAAAGAAGCATACAGGACAGGATTCTTTTTGTAAGGCTCATGAAGGAAATCTCCCTCTTTTGCTCTCTTATCCTATCTATATGCTTCTGCATTTCTATCCATGTCTTTTCAGGGAAATAAGCTGCAGGCGGTTCACTAAAAGTTTGCAATAATTTTTAACAGGCATGAAAACCATTATCTGTAGCAAATATCAAATGCTGGTCTCATATCCTCTATCTGTCCCCTGGACAGACCATACTCCTTTGCCAGCGTTTAATCAAATAACTTTTTCAATCTACACACCGATCCCCAGTGTCCTGATCAGGGCATAAACTGCTGCGCACAACACCACCGTAAGCAGAAGCATGGCAAAGATCTGTCCTCTTTTATCTGCCTCTTTCTGGCTTATCGTACGTCTTCTTTTCTTCTCTGTTTTCTTTGGTTCTTCTGCTACATCAATAAATTCCAGTTCTTCTTTTTGCATATCACGTCACCTCTCATAACTATAACGTGATTATAGCAAAAGTTTCTTCAAAAAAACTGTAGTCATTCTTAAAGCTGTCTAAAGATTTTCTTAAGAGATCTCAGGCTGTAAACTCACTGTACAGTGCCACATGGTCATAAATGCACCGCCATGCACTGGTAGAATCAGCAGTTACACAGATATAACCGTTTCCGTTCTGATCCTCTCCATAGCTGGCTGCACAGTTTCCGGACTGCACCACATATCCCGTCTTGGCACAGACGATCTCTGCCCCGGTTTCCTTATCCTCGATCCGGCGCAGGAACCAGTTGGATATGGTAATTCCATCCGGATGCTCTGCCGTTGCCGATGTGGTATAGGTATGTGCTGACATGACCTCTTTGCAAAGGGGATTGTCCACCGCAGCCTCCAAAATCATTGCCATATCATAAACCGTACAGTGATGGTTCTCATCATATAATCCGACACAGTTGGTAAAATGTGCCGTCTCAGAAAGACCAAGCTCCTGCAGTTTTTCATTCATCAGCTCCACAAAGGCTTCCTGACTCCCGGCCACATAGGTTGCCAGTGCCAGTGCAGCATCTGCGCCGGAGGGCAGGATCGTTCCATAGAAAAGATCACGTACTGTCACTCTCTCATTCTCTGCAAAGCCTACACTGCTGCAGTCATTACTGTAGCTGTAGTCTGTAATATCAATCGTGATCGTCACCTTATCGTCAAGATTCTTTTCCTCAATCTGCTCTGCTGCCACAAGCACCGTCAGGATCTTGGTCATGGATGCCGGGTCAATGACCTGTCTGGCTGCCCGCTGCGCAAGGATCTCATTCTTCTTCAGATCAATAAAAATGACATTGCTGCTCATGACCTCCTCGCTGACTGCTTTCATGTCAGGCGATTCTGTCGCCTCATATATTTTATTTTCTTCCGGTTCTGCTGCATCCTGCACTTCATCCACCGATGTCTGTGCCGTATTTTGAAAAGACTGTTCTGCTTCTGTGTTCGTCACAGCCTGAATATCTGCTGTTTCTGTCTGCTCAGGCTGCTTTATATCCTGCTGCTCCCTGTTTTTATTTCTTTTTGAGACGCCATTGCCGATCAGAATAATCAAAATGGCAATAAAAACGGCCGTCCCGATTGCTCCAAACCGGAAGTACT
>CACXDC010000009.1 GCA_902766365.1 uncultured Lachnospiraceae bacterium | reverse complement strand
TGTTAAAAAAGTAGAAGATAATTAAAGAATCAGCAGTAAAATAGTTATATTCTATCATTAAAGAGAGACCTCTGAGGGAAGGACGGAATTGCCTGTCAGAGGAAGAGAATCTATTTTTCAGAAAGGGATGGGTAAAAACATGAAATTCAGTAATGGATGCTGGTTACAGAAAGAAGGATGCAGCTGCTTTGCTCCTGCAGAAGCTTATTTCACCAAGATTGAAGAGAAAAAGGTTACGATCTGTGCGCCTACTTCTCATATTGTTACAAGAGGAGATACTTTAGGAGGCGTGAATCTGACACTGGAGATCACATCTCCCGCACCGGAAATTTTAAGAGTCCGTACCTATCATTATAAGGGAGAGGTTGTTAATACACCTTCCTTCGAGCTGGAGCTGAATGAGGAGCTTCCCCTTACCGTTAAGGACAGCGAGGAAGAGATCAGTATTGCAAGCGGTGAACTTACACTTGTGATCACCAAGAAGAACTGGTCCATGACCTACTACAGAACTGGTGAGATGATCACCAGAAGTGCAGGACGTGACCTGGCACTGATGAAGACAGATTTCAAGGGACTTGCTTATAACTATACAGACAGCGAAGAGACTTATATGCGTCAGATGCTTTCCTTATCTGTTGGAGAGCTTGTATATGGTATGGGTGAGAGATTCACTCCTTTTGTAAAGAACGGACAGAGCGTGGACATCTGGAATGCTGATGGTGGTACCAGCACAGAGCAGTCCTATAAGAACATTCCTTTCTATATCACCAATAAGGGATATGGTGTACTGGTAAACCATTCTGAAAAGGTATCCTTCGAGGTGGCAACCGAGATGGTGACCAGAACAGAGTTTTCCGTAGAGGGCGGTTATCTGGATTACTTCCTGATCAACGGACCTACCATGAAGGAAGTACTGACCAGATATACAGATCTGACAGGTAAGCCGTCACTTCCGGCTCCCTGGACATTCGGACTGTGGCTGTCCACATCCTTCACTACCAATTATGATGAAGCAACAGTTATGAGCTTTATCGATGGTATGCTGGATCGTGGCATTCCGCTGAGAACCTTCCACTTTGACTGCTTCTGGATGAAAGAATTCCACTGGAGCGATTTCGTATGGGACAGCAGAGTATTCCCTGATCCGGCAGGACTGTTAAAGAGGATCAAGGACAAAGGCCTGAACATCTGTGTATGGATCAACAGCTACATCGGCCAGGAATCTGATATCTTCGATGAAGGTATGGAGAAAGGCTATTTCATTAAGAGAACCAATGGCAGAGTATGGCAGTGGGATATGTGGCAGCCGGGTATGGCTCTCGTTGATTTCACAAACCCTGACGCTTACAAGTGGTATCAGGATAAGCTGGAAGTACTGCTCGATATGGGTGTTGACTGCTTCAAGACAGACTTCGGTGAAAGAATCCCTACAGAAGATGTTGTTTACTTCGATGGCTCTGACCCGAAGAAGATGCACAACTACTATACTTACCTTTACAATAAATGTGTTTATGAGCTGCTGGAGCGTAAGAGAGGAAAGGGTGAAGCTGTTCTCTTTGCACGTTCTGCAACCGTTGGCGGTCAGAAGTTCCCGGTACACTGGGGCGGCGACTGCTGGTCAGATTACGAATCCATGGAAGAAAGCCTTCGTGGCGGTCTGTCCCTGTTGATGAGCGGATTCGGCTTCTGGGCACATGATATCGGAGGATTTGAGAATACCTCCACCGCCGATGTTTATAAGCGCTGGGTAGCATTCGGACTTCTTTCCTCCCACTCAAGACTTCATGGAAGCTCTTCCTACAGAGTACCGTGGGTTTATGATGATGAGGCAGTAGATGTTGTAAGATTCTTTACCAGGTTAAAAGCAAGTCTGATGCCTTATCTGTACAAGACGGCGATCGAAACTTCTGTAAGCGGTATTCCCACCATGAGGAGTATGGTTCTGGAATTCACAGAGGATAAGACCTGTCATTATGTAGATAAGCAGTACATGCTTGGTGACAACCTGTTAGTAGCACCGATCTTCAATGACCAGAGCATTGCAGAGTATTATCTGCCGAAGGGAACCTGGACAGATTTCTTCACCGGAGAAGAGAAGGAAGGCTGTGGATGGTTTACTGAGAAGTGCGATTACCTGAGCATTCCTCTTATGGTAAAGGAAAACTCCATCGTCGCAATGGGTGCACATGATGATAAGCCGGATTATGATTATGGTGATGGTGCGGAACTCCGTCTCTATGCACTGAAGGATGGCAAGAGTGCAGAAGCAATTGTCTATGGCATGGATAAGACAGAAGAGATCGCCATGACAGCTAAGAGAGATGGAAATCAGATCCAGATCAGTGTAAAGAGTGACAAGTCCTACAAGATCAGACTTGTAAATGTGATCGCAATCTCTGTTTCACAGGGTGAAGTAAAGATCGATAAGAAGGACAGTATCATTTCTCTTTCCGGAAATGCAGATCTGACTGTTACTTTCTAAATGAAATGATCCTGTAGAAACAGTAGCAGTCTGACAGACTGATACAGGATAGATAAAGAATATAATTTTTTGGGGAAGCTGCCGCAGGGCAGCTTTTCCTGATGCTGTAATCAGCCAGTTTATGAAAAGAATACGGATCATCAATGAAGATATATGATCTGACAGGAAGGAAAGAAAGGAAGGATCAAATGATACACGAAACAATCGATATGACAGTAGAAGGCAGTGTGGGAAATCCTACGCTGACCACATATATTCTGGATTATGAAGGATGTTATGTATTTACAGAACGACCACTGGTGATCATCTGTCCGGGTGGAGGTTATGAAAATCTGTCCATGCGGGAAGGGGAACCGATCGCCATGCAGTTCAACGCCATGGGCTACCATGCGGCTGTATTGCATTACAGTGTGGCACCGGCAAGATACCCGGCTGCGCTTCTGGAACTGGCAAGTGCTATGGTAACGATCCGTAAACATATTAAGGAATGGCACATTGATCCGGACAAGATCCTGGTGCAGGGATCCTCGGCGGGAGGACATCTGGCGGCCAGCCTCGGGTGCTTCTGGAACAGTGAATTTCTGGTAAATGAAGTGGCTGGCGGGGATGCAGGCCTGTTAAAACCGAACGGTCTGATCCTCAGCTATCCGGTGATCACTTCCGGGGAATTTGCACACAGAGATTCCTTCTGTGCACTGCTTGGAAATAAAGAAGAGACACTTTCAGCGAAAATGTCTCTGGAAAATCAGGTTACAAAGGATACGCCGCCGACCTTTCTGTGGCATACCTTTGCGGATGGGCTGGTTCCTGTGGAAAATTCAATATTATTTGCAACAGCACTCTGTAAGGAAAAGGTTCCTGTAGAACTTCATATATTTCCGAAAGGTGCCCATGGCCTTGGTCTTGGAAACCGGTTCACCTGCTCCTGTGAGGAAAACCTGCAGCCGGAGACCACTGTATGGATCGAGCTCGCACAGGCATTTATAGAGCAGTTGTAAATTTTCTTATCAGGAAATGGCTTTACTTTCACTTGCAATGATGGATGCCACAAGCTGATCCGCTTTAAAGGGTTTTGGCAGGTGGGCATTCATCCCTGCATTCTTACATTTGACAACATCTTCTGCGAAGGCATTGGCAGTCATGGCTATGATCTGTACCTTCTGCGCATCAGGACGATCCATGGCACGGATTTCCTGTGTAGCTTCATAGCCGTTCATAACAGGCATCATTACATCCATCAGGATAGTATCAAAATAAAATGGTTTGCTTTGTGCAAAGATCTGGGCAGCTTCCTGACCATTTACTGCGGTTCTGACATTACAGCCTTCATGCTTCAGAAGATATTCTGTAATCTCCAGATTCAGCATATTGTCCTCAACAAGCAGAACATTCATTCCGTGGAGACTTTCCTTTTGAGCAGTCTGTTTCGTTTCAGAAGAACTGTCTGTATTGTCTCTGTGGAATGGGAGGATAACAGTAAATGTCGTACCAACTCCCACTTCACTCTGTACGGAGATACTGCCACCCAGCATATCGGTCAGCCGCTTGACAATAGGGAGACCAAGGCCGGTTCCGGAGGCAGTGGCTTCAAGAGATGTCTCTCTGGTAAAGGGTTCGAACATTTCTTTCTGGAATTCTTCACTGATACCAAGACCGGTATCTTCTATCGTAAAGCGGACAGTAACAGTTGCTTCATCAGCAGAATCAGCTTCAGCAATGGCAGTGATAGATCCACCTGGCCGGTTGTACTTAACTGCATTTGACAGAAGGTTTGTCAGGATCTGACGCAGATGAGTAGAACTGCTGATAAGAGCACAGTCTTCTTTTTTCAATCTGTTATCGAGGATAAAGGTGATGTTTTTTTCAGCAGCCTGTGGTGCAATGATCTCCTGACATTCGTTCAGAAGTTCATCCAGACGGAATGAACCTTCCACTAACTGTACTTCTCCGCTCTCAAGCTTGCTCATATCCAGTACATCATCCACAAGGGAAAGCAGATACCACGCAACTGTCTGGCATTTTACCCGGATGTCCCTCAGCTTTTCGGTATCACTGGAAAAATGTTCAGCAATTTCCAGAAGACCGATGATACTGTTGATAGGAGTACGGATATCATGGCTCATTCTGGCCAGGAAATCAGATTTTGCAGAGTTGGCGTGCTGGGCCTGTGTATAGGCTTCCTGCAGTTCGACTTTCTGCTGTTCAAGCAGGAAATTAGCTTTCCGGAGCTGCTCCTGCTGTACGATCTCCTGTCTGCGTTTCTCAAACATGATCTGGTTGACAAGAAGTTCTTTCTGATAAAGGGCATCCATATCACAGATGGAAATGAGCCACATTTTCTGGCCCTGGTCTTCAATGTCCTTTTTAACGATACGCACCCACAGGGAAACTTCTTTTGCGCGCAGATGCGTTTCTTCTGAACCGGAAAGGGAAGTAAACTGCTCGGTGGAAAATTTGTTTTCATAGAGCAATGCGGACATGGAACAACTGGTGGCAGCTTCAAATTCATCTGATGACTGATAACCCAGCATCTTGACAGCCAGTTCACTGATCAACTGGATGGGAAGCCCGGTGTCATAATAACCACCGATAATACCTACACCATGGTTCTCGCGCAGCAAAGCAGGGATGCTTTCCTGTAATTTTTCAGTAACAGTCTGTGTTTCCCTCACAAACAAAGGTTCTTGATAGCCACTTTCCAGTAACATGTAATACTCCCCGTTTCTATAGGATGCCGCCCTATGATTTTATTTTTATACAATACAGTGTAAGTCATAGACACTTTATATTCAAGGAAATTCTGCCTATTTTGAAGGGTCCAGATTTTCCAGAATCACTTTCGTGACCGTGTCAATTACGATAGGCTTGGCCAGGTGGGCATTCATTCCTGCATCCAGCGCAGCCTGGACATCTTCTGCAAAAGCATTGGCTGTAGTGGCAATAATCGGGATAGTGCTTCCATCGGGGCGGTCCTTCAGCTCTCTGATCGCCTTTGTTGCCTCATAGCCATTCATCCTTGGCATCATAATATCCATTAAAATCACATCAAAGGTACCGGCCGGATGATTTTCAAACAGTTCGACTGCCTCGCAGCCGTCAACAGCCCTCGTGACCTGCATGCCTTTATCCTCCAGCAGCATGATGGCGATCTCGGCATTCAGGTCATTGTCTTCTGCCAGAAGTACGTGGAGGCCTGTCAGATCTTTTGGAGCAGGTGTCTCAGCCTGCTCTTCCTTTTCGATGGGATCTGCCAGTTCTAAAGGAAGTTCTACGGTGAAAGTCGTGCCGCTGCCCTTGATACTTTTCACATTGATAGTTCCACCCATCAGTTCCACATACCGTTTCGTGATCGCCATGCCAAGTCCTGTTCCCTGATACTGGGTTCTGGCACCTGAGTTTTCCTGTGAAAATTCGTCGAAGATATGGGCAGAAAATTCTTCACTCATGCCAATACCGGTATCGGCAATGCGATAACAGAATATAATATGAGCCGGATCCGCTCCGGGCTTTCTGGATGATTCGAAAGTAATGCTGCCTCCATCATGGGTAAATTTTACTGCATTACTGATAATATTGATCAGTATTTCCCTGATCCGCACTTCGTCTGCAAGAACATAGTGTGTTTCCGGTTCATCCCGGTGGATCAGAAGCTGCAGGTCACGATTGATGATAAAACCATGGGCAATATCCAGAACGGAATCTGTTACGGCTGTAATATCGACTAGTGAAGGCTCATATGTGATATTTCCGCTTTCAATACGGCTGATATCCAGTACATCATTGATAAGGGATAAAAGGTAATCTGAGCTTTGCTTGACTTTTTCCAGGCAGTCTTTGATCTCAGGTGATGGCTGATTTTTCAGGGCAATATCCGTGAAGCCGATAATGGCATTCATCGGTGTGCGGATATCATGGGACATATTATTCAGGAACGTCGTTTTGGCAGTATTTGCATTATTCGCATTCTGAACCTCTTCCAGTGCATTTATGACCTGTTTCCGGCTGACGGACAGACGGTACAGCAGCATTCCCATAATAAAGATGATGACACCGGAGATCCCGAAAAACAAAAGGGAGTTTTTCTTCATAAATTCGGCAAAGGTGATGTTCTCATCCGCAACGGAATGCTGCGCAAGTACTAATCCGTTCAGAAGTTCAGAGGACTGTTCGATCCCTTTGTTGAAAATGGTGGCAGCACGCCGGTTTTCTTTTTCGGTGAGCATACCTATCTGGGTCTGCTTTGACATCTCTGCAAAATAAAGTCCTTCCATCAGAGGACTGGCATTCAGGATATTGATACGGGATGAAGGGATCAGAGTGCTGCCGGCCTTGCCGTCTGCTACTGCTTTCAGACAGTCTTCCTGTGAGTCACAGATATAAATTTCTGCATCCGGAAAGAGGACACTGATGATATCAGGACCGAAAAGTGCTTTGTCAGTTGCTGCAATTACCTGAAGGCTGTTCTGGTAATCTTCCTTGTAAATAATAACGGGAGTTGTCTCCACGATAGAGTCTGTCAGAACGAAGTGATTCTGCTCTGTCAGGTAGTAATCACTGATAACCGGTCCCATGATATCCACTTCATGTTTCAGCAGAGCCTGTTTTAACTCAGCCAGGGAAGAGAAGGCCTGAGTCTTTACGGTGATGCCGTATTCGCGTTCCAGAGAATCTGTTATGGTATTGAGGATGCCATTCAGATTCCCGTTTTCTTCACCGCTGAAAGGCAGATTGTCAGAAAGATAGCCAAGACGGAGCGTATTATCATGGGCGGACAGCCAGGCTTTTTCCTCGTTATTGAAAGGCAGTCCGCTTGCAGATTTATAATAATATCTGCTGGCAAGTTTGCTGTTGTAATCTGCTTCACTTGTCTGGATCTCGTAGAGTGCACGGTTGAGATCAGAAAGAATATCCGGTCTGTCTTTGGAAACTGCAAAGTAAAAGTCACTGAACCCAATACTGACGATTGCCAGATAATCATAGTCTGTTGCAAGATCTGGTGCAATGAGCGCATCAATATTGCCGGAATCAAGGGCAGGCATCATCGCATCATAGCCGCTGAATTCAATTACCTCGGCCCGGATCGAATTATCCTGCAGCCACTGTGCCAGAAGACCTTCCTGATAGCTGCTGGCTGTTACGCCAATCCTGCAGCCATTCAGCTTGCTGATATCTCCATCTGTCAGATAAGACTGGTTTTTGGGAACATACAGCCAGTAGGTATCCTTGCCCTGTGGATAGGAAGAAAAGTCAAACAGCTCCGCACGCTCCGGTGTATAGGAAACATTGCCGAACAGATCGATCTCTCCCTCTGCCAGCATGGCACAGCACTCAGAAAAAGAACCGTAAACGTATTCATAATTCCAGCCGGTCAGGTAAGAGATTTTCTGGAGATATTCGTATCCGGCGCCGCTTTTGTATTCGCCTTCACCGCCTTCTTCATAATTAAGAGCATTGACGTAACCTACACGGACAGTTTTCTCATTTTCATCGCCGGCATGGGCAGAAACAGAAAGAGGAATTGAAAGAAGAACCGAAAGAACAGGTACAGTGATCAGTATGATAGTATTTATCCCTGAAGCAAATCGTTTCCATCTGTTCATACACATGCCAACCTCCAACTGTACTTTCTGAGTAGTATGATTTCCGAAATATTTATCCTATATAGTAAGAAAAGATGCAATGTCACATCAGACAATGCATCTCAAATATTGTAACGTAATATCATTTTACAGGCGCTTTGACCTGTTATATACAAAATCTGACCATGTCAAATATACAGTTCAGATTATAAATGAAATCTTTTGAAATTTCAAGAATTTTCTGCTTAAGAATCGTATAATTTTGAAAAAGGTCTAAAACTGCATCTGATACAGACTGGCATAGATCCCATCATTTTTCAACAATTCCTCATGAGAACCGCTTTCAACAATACCATTTTCTGTCAGAACAAGAATCTTTTCGGCGTTACGGATAGTGGAAAGCCGGTGAGCAATGACGAAAGTGGTGCGCCCCCTGGCCAACCGTTCAAGAGATTCCTGAACCACATGTTCACTTTCATTATCCAGCGCTGAGGTAGCCTCATCAAAAATGAGAACCGGAGGATTTTTCAGGAAAACACGGGCAATAGAAAGGCGTTGTTTCTGACCACCTGAAAGTTTAATGCCACGTTGACCGATATTGGTGTCATAGCCGTCTGGAAGTTCCATAATAAAATCATGTGCATTGGCATTCTGGGCTGCGGCCACGATCTCTGCATCAGTTGCATCCGGCCTGCCATAGCGGATATTATCCATAACACTGCCTGTAAAAAGATAAACATCCTGCTGCACGATACCAATATTATTACGGAGACTCTTTAAACTGAAAGAGCGGATATCTGAGCCATCCAGCAAAATCTTTCCATCTGTTACATCATAGAATCTGGGGATCAGACTACACAGAGTGGATTTTCCAACACCGGAGGGACCAACCAGAGCAATGTATTCACCAGGTGTTACATGAAAAGATAAATGGGATAACACGGGTTTGCTGTCCTTTTCATAGCGGAAAGAAACATCTTCAAAGACGATGTCTCCTTTTGCATGATCCAGTGTCCTTGCATTTGCGGAATCTTCAATATCCGGATGGATCCGGAGAATTTCCAGAAACCGGCTGTAACCGCTGGCACCATTCTGAAACTGCTCGGTAAAACTGATCAGCTTTTTAATAGGATCAGTTACATTGGTAATATAAAGAAGGAATGTGATCAGATCGGTAACAGAGATCAGCCCGGCAGTCATAAAGGCGGCACCGGCAGCAATAACAACAACGCTGATCAGGGTGGTGAAGGCACCAAGACCGGAGTTGTACAGCCCCATGTATTTGTAACTTTCTTTTTTACTCTCTACAAACCGGGCATTTCCGGCTTCAAATTTATTCATTTCCATATCTTCATTCGCAAATGATTTTACTACCCGGATCCCAGAAAGATTATCTTCGATCTGTGCATTGATATCAGCAATACGTGCTCTGTTTTTCACGAAGGCACGCTTCATTTTTACATTAAAATAGAAGGCATATATCAGCATTACAGGGACAACAGCAAAGGCTACAAGGGCAAGACGCCAGTTAACAGAGAGCAGGATAGCAAAGGAGCCCAGGAGCTTGATCACGGAAATCACAATATCCTCAGGACCATGATGAAACAATTCACTGATATCAAACAGATCATTCGTTACACGACTCATGAGCTGACCAACCTTCTGATTATCATAAAAGCTGAAGGAGAGCTTCTGGTAATGGGAAAAGATCTCATTTCTCATGTTATATTCCATTTTAGCCCCCATGATATGTCCGTAATAGGCGATAAAATAATTACAGTAGCATTCCAGAATAATCAGGGACACCATGATCAGAGTCAGAAGCATAATCGTATGCAGGGCTTCCCTGGAATCACGGTAGATCACGTTTCCAGTAATATAGCGGATGATCAGGGGAATGATCAGGGTAACAGCAGCACCAAGGCAGGCAAAAAACATATCCGCAGCGAAAATACCTCTGTATGGCTTGTAATAAGAAAGAAATTTTTTCCAGTCTTCTTTTTTCATAATAAAAGGAACCTCTTTCCTAATGATAAAATTATGGTTTTTATCATAGCATGGTGGGGTTGGGTGTGCAAATCTTTTATCTGTTCTCAGCAGGAAGTGGGTTGGTAGGAAGACGGTTCTGTGGTAAAATAGACCTATCTTTATAAAGGAAACGAATGAAATGAATTATGTTGTGCTTGATCTGGAATGGAACCAGAGCAATACCGGGGAAGAACCGGAGGTAAAGGAAATCCCTTTTGAAATTATTGACATGGGTGCGATATTGCTGAGCAGTGAACGGAAAATGATCAGTGAATTCAATCAGCTTGTGAAGCCGGCGATCTATCAGCATATGCATGCCATCACCAGTAAGATCATCCATCTTCATATGAAGGATCTGCAGAAGGGACGCCCTTTTCCGGAGGTGATGGAGGAGTTCCTTGCCTGGAGTGGAAATGACGTGATCTACTGCACCTGGGGGCCGCTTGATCTGTATGAACTGCAGAGAAATATGCGTTATTATAAGATGGAGCCGTTAAGTACGGTTCCTCTCAAATTTCTGGATGTGCAGAAGCTGTTCAGTATCGCCTATGAGGACCGTAAGTCCAGAAGAAGCCTGGAATATGCCATTGATTTTCTGAAGATAGAGAAGGATATTCCCTTTCACAGGGCTTTCAGTGATGCCTACTATACGGCAAAGATCCTGGAGATCCTTCCGGAAGAGGTGCTGGAAAACTATTCCATTGATACCTTTGTCCTGCCGTCCTGCAGGGAAGAGGAAGTACATGTCTTTTTCCATGATTATATGAAGTATATTTCAAGGGAATTTGCGGATAAGCAGGAGGCACTGGAGGATAAGGAAGTGATCAGTACCAGGTGCTACCTCTGCCATAAGAATATCCGTAAGAAGATCCGGTGGTTCACGCCAAACGGCAAGCACTATTACAGTGTAGCCGTCTGTCCGGTGCATGGCAGCATGAAGTCAAAGATCCGGATCCGCAAAACGGAAAATGACGGTGTTTACATTGTGAAGACCTCCAAATTCATATCCGAGGAAGAATGTCAGAAGATCCAGGATAAGAGAGAGGAAGCCAAAGAACACCGTAAACAGAAAAAGAAAAAACAGGCATCCCATCAGAAATGAATATCCCTGGATCCTGAAGACCGGCGGCCTCTGCCACGTTTCTTCCGGGTCCAGTATTTTTTTCTGCTGACAGAGCGGGATCTTCCGGAAAAACTGTAGTTGATGATCAGATCCCGGATCACAAAGATCAGAATGGTCAGAACTGCCAGGATAATGATGACCAGGAGCACGATCTTGATATTAATGAAGATCGTATTATCATTTCCGGTGGTTACTGCCTCCGGCTTAGCAGATGTGATGGGATCACTGTCAAAATCATAAGAAGAATAGGTAGTAGCTTTTGCCAGATCAATGGAGGCAGTGCCCACATAGGTATCCTGATAGTAATAGTTGATGGCGGCAACTTCATTTTCTCCGGACACGTCATAGGAAATCTCAGAGGTCAGATCCTGAAAACTGACAGTCTTTGGGAGGATCAGATAGCTGTCTTTATTTAAGGAAAGGATCGGATTGGAATTTCCAAAAATATCGTAGGAGGTATGGAAGAATTCGGTCTCATCGATATTGTAGCGGGTTTCATTTTCTGCCACGTTGGCCACGGTAAAGTTTTTGAAGCCATAGTCAAAAAGCTTCACAGTATCGTTAAACTGTTCCGGACTTTCTTCCTTCATGACTACACAGATCAGCTTCATGCCATTCTGCTCGGCACAGGTGACAAGGGTCTGTCTTGCCTCATCGGTATATCCGGTCTTGCCGCCCTTTATTCCTTCATAGGGAGTGTCTCCGTTGATAAGCTGGTGCTTATTGCGGACGGTAAAGTCATCGGGCTGGTCAGCGGTAGCTGCAAAGTGGTGTCTTGGAGTATTGCCGATCTTGCAAAGCAGTTCATTCTGGAAAAAGGCTTTTGCAATGATGGCAAGATCATAGGGAGAAGTATAGTGGTTTTCGTCAAACAGACCGTGGGGATTCACGAAATGGGAATCCTTACAGCCAAGTTCCTTTGCAGTCTCGTTCATCATGTCGGCAAAGGCTTCCTGGCTTCCTGCCACATGCTCGGCAACGGCAGCAGCTACTTCATTGGCAGACGCAACGAGAATGCCATACAGACATTCTTCCATGGTCATGGCCTGTCCTTCATCAATCCCGATATTGGAGCTGCCCTGCTGGATGCCGAAAACAGCATCATGGGAGAAGGTCACAATCTCGTCCATGGAGCACTCCCTGGCGGCGATCAGACAGGTCAGCAGCTTGGTTGTGCTTGCCGGATACAGCTTTTCGTGGATATTTTTGGCATAGAGAACCACACCGGTATTGGCTTCCAGCACGATGGCACCTTCTGCACCAACGGCGGGACCCTCCGGCCAGTTCTCAATTTCATTGCTCTGTATGGGGAGGGCAAGACGCTCCTCCTGCTGCGCTGCGGCTTCGTTCAGGTCAGCCGGAGCGGCCAGGGCGGTGATCGGGGTCATGGCAGTTGTTACATATAAAAAAGCGGACAAAAAAAAGATGCCTGCCCGCTGAAGTCTGTTACATTTCATGGGAACTCTCCTTTATCTTTTCTTATCTTACACTATTTACACCGAAAGCTGAACCGTTTTGAAAAGTTTTATCATATTTTAATAAATTGTTCTGAGAAATATGCTTTCAGGAAGAGGAAAGATAAGGTAAAATATAAGTAAACAGAAAAAGACAGGAGAAAGTTATGCGTTTAAAAAATGTACCGGGTTCACGGGAAGCGATTGCGGACAGCGTCTTTGTGATCCATGAGCCGGAAGCGAATAAAGGGACCTGGCAGCAGGTGTTTGGCAATGATCACGAGATTCATGTGGAGATCGGCATGGGAAAGGGAAGATTCCTTTATGAAATGGCCACGCTCCATCCGGATATTAATTATATCGGTATTGAGAAATATTCCAGTGTTCTGCTGCGGGCGATCCAGAAGATGGAGGAACAGGAGCTCCCGAATCTCCGGTTTATCCGTATGGATGCCGAGGATATCACAGAGGTATTTGGAAAGGATGAGATCGACAGGATCTACCTGAATTTTTCAGATCCATGGCCAAAGGACAGGCATGCCAAGAGAAGACTGCCATCCAGACAGTTCCTTGCACGGTATGATGCATTTCTGAAAGGGGATGGCGTACTGGAATTCAAGACAGATAACCGTGACCTGTTTGACTTTGCAGTGGAAGAGGTACCGGAAGCAGGCTGGAAGATCAGGGAATGTACTTATGATCTGCACCATGACGAAAGACTGATGCAGGGCAATGTGATGACGGAGTATGAGGAGAAATTTTCCAGTATCGGAAATCCTATCTGCAAGTATATTATTTACAGATAATACGATACTAACAGATAACCATATAATAAGGAAAAGGAGGAACCTTTGATGGAACTGAAGATCACAGAACAGAATTTTGAAGAAGAGGTAGCAAAAAGCAGTATACCGGTGCTGGTAGATTTTTATGCTGACTGGTGTGGACCATGCAAGATGATGGCACCTGTAGTAGCAGAGCTTGCAACAGAATATGAGGGCAAATGCAAGGTTGGCAAGTGCAATGTAGATGAAAATATGAACCTGGCCCAGAAATATGGTGTCATGTCCATTCCCAACATGATACTGTTTAAGAATGGAGAGGTAAAAGCAAATGTTGTTGGGGCTGTCAGCAAGACGGATCTTGCCGATAAAATCGACAGCGTTTTATAAAAAGTTCAGAAGTGTAAAGAAAATATAAAAATTTTGTGTCAAATTCTTGAATCACTCAGGTTTAGATGTTATAATCTCCCGAGGCTATAAGGAGGAGAGAGAAAATGGCACAAATTATTGCAACTGTGATATTTCTTGTCATGTTTCTGCTGATCATTTCAGAGAAACTGGAAAGACATATTGTAACACTGCTTAGTGGATTATTGACACTGGTGCTGGTATTTGGTGTCTGTATGCACAGTATGTCAGCAGTAATCAATACGTTAAATTTTAAGGAGATTGGAACTTTAACCTTCTGGTATCAGGCTGGTGAAGCGGCTGAGACTTCCAGTGGGATCAACTGGGCAACCATCATTTTCATCGCAGGTATGATGATCATGGTAGAAGGTATGGGTAATGCAGGCTTCTTCCGCTGGCTCTGTATGAGACTGGCGAAGGCTGTTCATTACAAGACTGTGCCGATTTTCATTACCTTTATGATCATGTCCAGTATTCTAGCTATGTTTATTGACAGTATTACCGTTATTCTGTTCCTGGCAGCAGTAACAGTAGAGCTGGCACAGCTTTTGAAATTTAATCCGGTGCCTATGATTCTTTCAGAGATCTTCTGTGCGAATCTGGGTGGAGCGGCTACCATGTGCGGAGATCCCCCGAACATCATCATCGGAACATCTCTTGGATATTCCTTCGGTGATTTCATCAGTAATACGGGTCTGATCGTTATTTGTGCACTGGTACTTACCGTGGTTTATTTCTTCCTCGTATTCCATAAGCAGCTCCGCAGTGATGGAACTGTAGATACATCTGCATTCCCGGATCCCAAAACAGCGATCAGGGATAAGAAGAGCTTTACCATCAGCTGCATTATCTTTGCACTTGCTGTAGTTCTTCTTGTAACACATGCACAGACAGGACTTACTGTAGCAACCATCGGACTTGGCATTGCCATCCTGACACTGATCACATCCGGTAAGGAAGCTGTAGATCTGCTGAAGAAGGTAGACTACAAGACACTGTTATTCTTCGTAGGACTGTTTGTTGTAGTAGGTGGTCTGGAGCAGACCGGTGTGTTGGAAGTCATCGCAGGACTGATCGCCAAGGTCAGCGGTGGAAACATCAAGCTGATGATCGCCATCATCATCTGGGGTTCTGCTATTGCCAGTGCCTTTGTAGATAACATTCCTTTTGCAGCAACCATGATCCCTGTTATCAAGAGTCTTGCAGTAGCACAGGGTGTAGACCTTTCCACGCTGGCATGGGCGCTTTCCATGGGAACCGATATCGGAGGAAGCGCAACACCGATCGGTGCATCTGCAAATGTAGTTGGTACCGCTGTTGCAGCCAAGCATGGTCATCCCATCGGATGGGGCAAGTACTGCAAGGAAGTTGCACCTGCAACCATTATGGTAGTTTTATTCTCCATGTTATTTATCTTTGTAAGATACTTATAAAAGGAGGCAGCATCAATGGAAAAACAGCTTATTATTTCTGTAGGCCGTGAGTTTGGCTCAGGCGGGCATGAGATTGCAGAGACCCTTGCAAAGCACTATGGACTGAATCTGTATGATAAGAACCTTCTGCAGGAGATTGCCAACGAGAAAAGTGTAGCCGTAAAGGATCTTGAGAAGTATGATGAGGTTCCGAGAAATCTCTTTATGACAAGAACTGTTAAGGGTTATTCCAACTCCATGGAAGAGAACCTTGCCAATATGCAGTTTGATTATCTGAGAAAGAAAGCAGAAGCAGGTGAGTCCTTTGTGGTTGTAGGACGCTGTTCTGAAGACGTATTAAAGAAGTACCCGGGAATGATCTCCATTTTCGTCCTTGGTGACTGGGAGAGCAAGGTTGACCGTGTTGTACGTATTTATGGTATGAGCAGGGATGAGGCCGAGAACTTCATGATCCGTCAGGATAAGAATTACCACAACTATTACTGTAAGGGTAAATGGGGGGATTCCCGTAATTATGATGTATCTATTAACAGCAGCAAGCTTGGAGAAGAAGCAACTGCTGAGATGCTGATCGATTACATAGATAAGAGACAGAATAAGCACTGATCTGCCAGAAAAAGCATGGCGGAGGCTGCAGGAGCAGTTCATCTGCCATGCTTAAAAAAAGAAACCTGACAGATCATCCTTGAATGGCATGAATGACAGGTTTTCAGTATTGACAATTCGGCTTAAAAATTGTATGATAGCTAATGTCGTATGAAATCGGGGTGTGGCTCAGCTTGGTAGAGCGCTACGTTCGGGACGTAGAGGTCGCGTGTTCGAATCACGTCACCCCGACTATATTTAAGAAGGTCTGAGGATCTGTGATCCTCAGGCTTTTTTCTTGCAAAAAGAGCAGTAAAATTTTATACTGTTATCATGTGAAAAAATGGAAAAGAGGATACAGACGTGATCGAAAAGCTGAAAGGTAAACTGGATATAACTTTTCTGAAATTTGTTCTGGTGGGAGTTATCAATACAGTCGTAGGGACGGCTGTCATGTTTCTTGCTTACAATCTGCTTCATCTCTCATACTGGGTTTCTTCTGCAGCCAATTATATAGTAGGCAGTATCTGCAGTTATTTCCTGAACAAATATTTTACCTTTCAGAATAAGAGTAAATCCCCGGTTGTCGTGCTTAAATTTATTCTGAATATTACCGTATGCTATCTGATCGCCTATGGTGGTGCCAAGAAACTGATCCTGTTTCTTTTAAGCGGACTTTCCACGGAATGGCAGGACAATATCGCCATGGTATGTGGTATGGGACTGTTTGTGATCCTGAATTATTTTGGTCAGAGATTCTTTGCATTTAAAGAGGAGAAAAAGGAAGAGGAATAAGGAGAAATCTGTATGGAAGAACAGCAGAATCAGGACAGAACTGATTTTATGAAAGAGACCATAAAGCAGCGGCCCTTAAACCGGAAAAAGCTGATAAGAAAGACGATCATCACAGCAGCTATGGCTGTGATCTTCGGACTGGTAGCCTGTCTGACATTTCTTCTTCTGGAGCCTGTCATAAGTAACCGCCTTTATCCGGAAGAAAAGCCATCCACTGTAGTGCTCGTGGAAGAAAAAGAGTCAGAAGAGATCCTGCCAGAAGATATGATCGCAGATGATTCTGAAATGTCACCGGAGCCTACAGCACCAGTGCTGGAGGATGAGCAGATCGCCCAGGTGCTTTCCGAGATGAAGCTTGGGGTCGAGGATTACACCTCGCTTTACAGTGCACTGGCGGCAGTTGCGAAGAGCGTGCAGTCTTCCATGGTGACAGTGGTTGGAATTACCTCGGATGTGGACTGGTTTAATAACGTATATAAAAATGAGGGCTCTGTTGCAGGAGTGATCATAGCAGATAATGGAAAAGAACTTCTGATCCTGACGAATTATCCGGCTATTGAAGATGCGGAACTTCTGGAGATCACCTTCTGTGATGAACTGGAGTATGAAGCTGCACTCAAGAGAAAGGACAGTAATACGGGGCTGGCTGTTCTCGCAGTAGAAAAAAATACCATGAAGAGGACAACTCTGCAGGCTGTCGAGCCGGTTAAGCTTGGAACCTCTGCCGGAAGCAATCTCATAGGAAATCCTGTTATTGCACTGGGACAGCCTACGGGTGTTGCCGGATCTGTCTGTTACGGATTTGTGACATCTGCAGGCAGTACGATCGATCTTCCCGATTCCCGGTACAAATGGATCACTACGGATATTTATGGCAGTTCTTCTGCCACGGGTATTCTTGTCAATTTAAGTGGACAGGTAGTCGGTATCATAGATTCTTCCCATAACAGCAGTGATACCAAAAATCTGGTCAGTGCTCTTGGCATCACGGATCTCAGGAGGGTGATCGAGAGAATGTCAAATGATAAAGATATTCCTTATCTTGGTATCCATGGTGCAGATGTGACATTGCAGGTACATGAGGAACTGGATGTGCCCTATGGAACCTATATTATGGAAATAGATATGGATTCTCCGGCAATGGCGGCAGGGATCCAGAGCGGAGATGTGATCATCGGAATGGATGATACCAAGATCGCCAGTTATCAGGAGCTGATCAATGGTATGATGGATATGGAGCCGGAAGAGACGATGACACTGACATTGCTCCGGCAGGGACCGGAAGGGTATACAGAAATGGAGCTTTCTGTAACATTGGGAACACGATAAAAAAAGCATAAATAAAGGGAAAGGTGTAAAACAGCAATGAAATACATCAAAGATTATAAAGACGGTGACAGAGTGTTTGATACTTACCTCTGTAAACACAAGATCTCGGCAGTAACAAAGAATGGAAAGCCATACGATACTGTGGTACTTCAGGATAAAACAGGAACCATAGATGCCAAGGTGTGGGATCCCAATAATGCGGGTATTGCAGAATTTGATTCTCTGGATTATATCGAAGTATACGGAGATATCACCAGTTTCCAGGGGGCGCTTCAGGTCAACGTCAAGAGGATACGCAAGTGTCAGGAAGGCGAGTATGATCCGGCAGACTATCTGCCTGTCAGCAAATTTGACAGGGAGGAAATGTACCAGGAGCTGCTTTCCTATATTAACGGCGTGGAAAATACATATCTGAAACAGCTTCTTCAGGAGCTTTTCGTAAAGGATGAGGCATTTATCAGTGCCTTTAAGCAGTCATCCGCAGCGAAAACAGTACATCACGGATTTGTGGGTGGATTGCTCCAGCATACACTTGGTGTAACCAGACTCTGCGATTATTATTGCAGCACTTATCCGATGTTAAAAAGAGATCTGCTGATCACAGCAGCGATCTGCCACGATATGGGAAAAACCAGGGAGATTTCTCTTTTCCCGGAAAACGACTATACTGATGCAGGACAGTTTCTTGGTCATATTGTGATCGGTGTGGAAATGATCGGAGAGAAGATCAGGAAAATTCCCGGCTTTCCGGAAGTACTTGCCAATGAACTGAAGCACTGCATCCTGGCACATCATGGAGAATATGAATTTGGTTCTCCCAAGAAACCGGCGATCATGGAAGCTATGGCACTGAACCTGGCAGACAATACAGACGCCAAGATGGAGACCTTTACGGAGATTCTGGAAAGCAGTAAGGATAATAACGGCTGGCTTGGTTTCAACAGACTGTTTGATTCCAATCTGACAGGAACCAGGATGGAATAATCACGAAGAACCTTAATGACGCAGAAACAGAGCGGAGAAAAGTGTGGAAGACAGAGTAAACAGTTTTAAAAAGAATGACAGTATTGAAACGGAAATTACAGATATGAGTCATGACGGAGAAGGGATAGGCAAGGTAGATGGCTATCCCTTTTTCATCAAGGACGCTGTGATCGGGGACCGGATCCGTGCAAAGGTGATCAAGGTAAGGAAAAACTATGGCTATGCCAGAGTGGAAGAGATCCTGAAGCCCTCTGACTGGCGTACAGAGCCGGTCTGTAAGCTGTACAGACAGTGCGGCGGCTGTCAGATCCAGGCGATGGATTATCAGAAGCAGCTTGCCTTTAAGGAGAAGAAGGTTCGTGATCAGCTCATCCGGATCGGAGGCTTCCCGGAGGAACTGGTAGAGGAGACAAAAGAGCCTGTTGTGGGAATGGAGCATCCTTTCCGCTATCGCAATAAGGCACAGTATCCGGTGGGACAGAATAAGAACGGGGAACCGGTGACCGGGTTTTATGCAGGAAGGACACACAATATTATTGAGAGTACAGAGTGTTACCTGGGGGCAGAGGAGAACCAGGTAATCCTGCAGGCTGTCCTTGCTTATATGAAAGAAAACCATGTATCAGCTTATGATGAAGAGAGTCATAAGGGGCTGATCCGGCATGTACTGATCCGCAAGGGCTTTACCAGTGGTGAACTGATGGTGTGCCTTGTGATCAACAGCAGAAAGCAGCTTCCTTTTCAGGACCGTCTGGTCCGGCTCCTTCAGGAAATACCGGGAATGACCAGTATTTCCTTAAGTCACAATCTGGAAAAGACGAACGTCATCATGGGAAAGAATGTGACTACGATCTGGGGAAATGACCGGATACAGGACACGATCCATGTAAGGGATACCCTGCATGACTTTGCACTGACAGATCAGGGGATCACCTTTTCCATCTCGCCGCTGTCTTTTTATCAGGTCAATCCTGTCCAGACAGAGAAGCTGTACAGCCTGGCGCTGTCCTATGCGGCGCTTACCGGAAAGGAAATGGTCTGGGATCTGTACTGTGGTATCGGAACCATTTCTCTTTTCCTTTCAGCAAAGGCAAAGCAGGTTTACGGGGTGGAGATCATTCCGCAGGCCATTGAGGATGCCAGGAAGAATGCAGAAAGAAACCAGATCAGTAATGCGGAATTTTTCGTCGGCAAGGCAGAAGAAGTACTGCCGCAGAAGTATGAGCAGGAAGGGATCTTTGCGGATGTGATCGTGGTGGATCCGCCAAGGAAGGGCTGCGACGGAGCCTGTCTTGATACCATGCTGAAAATGCAGCCGGAAAGGATCGTATATGTGAGCTGCGACAGTGCCACCCTGGCAAGGGATCTGAAGATCCTCTGTGAGGGCGGCTATGAGCTGAAAAAGTGGCGGGCTGTGGACCAGTTCCCGATGACGGTGCATGTGGA
>CACXDC010000008.1 GCA_902766365.1 uncultured Lachnospiraceae bacterium | reverse complement strand
CTTCTGGTTCAATATCGTATCCACAGCGATCGAAGTTTTTCCTGTCTGTCTGTCACCAATGATCAGCTCTCTCTGTCCACGTCCGATCGGGAACATGGAATCAATGGAAAGGATACCGGTTTCAAGAGGGGTATCCACAGACTTTCTGTCAACGATACCAGGAGCAGGCTGCTCGATCGGTCTGTAATCCGCTGCACTGATCTCTCCCTTGCCATCGATCGGGGCTCCGAGGGCATTCACAACTCTTCCGATAAATTCATCTCCTACCGGAATACCTGCCATACGGCCGCTTCGTACAGCTTTTGTGCCTTCCTCTATTTCTTCCTCATCATCAAACAGGATGCAGCCGACCTCATCCTCTCTGACATCCTGTACCATGGCCTTCTGACCATTCTCAAAGATGATAACTTCACCATACATGGCATGATCAATCCCATCCACATAAACAATGCCATCACCTATGCTGTTAACAATACCCACTTCATTTCCGGAGACATCGATATTTTCAAGGCTGTCCCTGAGAATACTGATAATCCCTTTCTGTACCAGAAGAGAATCCTTTCCGGACAGCTCCATGGAATCGATCTTTTTTTTCAGAAGTGCTTCCCGGCCTTTTGTACTCCAGTCATACTCCTGGCTTCCAGCCCGGAGGATAAATCCGCTTCCCAGATTTTCATTCTGCTTTCTGGTCAGGTTCAGGACTCTTCCCGGGTATTTTTCCTCCAGAAAGCTGACGATGCCTTTAAGCTGCCTGTCACTTGGTTCCGTTACATATTCAAGGACACAGTCAAGTGGCTGCTTTTCTTCTGCTGACAGAGCATGATACTTCTCCTTCAGCATTTCGAGTTCAGAAACCTGACAATGGGCAGCCAGAAGCTTTAAAAGCCCTCTGATCTGCAGTGGAAAGATCTTCTGGATAATTTTTTCTTTATTTTCAGGTGAGGCAGTAGGATCATCCAGCTGTTTCTGGATCTCCGGTACGATCTGCAGCAGATCAAGTGCTTCATCTATCTCCCGGTCTGTAATCTGCTCACCTATCATTTTTTCCAGATAAATATTAAGATTCTGCATGCTCACTCTCACCTGCTTTTGTCAAAAATTTGTCATATAACTCACTGTTATTTTCTTCCTTCTGCATTCCTTCTGATGCAGCCGAGAATAACAGGGAACGGATTTCCTTTTCTGCACGGCTGACCATTTTGGTATGCTCCAGTTCCGCAGTTTTTTTGGAATCATCAATGATCTGTCCGGCTTTCCTGTTTGCTTCTTCAACGATCTGCTGATAAGCTGCTCTGGCATCTTCCTGTGCTTTCTTCATCACCTGGTCTTTTTCATCCTGAATGCCGTTCTTAAGTGCTTCATATTTTTCTTTCTGCTGTCCTGCCTCAAGCTTTGCCTGCTCTGCTTCTCTGTAACGGCCTTCAATTGCCTCTTCTCTTTTAGCAATGATATTATTCACCGGCTTAAAAAGGAATTTTTTGATCAGCAGATACCAGATCAGTAAGTTGATTATGGTAAAAAGCAGATTGATATCTAGTCTTAACATATGATTTTCATTCCTTTCCTGTCTGATCAGCTAAGAAGAATAATGATCAAAAGTCCGATAACGAAACCATAAATAGCTGTTGCCTCCGCAAGTGCTGAACCCAGCAGAAGAAGCTTTGTGATCTTGCCCTCTGCTTCAGGCTGTCTTGCAACTGCCTCTGTTGCCTTGGATGTTGCTATACCAATACCAACGCCGGCACCTATACCGGTCAAAACTGCGATACCTGCACCAATTGCAATAAGTGTTGTGTTCATAATCTTTTCTCCTCTTCTTTTCTTTACTCTTTCCTTATTCCATTGCTTCCTTCATGAACAGACCCGTCAGGAATACAAATACATACGCCTGTATCAGTCCGTCAAAAATATCAAAATACATACTGAATACCACTGGCACGCCAACCGGTACTATGTATTCGATCAGTTCCATAATAACAAATGCGCCAAGAACATTACCAAACAGTCGCATGCAGAGCGACAGTGGTTTGATGACCAGTTCGAGAACATTGATCGGTGCGATCAATGCGATTGGTTCTGCAAAGCTCTTAAACCAGCGTTTTACACCTTTCCTGTGAATACCTGCATACTCTATGAGGATAATACTCATAATCGCAAGTGCTGCTGTCACATTCATGTCCTTCGTCGGTGGCTTAAAACCAAAAATACCGATCAGGTTTGCAATTCCAAGGTACAGCAGCACCGATGTCAGATAAGCTGCATACTGCTTTCCCTCAGGTCCGAGGATCCCTTCGGTGATACCCTCCAGAGATGTGACGGCCTGTTCCAGAAGAAGCTGTCTTTTGCCGGGATGCTCCACCTTAAGATTTCTGGTCAGGATCAACGACAGGACAAGTACCACTGCCATAATGATCCAGGTAACAACTACAGATTCGGAAATACCAATCCCGCCGATTGTTAAAGCACTTTCACAGTTCAGTTCTTCCCTGAGTGCTTCTCCCAAATTACCCATCTTCGCACTTCCTTTCTTTTTTATTTCAGTGCCATTATAATACAGAAAAATATAATTCCATAATTCACTTTTTTTGTATTATCCATAGATATTTTGAATGGACTATATTATAATAAGAAAATATTTTATACCAGATAAACGGGAGAATTATCATGCAGAATCTTATGGAGATCAGCTTTGACTACTATAAAGTATTTTATGAAGTGGCAAGAAGCCACAGTATCACGCTTGCTGCCAGCCATCTCTGTCTGACACAGCCCACTGTGACCAAATACATCCAGAATCTGGAATCCGCCCTTGGCTGCCAGTTATTTGTACGCTCCCAGAAGGGGGTATCCATGACAGAGGAAGGTCAGCGCCTTTTCCGGCAGATCAGTCACCCCTGTCAGCAGATGGGACAGGCTCAGGAAATCATCAGAGAATATACCACAAATCAGAATGGTAAAGTCACGATCAGCGCTACTGAACTGACCATGCGCTATTTCCTGCTTCCTTTCCTGGAACGTTTCCAGCATCGCTTTCCCAATGTAAGGCTGCAGATCCACGCCCATTCATTTCCAAATATGACAGCTTCCCTGTATGATGAAACCGCCGATTTTGCTTTAAGCATTACCCCTCTTGAAAGCTTCAGCGATTTTGAGATTACTCCTGTCTCCGATTTTCAGGATATCCTGATCGCAGGCAGTCGTTATTCCTATCTGGAGGACAAACTGCTTTCCATGGAAGAAATTCTTTCTTTTCCGATCATTTCCATGGAACGTGGAACTGCAAGCCGCAGATTCTGGGATTCTCTGTTTGAAGAACATGGCTTTGAACTCAGTCCTAATATCGAGCTCAATTCCAATGATCTGATTGCCCCTGCCGCTGTCCACAATCTGGGCATAGGTCTTGTTCCCTATAAATTTGCCCGTCACTATTTAATTAATTATGGAATTATCCAGTTGAAAACAGACTTTTTTATACCCAAAAGACAGATCTGTCTGATCCGGAATCCTCTGCACCCGCAGAATCCCCCGGCTCAGATTCTCATTGATATGTTAAAAGGATCAGATACCGATCCACTGCTCTCCTATTCCACAGACAGCGGCATCAGCTTTTAATGCTTTTTCTGATACACAGACTGATGAGGAAAACGATCAGCATCCCGGTCAGGCCGCCTGCTGTATCGATCAGTACATCTCTGACGCTGGCATGTCTGCCTGGCACAAAGTACTGATGAAATTCATCAAGCGAAGCAGAGATCACCAGCTGGAGCAGGACAAGGGTACTGTAAAACAGCTTCTTCTCCTTCCACAAAAACCAGATCCACAGGGAAACCAGTCCAACAGACATATACTCAGAAAAATGTGCCAGCTTCCGGATCACAGCCTCTGCCTCATCTACTTCCCCTGCCGGGATCACAGCGATCAGATCCCCTGCATTTCCCTGAAGCTTATAATAGAGATGCAGGAGCCACTTCGTTACCTTCTGGCTGACACCGGAGGAAGCAGTCGCATCCTCTGCAGAAAAATTAAAAATCATCACATATATCAGAAACAGCAGTACAATAAGTACTGCTGTCATTCCGATCTTCCATTTTTTATTACCGGTCATGGTTAATTATTCTTACCCAGGGTCTCCACTGTATTGTAAACTTCTATTCTTGCGCAGTCTACAGCAGGCATTCCGATAAAAATACCACCATAGGAAAATCCCTGTTCTTTCTTTTCAATTCTTACGATCTCGATAAAGGCATGAAGCACTTCCTGCGTCCATATCCTCAAGTGTGCCTCATACACGGCACCAATCTCCAGTGCTCTGTTGCAGGTAAACCCGATTCCCGTTTTCGATACATCCAGAATATTGATTTCTGCTAATTCATCCGGTTTCTCTTCATCGATCCTTTTGATCACGATCTGGGAAACCAGCTTCATACGGTTGCTTTTTCTTCTCTCTTCCATGGGAACCTCCTGCAATTATCACTTACTGCCTATCATAAACTAATCTTCCTCTTTTGTAAAGCTGTCTGTAAAAAAGCAGGCATCTCCAAATGAGAAAAACCGATATTTTTCACGGATTGCTTCCTCATACGCTGCAAGCACATGCTCTCTTCCCGCCAGTGCTGATACTAACATGACAAGGGTTGATTCCGGCAGATGGAAATTGGTGATCAGACAGTCAAGCACTTTAAACTGATACCCCGGGTAAATAAAGATCTCCGTATTGCCGCAGCACTCTTCCAGGTGGCCATTCTCATCTGCCGCGCTCTCTACCGTACGACAGCTCGTGGTTCCCACACAGATCACCCGCTTCCCTTCAGCCTTTGTCTGATTGATCAGATCTGCTGCTTCCTGGGTGATCTGATAATATTCAGAGTGCATATGATGCTCCAGAATATTGTCAGCCTTTACGGGCCGGAATGTGCCAAGTCCCACGTGCAGTGTCACATAGGCGAGTCTTACACCCTTTTCTTCTATCTGCTTCAGCAGCTCCTTCGTAAAATGAAGCCCCGCTGTCGGTGCAGCGGCAGAGCCATCATACTTCGCATAAACCGTCTGATAACGGTTCTTATCCTGCAGCTTATGTGTGATATAGGGAGGCAGCGGCATTTCGCCAAGCTGATCCAGCACTTCTTCAAAGATCCCATCATAGTGGAACTGTACCAGACGGTTGCCCTCTTCTACGATCTCAAGTACCTCTGCCTTCAAAAGTCCATCCCCGAAGCTTAATTTCGCTCCCGGCTTCATTTTCTTACCGGGCTTTACCAGGGTTTCCCAGATGTCATTTTCACGGCGCTTCAGGAGAAGCACTTCTACCGCTGCCCCGGTATCTTCCTTTACACCAAGCAGTCTTGCCGGAAGTACCTTGGTATTGTTAAGGACAAGGCAGTCCCCCGGATGAAGATAGTCTGCGATATTATGGAAGATCTCATGCTTCCATTCTCCGGTCTTTTTATCCACCATCAGAAGTCTTGACGCACTCCGGTCTTCCAGAGGATCCTGTGCGATCAGTTCCTTTGGAAGATCAAAATTAAAATCAGAAGTCTTTAATCCCTCTGTCATCAGATCCCTGCTCCTTTTAAGAAGGCCTCATAGCCTCTTCTTGTCTCATATACATCAGCCTTGCTGGTTGCTTCATAAGGTGCATGCATATTTAAAACTGCAACACCGCTGTCGATCACATTCATGCCATACAGTGCAAGGATATAGGCAATGGTTCCACCACCGCCAAGATCAACTCTTCCAAGCTCTGCTGTCTGGAAATGGATCTTTTCTTCTGCAAAAATGCTGCGCAGATATGCCAGATATTCAGCATTGGCATCATTGGATCCGGATTTTCCTCTGGAACCTGTGAATTTATTGAATACCATACCGCCGCCAAGATAAGCCACATTCTTCTTGTCAAAGCTTGATGCGTAGGTCGGATCATAGGCGCTGCTGACATCGGAAGAAAGCATGCAGGATGAAGAAAGGCATCTGCGTACATTCAGTTCGGAATATTCACCAAGCAGATTCAGCACCTCTGCCACCATGTTTTCGAAGAAATGGGACTGCATTCCGGTAGCACCCACACTGCCGATCTCTTCCTTATCTACAAGAAGGCAGCAGGCAGTTCTCTTCACATGCTTCATCTCCAGCATGGCCTGCAGGGAAGTAAAGGCACAGACTCTGTCATCCTGTCCATAGCTTAAGATCATGCTGCGGTCAAATCCTGCTTCTCTTGCCTTTCCGGCAGGAACTACTTCAAGCTCTGCAGAAATGAAGTCTTCCTCATCCATATCATAGGTATCCTTCAGAATAGAAAGGATTCCCTTCTTCACAGCATCCTTGCCGGCACCTTCTTCTTTCTTCTCATCCTTCTTAAAGGTAAGCGGTTTGTTTCCAATGATAATGTCCAGTGCTTCCCCTTCGATCACCTTGGCTGCCTTTTTCTCAAGCTGCTCCTGTGCCAGGTGGATCAGCAGATCAGAGATAAAGAATACAGGATCATCTTCATTTTCACCAATATTCAGCTCTATGGTCGTGCCATCCTTCTTTACAACCACGCCATGGATCGCAAGTGGGATCGTTACCCACTGGTATTTCTTGACACCACCATAATAGTGGGTGTCAAGATAGGCAAAACCGCCATCCTCATAAAGAGGATTCTGCTTGATATCCAGTCTCGGGGAATCGATATGGGCACCAAGGATATTCATACCCTTTTCCATCTTCTCTTCTCCGATGTTGAACAGGGCTACTGACTTGTTCATCCATACGGAATAAACCTTATCTCCCTTTTTCAGGCTGCCGCCTTCTTTGATGACCTCCTGCAGTTCTTTGTATCCTGCGTCTTCTGCTGCATTCACAATATAATCCACGCATTCTCTTTCTGTCTTACAGTCAGAAAGGAATTCACGGTACTCTTTATTCAGCTTTTCCAATTCCTTCAGCTGTTTTTCGCTGTAGGTCTCCCATACATTTTTCTGTTCCATTTTTAACACTCCTTATTTATGCTCTCAGGTCAATGTCCAGATCATTCTTTAATGTTCTGCAGATCTTGTCTACGAACTTCTGAACGGTTTCTGCATCAAAAGCCTCATCCTTCGGTGCAAAGGTAATGGTATAGGCCATACTCTTCTTGCCTTCCGGGATCTGTCCGCCTTCGTATACATCAAAAAGCTTAATCTCCCGGATATATTTGTTCGCTCTGTTAATACATTCTTCCACCTGACCGAAGGTAATATCCTTATTCATGACAAATGCAAGGTCACGTTTTTCATCAGAGAATCTGGATAAAGCCTTAAAGACTCTCTTCTTGTCGTACCAATTAGAAAGCAGATCAAGATCCATCTCCAGGATAAAGGCACCTGTTCTCATATTCAGTTCATTCTGGATATCATAGGCAAGCTTTCCAAAGTATCCGATCTTCTCCCCTTCGCAGAACACATTTACTGTCTGATAAGGGTGAAGGAAGGTTTTCTGTGCCTGCTCATAGGTGAATGTAACATCCAAGCTTTCTGCTATCGTAGCAGCAATACTCTTCATGGTGTAAAAGCTTTCCTCGGCGCCGAAGATACCGATACAGAGGGTGTCCTTTTCTTCCGGATACTCTGTCAGGGGCAGGCTCTTTGGAATAAACCTCTTTGCTACCTCGAACAGTCTTCCTGCAAGGATACCGTTCTTCTCATTTCTGGCAATGGCATTGACCATGGACGGTGCCAGTGTGGTTCTCATGATGGAAAGATCCTGATTGATCGGGTTCAGAAGCCTAATCGCATTTCTTTCCTCTGCATCCGGTGCAAAGCGGAGCAGATCAAGGTCTGCCGGTGAGAAGAAGGAGTAATGCATACATTCATTGATGCCAGCAGCACAGAGTGTTCTCTTTAATGCCAGTTCACCCTTCTGCTTTCTGTTAAGGCCTCCCATGGTAACCTGTGCGGTAGAAAGGAAGGTCGGAACGATATGGTCATAACCATACATACGGATCACTTCCTCTGCCACATCAGGATAACGTTCTACGTCTCCCTCGCCATTTGGCAGCATATCTTCTCTGTAAGCCGGAACATGAATGGTCAGCTCATCATCCTGCACACTGGGATTAAAATCCAGATTCTTCATAATGCGGACAATTTCTGCCTCCGGCACTTCAATGCCAAGGACACCGTTGACCTTGGAGATACTTACCTTCATTTCTGTCGGCTCTATGGAATTACCGGTATTGATATCCACATGGGTAGAGGATACCTTACCGCAGCCAAGTTCCTCGATCAGATGCAGGGCACGCTTCATACCAAGGACTGTAGAGTACTCATCCACACCCTTTTCATAACGGGCACTGGCATCCGTGCTCTTGCCAAGGCTTCTTGCTGTCTTTCTGACACTGTCTCTTGCGAACTTGGCAGACTCGAACATAACACTTTCTGTGGTATCACGGATCTCGGAATTCAGACCTCCCATAACGCCTGCAAGGGCTACCGGCTTCACACCGTCACAGATCACCAGATTATCCGGTGTCATTTCATATTCCTGCTCATCCAGGGTAACGATCTTCTCTGCCTGCTTTGCTCTTCTGACGCAGATCGCATTGCCTTCCAGATAAGAGCAGTCAAACGCATGCATGGGCTGTCCGATCTCTTTTAATACATAGTTGGTAATATCAACGATATTGGAAATAGATGACATACCGACAAGGGCAAGTCTTCTCTTCATCCAGAGCGGGGATTCCCCGATCTTTACATCATATACATAGTGTGCACTGTAACGGGGGCAGAGATCCGGTGCCTCTACAGTCACCTGGAAACCATCCTTCTTTACCTCTGTCTCAGTATAATCGCAGGCAGGCATCTTTAAGGGCTTACCCAGCATGGCTGCAACCTCTCTTGCCATACCGAGAATACTCTGGCAGTCCGGTCTGTTTGCTGTCAGGGCGATATCAAAGATCACATCATCCAGTCCTGTCAGCTTCTTTACATCATCTCCCGGCTGTGCATCCTCAGGCAGCACGAGCAGTCCATTGTATTCTGCACCCGGATACAGATCCTCTGTCAGTCCGAGTTCCACACCGGAACAGAGCATACCGTTGGATTCATAACCACGCAGCTTGCCGTTCTTGATCGTCATCACGCCTTCTACTGTCTTATGATCCTTGGCAGTCGCATAAACAGAAGCGCCCGGCAGTGCCAGAGGGAATTTTCCGCCTGCACATACATTGTCTGCACCGCAGCATACCTGCATGGTACCATGTGCACCGGCATTTACCTGGCATACGTGAAGGTGGGTATCCGGAATCGGCTCACAGGATTCCACAAGGCCTACAACGATATTGCTGATATCCTTACCTACCTCATATTTCTCTTCTACTTCAAAACCGGCATCAAACAGTTTCTTTTCCAGTTCATCCGGTGTTACATCTACGTCTACATATTCTTTCAACCAGCTTAATGGTAATATCATGATCCTTTTCTCCTCCCGCTTATTTCTCGTTGATCTGCTCTAATACACGTAAATCGGAATTGAATAACAGCTTGATATTGTTAATTCCGTATTTCAGCATGGCAATACGCTCAAGACCGATACCAAAAGCAAATCCGCTGTACTCTTCGGAATCAATGCCGCAGTTCTCAAGGACACGCTTGTTTACCACGCCGGCACCAAGTACCTCGATCCATCCGGTTCCCTTGCAGAGACTGCATCCCTTGCCGCCACATTCAAAGCAGCTTACATCTACTTCTACAGAAGGCTCTGTGAACGGGAAATAAGAAGGACGGAGTCTTGTGGTAACACCTTCTCCGAAAATTTTCTGTACAAATACATCCAGCATACCCTTTAAGTCGCCAAGGGTGATCCCCTTATCTACTACAAGTCCTTCCATCTGGGAGAACATGGGAGAATGGGTTGCATCATCATCAGAACGGAATACCTTGCCGGGAGATAAGATCTTGATCGGCGGCTGCTTCTTTTCCATGACATGGATCTGTCCGGCAGATGTCTGGGTACGGAGCAGGAATTCCGGAGACAGATAAAAGGTATCCTGCATATCCCTTGCCGGATGATCCTGGGGTGTGTTCAGGGCAGTGAAGTTATAATAATCTGTTTCAATCTCGCTTCCTTCAAATACCTCAAAGCCCATTCCAGCGAAAATATCGATAAGCTGGTTGCGCACCAGTGTTACCGGATGAAGATTACCGATCTTTGCCGGCTGTGCCGGAACGGTAAGGTCGATCTTCTCTCTCTCATATCTGTGCTGCAGCTCCAGCGCCTTCATCTTTTCTTCCATATCTGCGAAACGGTCAAAGGCCCAT
>CACXDC010000007.1 GCA_902766365.1 uncultured Lachnospiraceae bacterium | reverse complement strand
GTTTTTATGGTATCAGCTGCCAAGTGTTCTACGGGATAATATGTGTTTGAACCTAGACACTGGCAATACGGCATGCCGCACTCTTCCCAGAACTGATACCTGTATTTATTATACACAGAAGCGGGAGCCGGAGCAATTATTTTTCTGACAAACTGCCAGATATTTCTTTTGTTTTACCACAATCGCAGCTGCTCTCTTTCTGATCCTTTTCAAACATCTTCCTGCAATTTATCTCTCCCTCCATCCAGCAGCTACTCTCGTCGTGCAGACTGCCACGCACAGATTCAGTATTCCTTCCGAAAGCATGGAACATCCAAGCAGAATCATCACTGCCTGCATTCCCTCTACCGGCCGGAGCAGAAGCAGCATACCAAAAAGTCCCGTGACCACAGCAATCAGAAGAATCAGCCACCACTGTCTGATCCCGAACGCTCTGGCATCCACTGCAAGCTGAATCCGGAACAGCCCATCTGCCAGCACCAGAATCCCCATGGCTGTAAAGAACAGATTCACTACCCCGGCTGTATGTGTACAGAAAATAATTCCCAGAATGATCCTCAGGATTCCAAAGGCAAGATCATACTGAAAAGCCAGCCGGTACAGGTCCTTTGAGAAATATCCTATGATCTTGATAATTCCAAATATGATCAGCAGGATTCCTGCTGCAACACAGATAATCTCCGTTGATATTTCCGGTTTCAGTATCATGAAGATTCCCGCAGTCGAAAACAGCACAGATATCAGAATATATCCCACCTTTGCAAAAAGGATCTGCCTGACGGATGTTTTTTCATATTTCATAAGCATATACCTCCTGTTTCTGTCATCATAACGCTGCCATGCCCCTGAAAAAATAGACATTTTCTTCCTTTTGCCTAAAAAACAGACATTCCTGGATTTTTGTCCATTTTCGATAAATTCCCCATGATTTATACTCAAAGCACCAAAACAGAACAGTCAGCAGGCTGATGTCTTAGAAGCTGCCACTTCCGATACCTCCAGACCGACTGTTCCGGATGAAAGAGAATAAGTACATACGAAAAGGGAGGAAATACCATGTCATTTCAGGATTTTAAAGACCAGACAACCCGTGCTGTTGTCTCCAAAACCATTGACGGGATTTTGTCTTACACGAACAGAAACAGGGAAGCAGGGCTCTTAAAGCTTACTGATATCTCAGAAAAGCTGATGGGAGACAAATTTGATAAAAAGGTATTCGATGGTGCAAGAGCCATGATCTCTGACCCGGATTCCAAATGGATGAAATATGTCAACAGTCTTCTGGATGAGATCGATCCGCATGTTGTAAAAATGCATGTATTAAACGCCGGTTATCAGGCTGGCTTTTACGGTTTCTCCAAAACCTCAGAATTTGCAAAGGAACACGGCTACCGGATCCCCTGGATCATCCTGATGGATCCCACCAGTGCCTGCAACCAGCACTGCAAGGGCTGCTGGTCAGCAGAGTACGGCCACAAGATCAGCCTTTCCTATGAAGACCTTGACAGTATCGTAACCCAGGGAGAAGAGCTTGGCATCTTCTTCTATATGATGACAGGCGGAGAGCCGCTGATCCGTAAAGCTGACATCATCAGACTTGCTGAAACACACAACCGTTCCTTCTTCTATGCTTTCACCAACGGTACCCTGGTAGATGATGCTTTCTGTAAGGAAATGAAACGTCTTGGCAACATCTCCCTTGCCCTCAGCGTAGAAGGCTTTGAAGAGCAGAATGACTTCCGACGTGGAGAAGGCTGCTTTAACAAGGTTATGAAAGCCATGGATCTGCTGAAAGAGAACGGGCTTGTTTTCGGTACCTCCATCTGCTATACAGCCCTGAATTATGAAACTGTCACCAGCGATGCCTTTCTCGATATGCTGATTGAAAAAGGTGTCCGCTACTGCTGGTACTTCCATTATATGCCTGTAGGAAACAATGCCAGCCCGGATCTTCTCCTGAACCCGGAGCAGCGTGAATATATGTATCACAGGATCCGTGAGATCAGAGGATTCAAGGGCGGCAAACCGATCTTTGCCTTTGACTTCCAGAATGACGGTGAATTTGTAGGCGGCTGTATTGCCGGTGGACGGTTCTACTGCCATATCAATCCCAATGGTGATGTGGAACCCTGTGTATTTATCCATTATTCCAATGCCAACATACATGACATGTCACTCCTTGATGCCTTAAGCCAGCCACTGTTCAAGGCTTACCAGAAAGCACAGCCTTTCAACGAAAATCATCTTCGTCCCTGCGCTATGCTGGAAAATCCGGAAGCCCTCGTAAAGATCGTGAACGCTGCAAAAGCGAAAAGCACAGATCTGGAAAGTCCGGAAAGTGCCTGCCATCTCTGCGGCAAATGTGAAAGCTATGCAAAAGACTGGGCTCCTGTTGCAGAACGCCTGCGTGAGGCAAACCCGAAACAGAAATCCAAACCGAAGGGACAGCTTCCTGATGCCTGATCAGAACAAACCACTGATATCCGCCAAAAAAACGCTGATACGGTACTGCCTCGTCTTTCTGCTCCTCCTGTGTGCAGTACTGTTCAATAAAGATCTGTTCAGACAGGTACTTCTGGAAATTCCGGAAATACCTGTCTCCATCCTGTTATGGTGCTGCCTTCTGGCAGTGCTGTACCGGATTCTGGATGGCATCTGCCTGTACTTTGCCGGCAGACGCTCTGCAGATCATCTGACTGTAAAAAAGGGGATCTCTGCAGCCTTTTCCGGCTCCTTTTTCCGTGTTGCTACTGCGGGAGCCGGTATGATGGCTGCAAAGATTGTAAGTCTGAATAAAAATGGGCTTTCCTATGGACAGGGCACCGGGCTTTGCCTGTTCCAGTATATTCTTTACAAAGCCGTAATCCTTTTCATGGGGATCCTTGCTCTCCTTTTTTATCCTGATTTTCTCACGGCTCTTCCTGTATCTGAAGGGCTTATTTTTGCCGGGTTTCTGCTTTGTATCCTGATCATTCTCTTTTTACTCATGATGACATTCAGCAGACACTTT
>CACXDC010000006.1 GCA_902766365.1 uncultured Lachnospiraceae bacterium | reverse complement strand
GACATGTTGAAGGTTACCATACACTGATACTGGTTCCAGATATTTACCATACGGTCAACCTTATCGTTGGAAGACTTCACGGTATATTTGGAAAGAAGCTTCTTCCAGTAATCATTTAATTCAGCAAATGCTTTCTCTACATCAGCATCTGTCTTATATCTGTCAAGCATTGCATAAGCACGCTTTTTGTTGATCACGCCATAGGATTCCCATTTTTCTTCCTCAGGGTTCTCGATATAACCAAGAACGAAAACATAGGACTTGGTCTCTCCGGGAGCCAGAGTGATATTTAACTGGTGGGAAGCAATAGGCTGCCAGCCGCTTGCCATGGAGTTGGTGCAGGCACCCTTTTCAACGGCTTCAGGTTCATAAGCACCTCTGTAAGAACCAAGGAAAGCCTCACGGATCGTATCAAATCCGGCGATCTCTGCATTTACAGAGTAAATAGCGTAGTGATTTCTTCTTTCTCTGTACTCGGTCTTATGGAAGATGGTGGAGCCAACAACCTCGACTTCACCGGTGCTGTAGTTACGCTGGAAGTTTCTGCTGTCATCGTCTGCATTCCAGAGACACCATTCTACATAGGAAAATACAGAAAGGGTCTTTGCTTCAGAAGAATTGTTTGTAAGCTTCAACTGGCTGACTTCGCAGGTATCGTTCATGGGAACGAAGGTAAGAACAGAAGCCTGAACATCATTCTTGGAAGAAGTAAAACGGCTGTAGCCGATACCGTGACGGCATTCATAGGAATCCAGATCTGTCTTGACCGGTTCCCAACCGGGATTCCAGATGGTATCTCCATCTTTAATGTACAGATACTTACCGTTGATATCCATGGGAACATCATTGTAACGGTAACGGGTCAGTCTGAGCAGCTTGGCGTCCTTATAGAAGGAATAGCCGCCGCATGTGTTGGAAATCAGACTGAAAAAGTCATTACAGCCCAGATAGTTGATCCAGGGAAGCGGGGTTTTTGGTGTGGTAATCACGTACTCGCGATTCGCATCATCGAAATAACCAAATTTCATAGCTTCTTCTCCTTATTTAATTAGTAGTATGTATTGAGTGAAAATGATTTGTGAAATATTACTTAACGCTCCGAAAACGGGCTTCGAAAACGATTAAGTAGTCTCTATGAACCAAATTATACATAAAACAATGGTATAATGCAACTACAAAATTGTGCAATTCGTAGCATGATATCTCATGAAATACTACAGCTTATCTACAAAAAGCTGCATTATATAGGTAGAAAGAGTAAAAATGGAACCGAAAAAGGCGTGAAATTGGGGGAAGTATAAAAATTGCCTAAAAAAATTTCAAATAGGTGTTGCAAAACTATAAAAAATGTTATACTATAGAAACACGAAAACGATTAAGTGTTTTACGAAAGTTCTGGGAGTTGCAGCAATGGTATCGATGAAGGATATTTCAGCGGCTTGCGGTGTATCGATAGCAACTGTGAGCAAAGCACTGAATGATCATAATGACATCGGTAGTGAAACGAAGCAACATATCAAGCAGGTTGCCAAGGAAATGGGGTACTCACCCAACTCAGCAGCCAAGGCACTGAAAACAAACCGTACATATAATATAGGAGTTCTGTTTTCAGATGATAATCACAGCGGACTGACACACGATTATTTCGCTTTTGTGCTTGACAGCTTTAAGAGCACGGCAGAGAGAAAGGGATATGATATCACCTTTATCAATGTCAGCAAGAGCCGGGATCGCAGGATGTCGTATTTGGAGCATAGCAGATACAGAGGCTTTGACGGAGTTGCAGTTGTATGTGTGAACTTCTACGATCCGGAAGTGGAAGAGCTTGTCAGAAGTGAAATACCGGTAGTAACCGTAGACCATGTTTTCAACAATAGAATATCGATTGTGTCCGATAATGTGAAAGGGATGAGAGATCTCCTTACCTATATATATAAACAGGGACACAGGAGAGTTGCCTATATCCACGGTGTGGATTCTTCCGTAACACGGAGCAGGCTTTCCAGCTTTTACCATACGGCAGAAGAACTTGGACTTTATGTGCCGGATGAATACGTACTGGAAGCTCCTTACAGAGATGCGGCAGCAGCAAGGATCATGACAGAGAAGCTGCTCGATCTGAGAACACCGCCTACCTGTATCTGTTATCCGGATGACTTTTCAGCATTCGGAGGCATGAATGCGATTATGGAAAGAGGACTTAAAATACCGGAGGATGTTTCTGTTGCAGGGTATGATGGCATCCGGGCAGGGATGCATATCGAACCACAGCTTACCACGATCAAGCAGGACACTGCGAGACTTGGCAGATGTGCAGCAGAGAAACTGATCAGTCTGATCGAGAGACCAAAGACCACGATTATTGAACAGGTAGTTGTGGAAGGCAAGGTGTTTGAGGGCAGATCGGTCGGGAAGAGATAAGGCATTTTCGGAAGGTAACACTTCCGTATATATAAATGCAAAGAAACAATTTCACACAATTCAAAGGGAGGATTTAAGTAATGAAAAAGAAATTACTTAGCGCTCTGCTTTCAGTAGCTATGATCTCCAGCTTATTAGTTGGATGCGGTTCTAGCGCAGATACTACTACTGATACAACAGAGACAACCGAGGCAGAAGCTACAGAAGAAGCTCCTGCAGAAGAAGAGACAGCTGAAGAAGCTACCGATGAGACAGCAGCAGCTGGCGACGAGATCACATATGCTGGTGAACTCGAGATCATGCACTATTCAACATCAGAGGAATCTGAAGGTAATGGTGGTTCCGATGGTTTCCGTACCGTTCTTGCTGAGTGGGACGAAGCTCATCCTGACATCACATTAACACAGAACGTACTTGCTAACGCTGAGTACAAGACACAGATCGCTACACTGGCAGCTGCAGATGACCTTCCGGATGTATTCTTACTTCAGGGTATGAACACAATCGCTTGGGCTGAGCAGGGTCTGGTTTATGACTTAACAGATGATATCAAGTCTTCACCTTACTATGCTGACTACAATACTTCTTACTTCGCACCTTTCACAGTTGATGGTAAGATGTATGGTTACCCTGTTCTTACAGGTGGTACATGTACAGTAGTTATCTATGATAAGGCAATGTGGAAAGAAGCTGGATTTGATGCATTCCCTACAACATGGGAAGATGTTGAGAAGGCTTCCGAGTACTTCAACGAGCAGGGTATCACAACTGTTGCATTTGGTAACGGTGGTAAGTGGCAGGCTAACTCTTGCTTCCTTTCTACTCTTGGTAACAGATACACAGGTCCCGACTGGTTCATGAGCCTGATCGCTAAGAGCGGTGCTGCTTTCACAGATGATGAATTCGTAGCAGCTCTTGCTGAGACACAGAAACTGTTCCATGACACAAAGATCTTCAACGAAGACTTCAACGCTGTAACAAACGAGGATGCTCGTGAGTACTACATCTCTGGTGATGCTGCTGCATTCATCGGTGGTAACTGGGATGAGTCTTACATCTGGGCTACATTAAAGGACAGCAACGAAGAGAAGTTCAACAACATTGGCTTCGCAGTTCTTCCTCAGCCTGCTGATGCAACATATGCTCCTAACTCACAGAACATCGGTCTTGGATATGCTGTAGCAATCAATCCTAAGGTTGCTGATGATCCTGAGAAGTTAGCAGCTGCTATCGACCTTGCTGAGTATGTAACAGGTCCTGCATTCGCTAACTATGTAGCTACAAACTATGCTCTGGGTGGACTTACAAAGGTTGCTGACGTTGACCTTAGCGGATTCGATCAGATCACACAGGATTTCTACAACTGGTCTTATGTTGATACAGAGACATGCGAAATCTATGATTCCTATATTTCAAGTGCTGTTTGGGATGTATTAAATACAGACCTTCAGACTCTGATGAATGGTGATATCACACCTGAAGAAGTTGCTGCAAATGCACAGGCTGCATACGAAGCAAACTACTAAAATAGGATGACTGTCAGGGGCACAGCTCCTACGCAGTAATAAAGAGATAACTCTTAACCGTTCTGCCTACCTTGTGCAGGCAGAACGGTTTTTTTAAAGGAAAGAGAGGGCATACATAGCATGTTAAACTCAATAAAACCAAAAGGACGAACTGTATTTCTCTATTTGCTAGTTCCGGTTGTCTTTTTCGTATTCACTGTATTTGTTCCTCTGGTAACCGCATTCGTTTACAGCTTTTTCGAATGGAAGGGTGGCCCCAAGAAGACTTTTATCGGAATTGATAATTATGTTCAATTATTTCATGATGCAACATTCTGGCAGTCATTCGGACATAACATTTACCTTGTTATCGCCTGTCTTATAGGCCAGATCGGTATTGCGTTTATTATGGTTATGATCGTGAATTCCAAGGTTGTTAAACTGAAAGGAATCCACAGAACATTCGGATTCTTCCCCAGTACAATTTCTGCAGTATGTCTGGGCTTGATCTGGAATATGATTTATCACAACCAGTATGGTATCATCAACTGGTTCCTGAGACTCATTGGCCGTGATGATCTTTGTAAGGTATGGCTGAATGAGCCGAAGCTGGTAATGCTTCTGGTTTCCATTCCTCTGATCTGGCAGTACATTGGATATTACATGGTAATCATCCTTTCAGCTATTTCCTCTATTGATACAGAAATCTTTGAAAGTGCTGAGATCGATGGAGCGAACGGAGTACAGAGAGCACTTTATATCACGCTTCCACTGATTAAGAATACTATGCTTGTATGTATTACCCTTTGTGTAGCCGGTAATATGAAAGCATTCGATAATATTTTCGTTATGACCAAGGGTGGTCCTGGTACCGCATCTATGGTTATGGCAATGTATGGTTACCAGATATCCTTCAACCAGAGTAACATGGGATACGGAAGCTGTATTTCCGTAGGAATCTTCGTTCTGGCTATGTTGGTTATCGGTGGATCACAGGCACTCGTTAAATTACTCACACGTGAAAAGGAGGCGTAAAAAATGTCAACACATACTCAGGCAGTAGCCAAACCGCATCCGATTCGTAAGGGTATTCTTACAGTAGTGCTGAACTTTATCTGTATCGTATTTTCCCTTACCTGTATCTTCCCTATCATCTGGATGTTTTACTCATCCCTGAAGGAGAAGAGAGTATTTAATGCAGATATCGTCGGACTTCCGAAGAATCCGACATTGATTAACTATATCAGAATTTTAGGTAACTCTGATTATCATCTTGGCGAGTCCATGATGAACAGTGTGCGTACAACAGGTCTTTCTATTATCCTGATCGTTTTATTCAGCTTTATCGTTGGATACATTCTTGCAAGAGTTCGTTTCAAACTGAACCGTCCTCTGTATGTAATGTTCCTGATGGGTATGCTGATCCCGATCCACTCACTGCTTGTACCTATCTATGTGGTATTCAAGAAATGTGGTATTTCCGATCAGTGGTACACACTGTTGTTACCGTATGTTTCCTTTGCACTTCCCATGGGTATCTTCCTTGTGGAAGGTTATGTGAAGAGTATTCCGGTTTCCCTGGAAGAAGCTGCAGCAATTGATGGTAGTGGATTCTCCTATACACTGTGGCATATCATTCTTCCGATTTGTAAGCCGATTCTTGTAACAGTAGCAATTATTCAGATCTTCAGTTGCTGGAATGAATTCTCATTCGCATTAGTACTGATGAAGAACGTACATCTGCAGACAGTACCGCTTGCACTGACACAGTTCAAGGGTCAGTTCGCATCCGACTATCCGAAGCAGATGGCAGCTATGTTGATTACCATGTCCCCGATCGTTGTTCTGTACTTTGTATTCAGTAAGCAGATCATCGAGGGAATGGTTGCAGGTGCTGTTAAGGGTTAACAGCTATCAGGTCCTCTTTAACCTGTAAGAGAAATTTCAAGATTCCTTCCATGGTATTTCCGTGGAAGGAATTTTTTTGTCTTCTTTAATTTTTGAATTTGATGTATAAAAAGACAGGAAGCGGAAAATACTACTCCTGTAACCAATCAGACAGGAGGTAATCATAAATGTCAAAGAACGAATATAACCAGAGTCAGGATAAGAATTCTCAGAATAAGAATTCCCAGAATAAGAACTCCGAGAATAATTCTCAGAATTCTTCCAAGAACAGCCAGAAGAACAGTTCTTCTAACTGCTCCGACAACAACAAGAACCGCAGCGAGTATTAAGATCTCTGCCAGAAAGGAGCTGTGCATGAAAAGTGCATGGCTCTTTTTTTCGTCATAGAAAATTACTCCGTAATGTTCCCATGACATAAAAAAGCCGGGAGCAGGTCAGCGGCAGATACGTGCAATTTCCTTATAATTCAGTATATTCAAGCTTTTTCAGATGTGGTATACTCCTTATTAGAATGAAAAATGGCGGTATTAAAGATGAAAACATATGAATTGATTGCTCCCTGTCACTTTGGTCTGGAGGCTGTCCTGAAAAGAGAGATCATAGATATTGGATATGATGTTACGCTGGTTGAAGATGGCAGGGTGACTTTTACAGGGGATGCAGAAGCAATCTGCAGGGCGAATATCTTCCTTCGCAGTGCAGAGAGGATATTACTCAAAGTAGGAAGCTTCATGGCAACGACTTATGAGGAACTGTTCCAGGGAACCAAAGCACTTCCGCTGGATGAATTCATTCCTGCAGATGGAAAGTTCTGGGTGACCAAGGCAGCCAGTGTGAAAAGCAGGCTGTTCAGTCCATCCGATATCCAGTCTGTCATGAAGAAGGCGATGGTAGAGAAGCTGAAAGAGGTTTATCATATCGAATGGTTTGAAGAAAACGGTGAATCCTTTCCTTTCCGGGTATTTCTGCTGAAGGATCAGGTCACAGTAGCACTGGATACGACAGGAGACTCTCTGCATAAGAGAGGGTATCGTAAGCTTACGGCCAAAGCACCTATCGCAGAGAATCTGGCAGCATCTTTAATCATGCTGACACCATGGAAGGGGGATCGTATCCTTGTGGATCCTTTCTGCGGAAGTGGAACCTTTCCGATAGAGGCTGCTATGATGGCTGCTAATATTGCACCTGGCTGGAAACGGGACTTTACGGCAACAGGATGGACACATCTGATCCCGGAAGAGGAATGGAAGTATGCCAGGGAAGAGGCTGGAGACGGGATCATCACAGATGTGAAAACAGATATCCATGGTTATGACATAGATGATAAGATGGTAGAGATTTCAAGAGAAAATGCCCGTCTTGCAGGAGTGGATCACCTGATCCATTTTCAGAGGAGGGGAGTTGACCAGCTAAGTCATAATAAAAAATACGGGTTTATCATTACTAATCCTCCCTATGGAGAAAGACTGGAGGAGAAGGAAAAGCTTCCAGCTCTTTACCGGACGATCGGAGAACGTTTCAAAGCACTGGACTGCTGGTCACTGTATCTGATCACAGCTTATGAACAGGCAGAAGAAGCCCTGGGACTTAAGGCGGCAAAGAACCGCAAGATTTATAATGGTATGATGAAGACATATTTCTATCAGTTCCCGGGCCCTAAACCGGCTCTGCGCAAAGGATGAGGGAAAACAGCATGCGGCAGGAGCTGATGAAAAAAACGACGATATACTGTATCTGCTTCTTTGTGATCGCCATGGGGATCATTG
>CACXDC010000005.1 GCA_902766365.1 uncultured Lachnospiraceae bacterium | reverse complement strand
TCAAAGGCGATGCGGGAAGAGATCAATTCCTGCATTGCGCAGATCATGCAAATGCGAAAAGCAGTGATGGAAATGGCAGGTGATTTTCATGGCAATCCTCAAGCACCTGTCGAGTAAAAGTTCTGATTATGGGAAGGCTCTGGAATATCTGATGTTCCAGCACAATGAGCGAACACAGAAACCACTCCTTGATGCGAATGGAAATATGATGCTCCGGGAGGAATATTACCTTGACGGCCTGAACTGTGATCCTTTCTCTTTTGACAAGGAGTGCGAACAGGTGAATGCCCGGTTCCATAAAAACCGGAAATACAGCGAAGTCAAATCCCATCATTATATCCTCAGCTTCGACCCGAAGGATAAGGAGGATTCAGGGCTGACCGGAGAAAAAGCGCAGGCGCTCGGTCTGGAATTCGCCAATCGCTTCTTTCCCGGACATCAGGCTCTGGTCTGTACGCACATGGACGGTCATAACGGAAGCGGTAATATCCATGTACATATCGTAATCAATAGTGTGCGGAAAATGGATGTTGAGCCGCAGGACTTCATGGAGCGGACCTGCGATTCCCATGCCGGATATAAACACCATCAGACCCGAAACTACCTTACTGCCATGCAGAAAGGGATCATGGAAATCTCTGAACGGGAGGGGCTGAATCAGGTCGATCTCCTGAACCCGGCTCCGATCAAAATCTCTGAACGGGAATATTGGTTGAACCGCAGGGAACAGGAAAAACTCGATGAGTTGAATGCCCGCATTGTTGCAGATGGCATGAAGCCTCGGACAACAACCTACCAGACACAGAAGCAATTCCTTCGGGATGCCATATCAGACATAGCCTCCTATGCCCGGTCACCGGAAGAATTTCAATCCGGGCTAAAAGAGAAATATGGGATAACCGTCAAACTCAGCCGTGACAGGTACAGCTACCTTCATCCGGATCGTGAAAAATATATTACCGGTCGAAAGCTCGGCAGCAATTTTGAGAAGGATTATCTCTTTTCGCTTTTTGCTGAGAATGCGAAAGCCGAAAGACAGGATCCCGAGATCGCACCTGTTTCCTCTATTGAGAAGATTGAGGATACTGCAGAGCAGCATACTCCACAGGTATCGCCGGAATATAATCCCAGTTACGATTATCAGTCTGACCCTGTTGCAATCCTCTTCATCCGCTCCGACCTGCGTCTGGTGGTAGACCTGCAGTCAAACATCAAGGCACAACAGAGCGCAGCCTATGCCCAGAAAGTCAAACTGTCGAACCTAAAGGAGATGGCAAGGACCGTCTGCTATATTCAGGAGCATGGCTATAATACCCGTGACAATTTGGCGGATACCCTGGATGAGATCACCGGGAAACTTGCCAATGCCCGAAAAACGCTCCGGGCAACGGAGAACCGAATCAAAGAGCTGAATGAACAGATACATTACGTTGGACAATACCAGAGCCGCAAATCGCTCCATGCCCAATTCGTAAAGTCTCGTAATAAGAAGCAATTCCGCGAGGCACACCGATCTGATCTTGAACTGTACGATGCCGGCGTACAATATATCAAAGAACATTTTGACGGAAAGGTTCCCTCGCTCAAATCGCTAAAGGCAGAGCGTGACCAGCTGCTTCAGATGAAGGATGCACAGTACAGCACTTATCATTATTTTAAGGATTATCAGAAGGAGCTGCGCACTGTTAGTTCCAATGTAGATGCTATCCTTGGCAAAGACCGTTCAAGGGAACAGGCAAAGGATAAAGACCGGAGTATATTCTGACAATTTACCTGTTGGATTCTTGTGTGTTTATGCAATTTGTGATATTATGTAAAAGCCAAACAAACCTAATATTCCAACAGTTAAGAGGGAAGACGTTTCTGCTTCGGTAAAAACGTGTTCTCTATCTTTGCTTCCCTCTGGGTTGGAAAGGTTTGTTTGGCGACAATGGAGTAATACGTTTTTCGGCGTAGGGCTTCATCGCCCTACGCTTTTTATTATTACCCGAAGGAGAGATGAAAATGAGAAAAATTGGAACCGCTTATTTTGTGAAGAAACCACGTGTCCTTGAAGATCTGAAAGCCGCACATTCGGATGATAACGGACACCCTTATGCGATCGTAAAAACCATTCCGCTCAGTGATATGGAATATGAAAACTTCTATACTGACATGGTGGCTGACCGTCAGTTTCTTGAAGATTTCAGCCATCTGTGCAGCACGGGCGACATATGGAAGTGCCTGTTCGTCCATCCGGCCGAAAAAGAAGATGGCATCCTTGTTGTGCCAGATGATTGCTATGTCGGCTGGGCAGCATACATCTCTGCAGCTGTAAAAAATCAAAAGACACAGGCTCCCCCGATTTGGGATTGAGCCTGCGCCTTTATTTTAAGTTAAATCGAAAGCCTCCGCATTTATAGGCGTCAATAAAATCGAGAGCTTCTTCAAAAGAAATATCTTTATTCTGCAGAGTATCTTCATCCTCTTCAAAGAACTGAATACCAAGATTATGCCGCTTTGCCTGTTTCATGTAAAATGGAATGGATTTTTCATATTGGTCATAAGGGGGATCGTATGGGCGCAGTTCACCGTATATTACTCTGATTGGAGGAAGCCCCTGCTCTTTTAGGACATTACTCATGACCTCCACGATTTCAAGCATTCCCGAAAACAGCAAAGACCCAATTCCTTTACGTTGAACTTTCGGACTGACCACTATGGATTCAATCTCAACTTCACCTTTCTGTATCTCCACCGAAAATTCTATTCGAGAAGCCGGATTCTCACGAGCCGGAAGGTCAACACTCCAATATTTGTCGTCACATATAAAATTCAAATAAAGTTTGTCAGACAATTCACCTGATGCAGGCTTACCTGGTTCCTGTAATGCTTTATCCAGTATTGTTTTGATCATATCTTTCATTACCAATAGTCTCCTTACAAAGACACCGTTCAGTACGACAAAGTGGATAAAGTATAATTCTGAATCCAGCCAAAACAGCTTTCCCCGCTTTCATCTGTCCATGTAACTTCATGCCACTTCTTATATTTCCTGATCACCCTTACGACAGTTCCTCTCTGCAGATGTCCTGTCACATATGATGATCTCCCGGGCTTCGCACGTAAAATGATCTCTCGGTTTACAATTCTGTACCCCCAATCATTTAACTCATTAACTTCGTATCCTTCGATGATCAGATTATTAGTGATGTTCTGGATGTAATACTGATTGATTTCCGGGGGATTATTGATCAGAACTTTCTGAACCCCAACATCAATCAGACTTGCAGCAATTGTGGTAAGAAGAAACCATAGCAGCCTTTTTACTATTTCTGAGAATTTCGCTTTTTTGGTTTTAGCAGCTTCGTCCTGAGCAGGGTTCATAACAGCCTGAAGAACCTTTCGCTCCTCGTCTGTTTCTGCCTCATAGCATTCAGCAGCCATCCTTGTTATGTCATCAACTTCTAATTCTGAATCATCAGATGTCCTTTGAAGAGCCAAACCGACTGCAGATGCCATTCTTGAATAGTTAAGCCCCAGCTCTTCGATTTGTGAAATCCTGCTTTGGAAAACATCCAATGCTGTCACAATTCCAGAATAGGTGTCAGATACATGGGCAACTTTCTCTGCCATGGAGCCATAAAGAGCTAGCGCATTTCCAATATTCTGCAGCATTCTATCATGTTTCTCAAGCACATCTGATAAGCCTGGACGGTTCACCGCTGCCTCAATAGAGGAAATATGTCTTTCATAAAAACGATCAACTGGCAATGCCATCGAAATTCTCTGCATATTCATTACAGCCTGTTCAATGGCAGATGCAGATACTCCCAAACGATTTACCCACGCTTCAGGATTTGGCATTATCATTTCAGAATAATGCGGAGTGGCCATCAAACGAGAAGCTCGTCCGATTGATTCTGCTATCTTCATCGCTCCATTCAGCTCATCATACCGATTCATTTATAATTTCATCTCCTCTCCCGTCCAAAGACTGTGTATCAATAACACTATCAACTTCGGATAAAGCAGATAGTCGTTTTTCTTTTATCTTGACGATCTGTGCTTCATCAATGTAGTGCGTAGCATATGCTCTTTCAATCTCCGGTGCTCCGCTCTTACTGAATCGAAGTGGAACCGTCTGCCGCACTCCGTGCTTTTTCTTCATCCCCCATCGCTTGTAGTAGGTGAAGGATGGTTTATAACCGCTTTTGTTCGCATAGCTGCGAATCTGTCCCAGGATAAAGGACAGCTTATGCAAATTGATATTGCAAGCCTGTTCCAGATAAGGTACACGGCCAAATCGCCAGTCCTCATATTTATCTTTTGGCAGCACACCTATATCCATCAATACGTCAACAGGAGCAGCATAGCCACGC
>CACXDC010000004.1 GCA_902766365.1 uncultured Lachnospiraceae bacterium | reverse complement strand
CTCATAACACGTCAAAATAATGGTCAGCAGGACGGGAAACCGTCCTGTTTTTCTGTGTTTTCCAGAAATTTCGCAAAATAAGAAATTTTACGAAAAATAATATTTACGATATATGGAACTATTATACAACAAATATATTTTACATGACGAGGTGAAAACGGCATGAAATATATGGATATTCATTCCCATTTACTTCCGGGCATTGATGATGGAGCCAGGGATTTTGAAACGAGCATGGAAATGTTTCGTATTGCAGAAAAAAACGGGATCGGGGCAATGATCCTGACACCTCATTATAAACCCATGCATCATAATGCATCACCAGCCACAATACAGAGGCTGATCAGTGAGACAGAAGAGAAGCTTGAGGAAGAGGAAATAGAGATCCGTCTTTATCCGGGAAATGAGATCTATTATCACAGTGAAGCTGTCGCACAGGCACTTGAGGGAAGGCTGTGTACCCTGGCAGGGAGCAGCTATGTACTTGTGGAATTCAATCCCATGGATGAGTTTGAATATATCAGGAATGGTCTGTATCAGTTCCTGGCAGAGGGCTTCCGGCCTGTTCTGGCACATGTGGAGCGATACCGCTGCATGACCGGCAAAGCGGACCGGACTGAAGAACTGACCGGTATGGGAGCATATATACAGGTAAATGCCGGCAGCATTATGGGACACTATGGTCTTCAGACGAAGGTATTCACGAGAGGCCTTCTGAAAAGGGATCTGGTCCATTTCGTGGCGACGGATGCTCATGATACGAGGAACAGAGCTCCGGAGCTGGAAGAGTGTGCCAGATTTCTGACAAAAAAGTTTGGAGAAGATTATACACGGGAACTGCTTTATGAGAATCCGATGAAGATCATTCAGAATGAATATTTATAAACTTCCGGATAAAAGAAAGAGACCTGACGAAAGAAATGCAGATAAGTAAATACAGGAGATAAGAAAAAGATGGAACAACAAATGCAAACAAACACCTCTGTGGCGGGCAGAAATGATGATGACATGATAGAGATCGACCTGCTGGAAGTTTTTCAGATACTTCTTGGCAAGATCTGGCTGATCATAAGTGCCGGACTTTTCTGTGCACTTGTCTGCTTTGCTTTCAGCAAATTCGTACTGGTCCCGACTTATGAATCTACCACCAAAATCTATATCCTGAATAAGACAAGTGAATCTACAGTAACCTACAGTGATGTACAGCTTGGCAGCCAGCTGACCAAGGACTATGCGGAACTGATCAACAGCCGGTACGTTCTGGAAGAAGTGATCCAGGAGCTGGCTCTTACTATGGACTACGATGAGCTGCTGAAAAAGGTCAGTGTATCTACACCGACAGATACCCGTATCGTTTCGATCACGGTAGAAGATTCTGACCCCGTAATGGCTATGAATATCGCCAATGCCATCCGGGAGGCAGCCAGTGACCATATCCAGAATGTAATGGATATTGAAGCAGTAAATGTGGTGGAGACTGCCAATATGCCTACAGAAAAAGCAGGACCGAGCGTACTTAAATGGAGCCTGATCGGAGGGATCATCGGGGTACTTCTTGTCAGTGCCATTGTAATCATACAGTACCTTATGGATGATACGATCAAGACCAGTGATGATGTGGAAAAGTATCTGGGACTCAGCACACTGGCGCTGATCCCGATCGCAGTAGAGGAAACAGAAAGCAGGAAGAAAAAACACAGTAAACGCTGACAGATGGCAGGAGCAGTGAAGCTGAAAAATACCAGATGATAAGGTGAAGAAACATGCAGAGTGTAAAGCTACAGTTTGAAAAAAAGAATAATGATTACCGGATCAGGGAGGCCTTTAAGACACTCAGGTCCAATATTGAATTCTGCGGCGGAGATGTGAAGGTGATCGCAGTTACGAGCTGTACCCCAAATGAAGGAAAGTCCAGTGTGGCGATGGAAATGGCGAGAGCCTTTGCAGAGGCGGGAAGCAAAACCATGCTGATCGATGCGGATATGCGGAAAAGTGTCCTTGTCGGCCGGTATAAGACAGGTGCTGTCCGGAAAGG
>CACXDC010000003.1 GCA_902766365.1 uncultured Lachnospiraceae bacterium | reverse complement strand
CATTCATCGCCACTCTTCATCCTCCCTGAAAGCCTCTGTTGAAATCCGTTTCACTGCTTTCTTTTTATATCGGCAAAAACCTCAAAAAACTTATTCAATTCAGAGAACCCTCTTGCATTATCAGCTATATGATGATAATATTTAATCAAACAGAAAGCACCCACTCCAAAGGTGGATGCTCCGAGTTTAGGTTAATGAATGTCCTTAAGGACACCGCCTATCCTGTAGGTCAGACAGGATAGGCATTTTTATTTTCGCTTGTTTTTCTTATCGAAAAAGGCAAGCAACGCTACAATCAAGCTGCCAAAGGACATCAATAATGCTAATATCCCAATGAAAATCGAAATGATCTCATAAGCCGTCATCGGCGTCACCTCCCTTCCTATGTATTCCGGTTGCCCGTTATCATAAACCCGGGAGGCTGCCACCCTGTCATGGGTACTTTCCTTATGTAATATCCTAACACAACGGCATATGTTTATGCAAGAATAATGTGATCAAAAAAGGTCGAAAGTTCGTATATATATGAACCTTCGACCTTTTAATCTGTTATTCAAATTCTTCTGTGCCACGTTCTTTTCTGTGATACAAAACCGCTGCGCAGAACATAACTGCCATACAGATCACAGTAAACAGCCAGTCCAGCTTACAGAAGCCTGCTATTGCTGCCAGAATGGTCAGCACTGTGGTTCCTGCAAATACAAGCCACGTATATTTCCTCTCCATCCAGCCACACTGTGACATACTGGTGAACCGTATAGAATGCAAGGCTTGTATCATGGTCTATATCCGTATTTAACCGGAACGTGTACTCTTTCCGTACTCCAACCGGTGCATTTTTCTGTTCTCTTTCCTTTTCTGTCACATCCTGCACACTGGTAAATCCTGTGTCAGATCTTGTTTTCGTAACAGTCACCCTGTCCTGAAAGGCAATACCGGCCAGCAGGCAGAAAAAAGAAAGAAGGGTAACCGTAAAGATGCCGGCTTTTATCATTTTATACTTCTGCATATTTCTGATCCTTTGTAATTTGATTCTTCGTATTCCAAAGTATTAAGAAAGAATCCTGCATGCAGGATTCTCCGCCTGCGGCGGGTCGCTTTAAGCAACATCTACCCTTCCGCCGCAGTGCGATCCTGCCCGGAGGGCTTTTTTTGTCATCGGAAAATTACGGAGTAATTTCCTATGACATAAGAAAGAACGTCAATATAGGCGTTCTTTTCTTTATTCTGATATTCTATTTAAGAATTGTAAACAGCACTTCTTCTATTTTTCCTATATCCATGGGCTTGGCTATGTGCGCATTCATTCCCTGTGAAAGTGCCATTTTTCTGTCCTCTTCAAATGCATTTGCTGTCATGGCCACAATGGGAATTGATGCCTTTGCCTTATCCTCAAGTCCTCTGATCGCATGTGTCGCCTCGTATCCTTCCATGTTCGGCATCTGAATATCCATAAGGATCAGATCATAACTGCCCACCGGCATCTGTCTGATCTTCTCAACACACTGGAGTCCATCTTCCACACGGTCCACAAGGAAACCGCCTTCTTCGAGGATCGTTCCTGCGATTTCAGCGTTCAGTTCATTGTCCTCGGCCAAAAGGATATGCTTTCCCTGAAAGACTTCTTTCTTCTCTTTATCAGAAATCTCTGTTTTATCTACATTACCAGCTTCATCGGCAAGCCTGTGATAAAGGATCAGTGTAAATCTGGTTCCCTTTCCCGGTTCACTTTCCACTTCAATGCTTCCGCCCATAAGTTCAACCAGCTTCTTCACAATCGGCATTCCAAGACCTGTTCCTATCACCTTCGCAGTGGTAGAATTGTGCTCTCTGGTAAATGGCTCAAACAGGTAAGGAAGATATTCTTTGCTCATACCAATTCCCGTATCTTCGATCTCTGTCTTTACACACAGGTAACCATCTCTGTCACATGGAAGTTCCGTCGCCCTGATCGTGACAGCCCCGCCTTCTGGCGTATACTTGATAGCATTGCTGATAATATTGAGAAAAATTTCTTTTATCTTGGTCTGATCAGCCATAAAGTATCTATGCTGAACATCCCAGTGAGAATGTATTTTTATGTTCTTTTTTCTGGCATCTGATTCAAAAACACTGATCAGTTCAGTGATAACCGCCTCTGTATCCAGATATTCCTCGTCAAGCTCTGCCTTCCCACTTTCAATGCGTGCCATATCCAGTACATTATTAATGATCGACAGCAGAAGGTTTCCTGAATGCTTAATTTTCTCCTGATAGTCCAATGTTTTTTTTCGATCTATTTCTTCAGGACAGTTAAGTTCCTTTTCGATCAACTGTGTATATCCGATGATGGCGTTCATCGGAGTACGGATATCGTGAGACATACTGAAAAGAAAATTGGATTTGGCAATGTTGGCAGCCTCCGCTTTCTTTTCCTCCTTTTTTAACTCTTCATTTTTCTTTTTCAGTTCTTCCTGTGTGATAAGCAGATTCTGACGTATCTCTATTTCTCCCACAAAAAAGGCTATCAGCGCTGAAAAAGTCTGCGCATAGGTCTGCAGTGACAGTCCAAAATTCATATATTCATATATAGTTGCCCCTGTCATCAGGATAAAATAAGTCCACCCCAGGAACTTCTGATTTTTGCTGAATTTACTGTGGTATTTAACAAGCAGCCAAAGTATGATAAACAGAGCTGCAGCCGGAGCAACATGTGTCAGCTGGTAATAATTTCCCCTGCTGTATCCATTATTGCTGTCAAAAGAATAAAACCATCCAAAATACAGATTCAATGTCAATGCGCCTATCGCTATCGTTTCAAGCACCCAGTAGGCTTTCAGCACTATATCCGGCTTCTCAGCTTCATCGCTGATCAGCTTCCATATAAACACTGAAAAAAGCAGCGACACAACATCATTCGAAACAAAAGTAAGATAATTGCTGATCCTCGTCATAACTCCAAGGAAAAGCCCTGGCATCCCATCAAATGCCCATGATACTGCATCACTGACAAGTCTGGTAATACATGCGATCAGCAGCATTTTGGTTACCTTTTTCTGATTCAGTTCGTTCCTAAACAAATATAATATGCCGCAAAATATCAGGGTAACCCATATCTCACTTGCCGCAATCTGCACACTTTGCATATTCTATTCCTCTCTGTGTCAGTAACTGTCATCTATATTTTCAACATACAGTATAGTCATGTTCATTTTATTATATCAATTTTTATCACTATTATAAAGAAGAATATAAATTAATTTCTACTAAAGAACCATCAATAGAAAACCTCCAAATCTCTTAAAGATCTGGAGGGCTGATTCTGATCATTTATCTCTTATCTTTTTCAATTTTTCTCTTACTTCATCGATTGTACTGGTTCTGCCATCCTGCATTGCCTTATAGCCTTCCCCGATCAAACGGTAAAATTCCAACTTTGTAGTATCAGTTGGTTCAATTACCTGTTGTACATTTGCTGCTAACATACAATCACTCCCTTTCTTAATTTTAAATATACCATATCTCTTTGTCCTCAACAATCACCTATTGTCCAAATTTACTTTTGACCATATTGATAGTATATGCTGTGAAACCAGATAACACTCATCCAGCTAATTATATAAACAGGAAAAATTTCTTTACTGCTCTGCAATTCTCGCAGCTAATTCTTCCAGATATTCCCAGCGTTCCATTTTTTCTTCCAGAAGCTTCTCTGTCTCTTCCTTCTCCTTCGTCAGCTCATTCAGCTTCACAAAATCGGTCGCTGCCTTCAGGATCCCAGCTTCCAGTGTCTCTATTTTCTCTTCCAGTGCAACGATGTCGTCTTCTATAGTCTCATACTCCCGCTGCTCCTTATAGCTGAATTTCAGCTTGGTGGAAGGCTTCTTCCAGGATTTTCCTGACTCTGATCTCCCTGCTGCATCCTCATTTCCATCTGATGTGCTGCTTCCACCTGCCGCTTTTCCTTCCTTTTCCATCTGAACCCGGTCACGATAATCGGTATAACCACCCTCATACTGCCTGATCTGCCCATTTTCCTCAAAGGCAAAAATCCTCCTCGCACAGCGATCCAGGAAATATCTGTCATGGGATACCATGATCACGATCCCGGGAAAGCTGTCCAGATAATCCTCCAGGATCGTCAGCGTTTCAATATCAAGATCATTGGTCGGTTCGTCCAGGATCAGGACATTAGGAGAATCCATCAGTACCCGGAGCAGATTCAGCCTCCGCTTTTCCCCGCCGGAAAGCTTCTTCAGAAGTCCATACTGCGCCTCTCCTTCAAACAAAAAGCGCTCCAGCATTTTGGCAGCGGAAACAGGGCCTTCCTCTGTCTGTATAAATTCCGCCACATCCCGGATGTAATCGATCACACGCTGCTCTGGCGGCATCTCCTTCTCTGTCAGCTCCTGATCATAGCAGCCGATCTTCACCGTCTGTCCGATCACAATGCTGCCCTCATCCAGCTCGATGCGCCCGGTGATCATTTTCACAAGTGTTGTCTTGCCACATCCGTTCCTGCCAACGAAGCCAACTCTGTCACCCTTTAAAAAGATATAGGAAAAATCCCGGATCAGCACTTTATCCCCGTACGCCTTGGAAAGATGGCTGATCTCCACAGTGGTTCTGCCAAGCCTTGTGGCACTGCTGCCAATATCGATCTGGCTGCCTGCTGACAGTGTTTCTCTGTTTTTCAGTTCTTCATAGCGCTGCAGCCTTGCCTTTTGCTTGGTGCTTCTTGCCCTGGCGCCACGCTTCACCCACTCCAGCTCTTTTCGCAGGATGGTTTTCCGTTTTCTCTCTCCTGCTGCCAGTGCTTCTTCCCGCTCTGCTTTTCGCTCCAGATAACCGGAATAATTCTCATCATAAGAATAAATACTGCCCCTGTCGATCTCTATGATCCTGGTCGCCACACTGTCCAGGAAATACCTGTCATGGGTCACCATGATCAGTGCGCCAGGCATCTTTTTCAGTTCTTCCTCCAGCCACTCTGCCATGTCATTGTCCAGGTGGTTCGTGGGCTCGTCCAGGATCAGCAGATCCGGTTTTGTCAGAAGTGATGCCACAAGTGCCAGCTTCTTCCGCTGTCCTCCGGAAAGGATCCCGCACTTTGCTGCAAAATCTGTTACTCCAAGTCTTGTGAGCATCCGCTTTGCCTCTGTCTCCAGTTCCTGATCCGTGTGTTCTGATCTGCTGCTTTCCCTGCATTTCTGAAGAACAGCCTCTATCACAGTCTGTTCAGCCGGGAACTGCGGGTGCTGCGGTAAAAAACTGATCACCAGATGTGAGGCTCTGGTGATCGTACCGTCATCCGGCTCTTCCAGCCCGGCTATCATTTTCAGCAGTGTGGATTTCCCCGTTCCATTGATTCCAATGATGCCGACCTTTTCTCCTTCCTCCAGATAAAAAGAAGCATCCTTCAGAATGGTCTTTTCTCCAAATGATCTGCTGATTTTAGAGGCTGTCAGTATATTCATAAATTATCCTTCTGTCTTTTTCTGTATTTCCGCAATGGTATCGGCGATGATCTGCTTCATTTCCTGCTTTTCCCTGCCGATGGCAAAAGCAAGCTCTGAATACAGACTGTCCTCTGCCAGTTTGAAATACCTCTCGTCCGTGGAGGTACTTTTCTTTCCCTGTGCATTGCGGATCCGCTTTCTACTATACAGGTTTTTGATGATTCCGACAAGCTCTGTCGGATTGCAGCTCTGAATCGCTGCCTTATACTCCTGCTCCCGCTGCTTATCGTTGGTGCTCCACTCTTTCTCTGTTTCCGGTATCCTGCGGATGATCTCCCATGCTTCTTCTTTGCTCAGTGCCTTCCGAAGGCTCCTGCTCTCTGCATCGACAGGTACATACACCTTTGCGCTCTGACAATCCCTCGGAATCAGCAGATAATATAATCTGTTTCTGTCCATCCCAGGCATGTCCAGGTGCATGATATCTTCCACCCTGCAGACACCGTTGTTAAATTTGATCACATAATCTCCGATCTGATACAAAAAATCACATCCTTTCCAAATTTTCCGTCATTTTCTATGCTTCTACTATTAGTGTACCACTTTTCTGGAAAATATTTCAAAGGACAATTTGTAGTAAAAAAAGCACAGAAAGCCTGTTCTGACAGGAATTTTTACCTTATCCTTCTCCTGTCTGCATAAACTTTCTGTGCTTATTATTTTGCTTTTCAGATCTGCTGATCTGTTCCAGTCATGCCGTTTTACTCTGGCACAGGTACTCCTTTTACAGGAAGATATACTTCAGAATAAACAGTACTGCCAGTACCCACATAAGAGGGGTGATCTTCTTTGCCTTGCCTGCTGCTGCATGAAGAACTACATAGGAGATAACGCCAAATGCGATACCCTCTGAAATAGAGTACATGAAAGGCATAGTGAAGATACAGATAAATGCGGGAATTGCTTCCAGCATATCATTCCATGCAATCTTTGCTACCTGCTGCATCATAAAAAAGCCAACAACGACAAGTGCCGGTGCTGTTGCAAAGGAAGGAATTGCAAGGAAAATCGGTGAGAAGAACAGTGCCAGCAGGAACAGTGCTCCTGATACGATAGAAGTCAGTCCTGTCCGTCCGCCTTCTGCAATACCTGATGAAGATTCTACAAATGTTGTGATTGTGGATGTACCAAGACATGCACCAACGGTAGTACCTACAGCATCTGCCATCAGAGCACCCTTGATTCCGGGAAGCTTGCCATCCTTGTCCAGCATATCTGCCTTGGTCGCACATCCGATCAGTGTTCCAAGGGTATCAAAGATATCTACAAACAGGAATGCAAATACAACAACCAGGAAGTTCAGTGATCCGATCACAGAGAAATCCATCTTGAACAGTGTCGGTGCAATGGAAGCCGGTGCGGATACGATACCACTGGGGATCAGGCTGTAGAAACCTGCATCCGGTGCCGGTACATATAATCCGGTAAGCTGGCAGATAATTCCCAGTATCCATGTGATCAGAATACCAAGGAGAATATTTCCCTTTACATTCTTGATAACAAGGAATGCGGTGATCAGAATACCGATCAGTGCCAGTACAACGGTAATCCCTTCAGAATTAAAGGTTCCTGCCTGAATAGATCCCTTAAAGGAAAACAGTCCAACCAGAGTAGCGCCATCTACTACGATGTGTGCATTCTGCAGTCCGATAAAGGTAATGAATAAACCAATACCAACAGAAACTGCTACCTTAAGGCCTGCAGGAATCGCATTGAAGATTGCTTCTCTGACATTGGTCAGGGAAAGCAGGATGAAAACAATACCCTCAACAAATACTGCTGTCAGGGCAACCTCCCAGCTGTAACCCATTCCCAGTACAACTGTGTAGGCAAAATAGGCATTCAGTCCCATTCCTGCGGAAAGTACGAACGGCAGGTTGGCAAACAGTGCCATACAGATTGATGCAAGAGCGGATGCTAATGCGGTTGCTGTGAAAACTGCGCCTGTGTCCATACCGGCTGCTCCCAGAATGCTGGGGTTAACGGCAAGGATGTAGGCCATGGTCATGAAAGTCGTGATACCTGCAATGAACTCTGTCCTTACATCAGTTCCACGTTCTTTCAGCTTGAAAAATTTGTCCATTTCTATCTCTCCTTCTCATTTTGTTAACAGACAAATCCAGTGTACCACATATTCTTCATCTGTGGGACTCTTTTTTCTTTTTCAGTTCTTTCCCTGCTTTTATCCAGATCAGTCTCCGATTTTTCTCTTCTTCTCTTTTCCCCTTCTGCGGGGCATAATTGCCCCTTTTCGTGCTTCCATGCCCTGCTTCTCCTTGATTTTCCCTTTTCTCTCTTCTCTTTTCCTCTTCTGCGGGGCATAATTGCTCCTCTCCGCACTCTCATACCCCGCTTGTCTCTGGTTTTCCTCTTTCCTTCTTCACTTTTCCCCTTCTGCGGGGCATAATTGCCCCTCTCCGCACTCTCATGCCCCGCTTGTCTCTGGTTTTCCTCTTTCCTTCTTCTCTTTTCCTCTTCCGCAGGGCATATATGCCGCTTTCCGCACTCTCATGCCCCGCTTGGCTCTGGTTTTCCTCTTTCCTTCTTCACTTTTCCTCTTCTGCGGGGCATACTTGCTCCTCTCCGCACTCTCATGCCCCGCTTGGCCTTGGTTTTTCTCTTTCCTTCTTCACTTTTCCTCTTCTGCGGGGCATCACAGACTCTTTCTTTCTCCTGTGCCCCGCTCGGCTCTGCTTCATCAGATTGCTTCCTCAGTGATTCTTGTCAGGAAACCCGCTCCGCTGTATAATACCCGTGGTAATATAAGTTAGCAAGGAAAGGAACACAGATGAATACCACAAATACAGCTCCAAATAAAAGAAGTAACACAGCTTCGGATAAAAGAAGTGATACAGCTTCAGCATTCAAAGCAGAAGCCGGCAGACACTGGTGTGCCATTTACGGAAATGCCATGTCCATCACTGACCACAGGGTAGAAACTTACAGCAAAGATCTTACGCTGCGCTATCCTGTCAAAGTTCCCTTTGCAGGAAATGCCCTTCGATTTACCTTTGATAATTTCTGCGGCACAGAACCTGTTACGATCTCTGCGGCTTTTGCAGCCATGACGGGTAACACCCCGGAATCCATAAGAAAAGAAACTTCGAAGCAGATCACCTTTGACGGTAATGCCTCCGTTACTATTTCAGCTGGAGAACGTATTCTCAGTGATCCCCTTCCTTTTCCTGTCAGCCAGGGGGATTGTGTCTCTGTCAGCTTTTATCTGAAGGATTTTACCCTGATGCGTTCCGGTGTCATTGCAACCGGTCCCTTTTCCAAAGGCTTTTATTCTGTTCATGACCACGCAGAGGATGAGGTTCTTCCCCTGGATGAAACAAGGAAAACAAACTGCTTTTATTTTTTAAGTGATATCGACCTCTATACAGACAGCAATAATCATGCTGTCATCTGCTATGGCGATTCCATTACCGCACAGGACTGGCCGGATTATATGCTGGCAGAATGTCTGAAGGTGCCTGACAACCATACTGCCATTATCCGCAAGGCTGCCAGTGGCACCAGAATCCTGCGCCAGTATGATAACATCACATACGAATCCTATGGTCTGATGGGAAAAGTACGTTTTCCCCACGAGCTTCCGGTCACCGGTGCTGACACCATTATCATCCAGCAGGGGATCAATGATATCATTCACCCTGTAGGCACAGATGTAAATCCATTCCGCCCCATGAGCGACCTGCCGACCATTGACGAACTGACAGAAGGCCTTATCTGGTACATCCAGGAAGCCCGTAAGATAGGCTATCACATTTCCATGGGTACCCTGCTTCCTATTGAAGGCTGGCGCACCTATGCTCCCTTCCGGGAAACATTAAAAAATCAGGTCAATGACTTCATCCGAAGCACAGACCTGATCGATTCCTGTATTGATTTTGATAAAGAAGTCCGCGATCCTGCCCGTCCCGCCGCTTTCCGTGCAGGCTATGACAGTGGTGATCATCTGCACCCCAGTGCTGCCGCCTATGAGGCCATGGGAAAACTGGCATTCAGAAGCCTGCTGTAAATCATCAGCAGGCTTCTTTCTTTACTTTCACTCTCCAGCTCTTTTGCCAGCCTTCAGTTTCTTCATATATTCCTTCTTCAGTTCGTTCTCACTCTTTAAATTCTCAATTTCTTTCTGGAGAGACTGCACGTATTCTCTGGCAAGCTTTACGCCACCCCGGACTGCAATATCCTCGTGCTGCTCCATCTCATCCAGCCACTGCATCAGCGACTTTTCCCTGATATCCTGATACTCACTCTTATCCGAAAAATACATTCATGCCACATCCTTCCCTGCCTGGTACTTCCTCGCCACTCACATAGCGGGCATTGAACTCCATATTGATCTCACGCAGTTCCTTTTTGCCGTCAATATATTCCTGATACATCTCTGCAAGACCTGACATACAGCCATCACAGTTAGCTGATATGTTTCCGAGTGACTCCGCAACGATCGCTTCACGCTCTTCCCTGGTGGTTTCTGAAATCAAATATCCCATGATAGTTCCTCTCTTTTTATGATATCCATACTCTCCCTGATCAGCCATAACACTCCAGCATGATTCTTTCTTTTGTCTTACAGCATGATTTATATAGGAAATATTACATTAAAATGAGACATACGTAAAGCGGGTCTTAATCTGTCGCATCAGTTATAATCCCATCCCAGGATATCTGGCAGAAGACGGAATGAAATTATCAGTATTCTTTTAAACTACGCTGTAGATCATTGCAAACTAAAATAAATACTCATAACCAAAAACAGGAAATACTGTCTCCAGTATTTCCCATTTTCTTATAGTAGCGAGAGGGGGATTTGAACCCTCGACACCACGGGTATGAACCGTGTGCTCTAGCCAACTGAGCTATCTCGCCATATTTAATTAAATTCTCTTTTCAGAGAAGTGGGACCTACAGGGCTCGAACCTGTGACCCTCTGCTTGTAAGGCAGATGCTCTCCCAGCTGAGCTAAGATCCCGTCCATTGCTTGTATACCCAAGCCACTTTGCTAATATACCATGTTCAAAGTGGCTTGTCAACACATTTTTCAAATTTTATTATCTGAATTTTTCATTTTAATCAAAAAGTTCTGAAAAATCCAAAAATCCCCTGTCCCTAATCATTACTGTTTACATAAGCCTCGGTAACGTCATCTTTTCTCTCCAGCTCTCTGTCGAATCGGAAAGTGATCTTCTGTACCTCAAGGCCGTTCTGCGCAAAGTAAAGACGGAGTACGGCATATTTATTATGGAATACTGCCTTTCTCTGGATCGTCCTCCATTCTCCACCAGTTCCGTTAAAGGAAAAGACTGCCATTGGCACACTCTGGTAGATTAATGTCGCCGGAAGCTGCGCCAGCTCAGACAGGTCTGACTTTGCTGTCACTTCCACACGGTATCCCCCAAGCTTCTGCAGATCCAGTGCAAAAACGAAGTCCTTATCCTTGCCGGTATCCACGCCATCCAGGGAAATGCTGATCTCATCTTCAACCTTATAATAAGTAACCTCTGCATCTGAAGTAATTTCCTGATCTGTCTCTCCGATCACTTCCACTGTGGTCTGTACCCCTTCCATTCTTTCAAGGGCATGGGTATTCAGCAGGAATCCGCAGATATTTGCTGCATTTCTCTGCAGTTCACCCCTTGTCAGCGTTCCTGCCTCCAGGGAAGAAAGCGTATTATCATCGCTGTCATTGATCGAAGCATCCGTGCAGACCATATAAAGGTCATTCTGTGCCTTTGCCATTGCCGCAAAGTTATTGATCCTTGGCTCTTCTCCTTCATCATTGATCTTGGCCCACCAGTCGGTCATCACGATACCCTGAAATCCCCACTCACCACGCAGGATCGTAGTATTCAGATCATAGCTTCCGGCTGTCCAGAGTCCGTTTACGCTTCCATAGGTCGTCATAATAGAATCTGCTCCGGCCTCTCTGACTGCCATTTCAAAGCCCTTCAGGTAGATCTCACGAAGTGCTCTTTCAGATACAACAGAGTCGATCGTAGACCTTCCCGTCTCCTGATTGTTTGCACAGAAATGCTTGGCAGTTCCTGTTACCCCTGCACTCTTCAGTCCACGGATCATGGCTGCTGCCATTTTACCCGTGACAAAGGGATCCTCTGAAAAATATTCAAAGTTTCTTCCATTCAAAGGATGCCTGTGGATATTCATACCAGGTCCTAACAGCGCATCTATTTTATTCTTCACCATTTCAATACCGGTAAAGGAGTACAGCTTCTCCACCAGTTCTGTATTAAAGCTGCTGGCAAGCAGTGTCCCGTTAGGAAGGCTGAATGCCTTCATGCCACTGTCAAGCCGCATGCCGGAAGGTCCGTCAGAGCAGCAGCCGCAAGGAATACCGTAATGTGCAAGTCCTTCGGACACACCGCCAAAGGCTGCAGCCGTTCCTGGCGTTACCTTGGGGCTTCCCATGCCTTCTCCACGGATGATACAGCTTAAATCATCATCATTAAACTGTGCCACAAAGGCATCCATGGATACCTTTCCTTCTTTCACATCGATCAGACGGTATCCCTGATCTCCGGTAACTGCAAGCTCCTTTGGCAACAGTTCCTCTCTCTTCTTTGCGGGATCCTTCTTTCTGAGCGGGACAGCCTCCATCTCCTTATGTACAGTGCCGTCTGCTTCCCTGATAAAGCGCATCCTTTCAAAAGGTGTCACTGGTGCCAGCGCCTGTGACAGGGCTGCAAGACATACCGTTTCTCCAAGTGTAAAGCTGCCTGCCACCTCAGTATCCCTGACATTCTTTCCGATATGGAACAGATACTCTCCTTTTTCCAGAACGTAGGAGGAAGCAAAACCACTTGCTCCTGTTTCATCATAGGAAGCAAAGCTTTCATAAGGAACGGAAATCTTCATCTGCTGTTCCAGTCCCGGCTTTAATTCTTTCGTTTTGGCAAAGCCTGTGAGTACCATTTCCGGCTTGGAAAGTGCACCTTCCGGAGCTGTCACATAAATCTGTACCACTTCTTTTCCGGGTACAGATCCAATATTCTGAACGGTAAAGGAAATCACTGCTTCCTTTTCTTCTGCACTGAAGCTGACTTCTTTGATCCGGAAATCCGTATAGGAAAGGCCAAATCCAAAGGGATAACGGACCTTTTCCTTCGCTGCTGTTTCAAAGTAGCGGTATCCAACATAAATATCCTCTTCATAAAGATCTCTGTCCCTGTTGCCAAAGTTAGCATCGGACGGATAATCTGTAATCTCATAGGCGATCGTATCTGTCAGTCTGCCGCTTGGACAGGTCTTTCCAAGCAGTACATCGGCCGTTCCATATCCGCCAACCATACCGCCCTGCCATGCATACAGAAGTGCCTGTGGATGGTATTCCTCTATGAAATTCATATCCATGATGTTTCCGGTATTCAGGACAAGGATCAGCTTTCCAAAATGCTTTCTGACTTTGGAGAGCATATCTCTTTCCTTTTCCGTAAGCAGATAGGAACCTTCCTGATTTTTATTATCCTGATCCTCTCCTGCTGTTCTTCCGATGATCACAAGGGCTGCATCATTTCTGCCTGCTGCTTCACTGACAAGTTCCTCTGCAAGCTCCATTTCCACCTGACACCAGGGCTCATTTCCCCAGCCAATGCCGGCATCAAAAGGATGATCCTTTTCCCATGCCTCATAAACAGAAAGAACCTGCTGATCCAGTGCCACCTGTCCGGACTCCTTCAGGGCATCCAGAATACCGGTCACCTTGTTTACGTTGACCATGCCTCCTGAGCCGGTTCCACTTTTATAATAATGGAACTGCATTCTGCCAAACACGGCAAGTCTTGTGCCTTCCTGCAGGGGCAGTGTATGCTCTTCGTTGATCAGAAGAACCTGTCCTTCTGCGACCGCCTGCCTGGCTGTTTCTTCATATGCTTTATGATCAAGAACCAATTTTTTCATGTCCTTCTCCTCATCTGATATCTTATTGTGTATCTGACTTTCCATCGGCTTCTGCCGGTTCACTGACTTCCGGCTGTGTACCCGCTTCTGTCTGTTCTGCAGCTTCCGGTTTCACATCTGCTTCTGTCTGCTCCGCCACTTCCACCAGCGCCCGCTTTTTATTGCACATCAGCAGGATTCCTGCTGCCACAATGAACAGGGAAATAAACTGGGACGTAGAAAGTCCTCCCACCGCTCCTCTATCATCATTCCGGAGGAATTCGATCAGAAAACGGCCTACGCCATAAAGCAGCATATAAAGGAATCCTGTGTCTCCCTTTCTCTTCCGCTTCGGATAAGCGATAAGGAGAATTGCCATGATCAAGAAGTTTCCTGCAGAGGACATAAGCTGCGTTGGCAGAAGTTTTACTCCGGAAGGAGCCAGTGCGCTTTCCGGGAATACCACACCGATCGGCAGATCTGTCTCTCTTCCGTAGCAGCAGCCTGCCAGGAAACATCCGATCCGTCCAAATCCCTGTGCCATGGCAATCGAAGGCGCTGCCAGATCAAAGTAATCCAGAAAAACCAGCTTTTTCTTTTTACAGTAAAGAATTGCCGCCAGCACACCGGCAATAATACCGCCATATACCACAAATCCCTCTGATCCGAGAAGTGCCAGCGGATTCTCCAGAAACCGCTTCCACTCCACAATAAGGAACAGCAGCTTGGCGCCAAGGAAACCACCGATCAGTCCCCAGATCGCAATATCAACAATCACATCTTCAATCAGTCCGTACTTCTTTGCCCTCTTCATTGCCATGAAAACACAGCAGAGAACACCAATTCCTATCATCAGTCCATATCCGTGTATCGTGACCGGTCCGATGGAAAATAAATCAATCTTCATTTCTTAGTCCTTTCCTGCAAGCCCCTGAACGGGCTTCTGTTCTTTCCGGAATGCTTACCTCCAAAACCTTCTGTCAGCTTGGCAGTTCCAGCTTTTCATTGCCGTGAATGCAGTATTTCTTTCCGTTCATAGCCACATAAAGAGGCGTGGCATTGGGATTCATCAGGATCTTGCCATCGGTTGAGCGTTTCAGCTCCCGGTAAGCCTTCACATAGTCCACGATCTCAATATTGGTGGCACACCAGATATCCTCTTTATACTGTGCCATATACTTCAGGAAATTCTCCATCAGCTCCCAGTTATTTTTCTGTGCAAATTCATAGCTGTGTCCCCAGAGATAAAAAACAAAGGGACCATCCTTTTCTTCCCTGCAGAACTTCTCTGCAAGCTCCATCAGTCTTTCATCCTCATGATGACAGGTAGGATGCCATGCAAGGAAATCCTCCGGCAGATGAAAATCCCCGGTACTCTCCACCGTTCTTGCATATTCAATGCCACAGGCATCCAGGATTTCCTCAATCTGGCTGTTATATGCCCCGTATGGATAGGCAAAGCCACGGATCAGTTTCTCTGTAAGCTGTTCCAGATTGTAACGGTCCTTCAGGACCTCTGTTGCCGCCATATTCTTGGGAAGTCCTGTCAGAGAGGCATGGCTGTAGGCATGGGATGCGATCTCATGCCCCTGATACAGGGAACGCACCTCTTCCACTTCCACTCTGGAAAAATCAGTTTCAATCCCGTTTACGGTCTCCATCCCGCCTTTACCAAGAAGACCATAATTCAGGTTAAAGGTTCCTTTCATCCCATATTCATTTAACAGCGCTACCAGCTTTCTGTCATGTATGGTTCCATCATCATAGCTGAATGTCAGTGCTTTTCTTTTTCCCTCCGGAAAAAGCATACTGATCTCATAATCCATTTTCTTTCTCCTTCTGTTCCATTTATCAATATTATCAACCTGTTTTCCTTTATTAATACCCCATGGTGCCATCTAATGACTCATCATTATCGATCCAGTCCTGTACAAGGATCTCCCGGTAATGATCCCTGTCATCCCTGACATAAACCTTAACGATCCCTGCATTGATGATCATACGCTTGCACATGGAACAGCTGTTGGAATTGGCGATATACTCTCCTGTCTGTGCATCGGTTCCTGCAAGATAAATACTGCTGCCGATCATTTTGTCTCTGGATGCACTGATGATCGCATTGGCCTCTGCATGGACACTTCT
>CACXDC010000002.1 GCA_902766365.1 uncultured Lachnospiraceae bacterium | reverse complement strand
GATGGATGGTTAGTTCAGTCCGAATCAGTATTTTATTGGTATGAAAATCTGGGAGATCAGTATGAGAATATCCATGTTATGACACCTGGCAACGAAAATTATGAGTCAAATCCTAACGCTTCATAATACCGTGCAGTACTACATATTTTAGCAAATATAGGCGGATGATCAGCGATGGTCATCCGTTTTGCAATCATAGGAGAACCTTATGGAAACGATTAAATATCAGGGAACAATAGAACAATTTCTGTGTGAAAAAGCAACTGCCAATCATGTGCCAATTAACGCCATTCTGGAATTAACTCCGCTTTGCAATATGAATTGTGATATGTGCTTTGTCCGCCTCGATGCAGACGAGATGAAACAGAAAGGACGTCTAAGGAGCGCAGAGGAATGGATTAGGCTTGGAAAAGAAATGAGAGATGCTGGGACTTTGTTTGTGTTGTTTACTGGTGGGGAACCATTGATGCATCCGGAATTTAAGAGAATCTACATCGCTTTTAAACGGATGGGAATGATTCTCACTGTTAATACCAATGGAACAAAGATTGATGAATTGTGGGCGGATTTCTTCGCAGAGTACCCGCCTAGAAGGATTAATCTTACATTGTATGGAAAAGATGAGGAGACTTATCAGAGGTTATGCCATTATCCAGCAGGATTTCAGAAAGCTCTTCGTGCAATACGGCTTCTTCAGGAACGGAATGTAGATGTAAAAGTAAACGGCAGTATCACTTCAGAAAATGTAGAAGATATAGATGAACTTTTTTCGATAGTGGATCAGATGGATACAGTGTGGAAATTTGATACATATATGTATCCTGCTTCACGAGAGCGGAATATTTTATTTGATGAAAAATCACGTTTGACACCGGAAGATGCTGCCGTCGCAAGAGTAAAGCTTATGGAAAAAAGAATGGGCAAAAAAGATTTCCATACGTTCGCAAGGCAATTTTTACAGCGGAGTAAAGCTGAGCCTGGAGAATGTACAGCAGGGGGAGTGAGGTGTCGTGCTGGGAAAAGTTCTTTCACAGTTAACTGGCAGGGCATGATCAGACCTTGTGTGATGCTGTCTATTCCGGAAGAACCGGTTTTTGATGTCGGTTTTCAGATAGCGTGGACAAGAATTCTTCAGCAATTTGAAAACCTCCGAACGAGTCCAGAATGTAATGCTTGTACAGTGCGCAAAGTCTGCCAAACCTGTGCTGCATGTGCTGTCTTGGAAACAGGAAGATTTGAAGGTGTGCCAGAGTATATGTGCCGTTATACGAAAGAAACCATAAGACTTTTGAAAACTACTCTGATGAACGAACCGGGAGTGGGTGAGGATGGATAGGTATTTCCGAATAGGGAATTTCTACTTCCGCATTTTCGGTGAAGAGAATGTTTATATTCCGAAAAATTTCTTATTGTTTGAAGTCCCTCAGGATAATAATCAGGAATTTACCTTTTATCTTCACATAGTTGAAGAATTACCCACTATAAACGAGAAAATTCATGCCAGAAGATCTGATCTGATTGTTTATAAAATAAAAGACGAAGAAGCACGCTTAATTAGTACAAAAGGTCAGGATGGTGCATATGCACTGTACCGTGAAATTTCCAATCAGGGAGCTGATATTTACCTTGTTGCAGATGAAATGGAAAGTCTGCATTATGATTCGGTATTTACTTCTTTGTTTGCTATGGAGCGTCAGATGATAAAGCGCCAGAGCCTGATCCTGCATTGCGCTTATATGAAGTATCAGGGACGTGCAGTCTTGTTTTCTGCACCTTCTGAAACAGGGAAGTCTACACAGGCAGATCTGTGGGAGCGTTACAGAGGCAGCCATACGGTCAATGGAGACCGGGCGCTTCTCCGAAAGATTGATGGAATATGGAATGCCTGCGGTTGGCCGGTCTGTGGTTCTTCAGGAATCTGTCAGAAAGGAGATTTTCCTATTCATGCGATTGTTATGCTACGACAGGGAAAGCTGAACCATGTAGATCGATTGACCGGTATGCAGGCATTTTCTCAGATTTACAGCCAGATTACCATCAATCAGTGGAACCGGGAATTTGTCATGAAAGCGATGGAATTGCTGGATGACCTTATAAAGCAGATTCCTATATGGCGGCTGGACTGTAATATGACAGAGGATGCTGTACAGTGCCTGGAGAGCGCACTGTTCCCGGACGGTACGAATTAGGATGAGCAAGCCAAAACGGAAAGGATGCGGTGAAACTTTTATCATGGAGGACATCAGATATATTGCCCATAATTTAGGAAAGACAGGGATGTCTGCAGAAAAGATCGCCAGAGTCCTTGAAACAGACGTCCACACCGTAGCGTCATGGCTGGAGGAAGCCGGGATTGATCCAAGGGAATACAAAGGCATGGCCTATCGGCGTCAGATGGCCGGGATCGAAAAAAAAAAAAAAAAAGGTGTCCGCTTCGGCCGGTCCAGGATTGAGCCGCCGGATAATTTCCCGGAGATCGTAGACGCACTGGAGAATAAGGAAATTACGGCAAAAGAAGCGATCAGGCAAAGCGGGCTGGCGGAAGCCACCTTTT
>CACXDC010000001.1 GCA_902766365.1 uncultured Lachnospiraceae bacterium | reverse complement strand
TAAATTCCGGATGGCTGTTGATATGCTCGATCAGTCTGTCAGCATATTTGCTCATTCTGAAGAAGTACGCCTCCTCCTTCGCCGGCTTTACTTCTCTTCCACAGTCAGGACATTTGCCATCCACAAGCTGGGACTCTGTCCAGAAGGATTCACAGGGAGTACAGTACAGTCCTTCATAGGAGCTCTTGTAAATATCTCCCTGGTTGTACAGCTTCTTAAAGATCTTCTGTACCTGTTTTTCATGGTAATCATCGGTAGTACGGATAAAGTGATCATAGGAAGTATCCATCAGATCCCAGATCTTACGGATCGTGCCTGCCACATTGTCTACATATTCCTTCGGCGTGATACCGGCTTCCTGTGCCTTCAGCTCAATCTTCTGTCCATGTTCGTCAGTTCCCGTCTGGAAATATACATCATAGCCGTCTTTTCTCTTAAAACGGGCAATGCTGTCTGCCAGAACGATCTCATAGCTGTTTCCGATATGCGGTTTTCCTGATGTATAGGCAATCGCCGTTGTAATATAATATTTCCCTTTACTCATTTTTATGCAAAAACTCCTTTCAAAATGTTGTCAATCTATCATAAGAAGGTATTCTGTGCCCTTCTCATTCACTTTTTCACAGAAACGGAATCCAAGCTTTGCAAGCAGATTCCTGGATGGAAGGTTCTCTTCCTCTACCAGTGCCTGTACCTGTGCAAAGCAAAGTTCACTCTTTCCATAGGAAAGAACTGCCCTGCAGGCTTCTTCTGCATAGCCCTGTCCCTGATATTCCCGTCCGATCACAAATCCAAGCTCCGGAAGCTCATAACCTTCCCTCACGCTGAGTCCTGCCCTGCCGATCACTTCTCCGGAATGGAGCTGTACTGTCCACATCCCGTATCCGTAAAATCCGTAGATCTGACGGATGTACTCCTTCATATAGGCGATCTCTTCTTCAGGATCCTCAAACAGATCCTCCATGTATCTCGTGATCGACGGATCCCTGTAGATCCGGTAAAACTCCGGGACATCCCCTACCGTGCTCTCCCGGATCAGAAGCCGCTTCGTCCTCGTGATCATCAGCGGCAGCCCGGCAAGCCGCCTGTAGATCTCATCATACACAGAAAAAGTGATCTCACCGATCTCTTCTATGACATAAGCTGCACCTTCAAAAAAGGTGCCCTGGTTTTCTTCATGATGGAAACCTGCTGTATAAAATCCTGCTGCCTGCAATGCTTTCAGATATGCCGGATCATCTGTCAGGATCAGACTTTCTTCCTGCCGTATCCCGGAAAGATTCTCTTCTGTCTGCGCTGTGGTAATGATCAGAAATCCGGTTTCTTCCCCGGCAAAGACTGATTCCAGCTCTGCCCTGTTTCTGTCAAGAGCCTGTCTCCCCTTCTCTGTTACTGCAAACACAACATATTTAAGCATTGAAAAGTCCTTTTGGATTCTGTAGAATAAATACGTGGGTTCCATTCTATGAAATCCCATACCATTTTACTATTATAGTATAGTTTACAAAAATTGAAAAGAAGGGAATGAAATATTATTATGGCACAAAATCCTGTTGTAACTTTCACCATGGAAAACGGAGATGTCATGAAAGCAGAGCTTTATCCTGATATCGCTCCCGTTTCCGTAAACAACTTCATCAGCCTGATCCAGAAAAACTTTTATGATGGTCTGATCTTCCACCGTGTGATCAGAGGCTTCATGATCCAGGGTGGTGATCCCCAGGGCACCGGTATGGGCGGCCCCGGCTACAGCATCAAAGGTGAATTTGCTGCAAACGGCTTCCAGAATGACTTAAAGCATACAGAAGGTGTTCTGTCCATGGCAAGAAGCATGATGCCCGATTCCGCCGGATCCCAGTTTTTTATCATGCACAAAAACGCTCCCCATCTGGATGGCTCCTATGCTGCCTTTGGCAAGATCATTGAAGGTATGGATGTTGTCAACAAGATCGCAGAGACCCCTACGGACTATTCTGACAGACCGCTGGAAGATCAGAAGATCGCTACTGTTACGGTAGAAACCTTTGGTGTGGATTATCCGGAACCGGAGAAAATGTGATCAGAAACTTTGTGAACAGAAAACGGATTGCGTAAACGTATAAGTGACGCAGGGAGGATAAAATCAGCAGAAAAAGGTGACATGTTCATATTTTATTAACATTTCATTTAAAAAAACTTCAACACCTAAACATTCTTTAGACATTTCTGCCCTTTATACTAAGAGCATAAGATGAAACAAAGAAAACAACATCTACTTGATTTTATAATAACTTTTTCATAATAAATGCCAGGTAAGACAGCTTACCTGGCATCCTCCCTTTTATGGGGGTATTTATTCTTCTACATACTTCATGAGTGCCGGAATAATCGCCCGGTATCCATCCTCATTGATATGCATGCCTTCAATCGTGTACTCTGCCTTCAGTCTTCCCTTTTCATCCTTCAGTGCATCATTCACATCAATATAGGTACCATGATACTTTTCAGCCAGCTTCTTTACTTCCTCATTGGCTTTCAGGATCTTCTCATTGGTACGGATCTTCAGAGCTTCCCTGACGCATTCCTGTGCCGCTTCCTGGTTGATCGGATAATATGCCATAAAGTACAGCTTCACATTCGGCAGCTTCTGCAGGATCTCTGCGATCAGCCTGTCATAATTCTCCATGATCTGTCCGATCGTCCACTCTGCCCTTGTCAGGTCATTCGTCCCGATATTGATAAAGATACGCCGTGGTTCCAGGTCAAATACACACTCTTTCAGACTGCCTCTGAGGTCATCGATCACGTAGCCGCCGATCCCTCTGTTGTACACGATCCCTTCATAACCGGCTTCCTTCAGTAACTTTTCCACCGGAAACATCTCCATCAGGGAAGAGCCTGCAAATAAGGTCTGTCCCTTTTCAATGGTTTCATTCATCTTCCGGTATCTTTCCCTTTTTTCTTCTACTGTCATATTCCTTTGCTCCTCATATGATCACTCTTCTCCCGGCACCCTGATCTCCAGCGCCTGCTTATAATTACGGATCTCGGCTCTGCTGTGTCGTCCTCCATACTCTCCATCCAGCGTCCATGCAATCTCTTCTTCCGATTCGATCTGCAGTTCTGACGCCGTAAAACATTCCATCAGATCAGTATCGATATTCCGGTTCAGCAGCGCCGCCATGATCGTATTCAGCTCTACCGGATTTCCAGGTCTCCTGATCAATGTTACTTCAAACACACCGTCATCCAGTTTTACATTGTCACCGGTGATCTTTTTAAATCCTCCTACAGAAAGGGAGTTTGTGATCATACCGAAAATAAAGTCACCTTCAATTACCCTGTCCCCACATGTCACCTTCATGGCATATGATCTCACTTTCGACAGCTTTCTCATACCCTCCAGGACATAGGCCATGTGCCCCAGCACGTTCTTCATATCCTGTCTGGTCTCATAGGACACGTCCGTAAAAAGCCCAAATGCTGCAATATAAACAAAAATATTCTCATTGAATCCACCAATATCACAGCGGAAGCTTCTGCCATCCACGATCACCCTGGCTGCCCTGTCCATGTTTCTTGGGATTCCCAGGCTTCCTGCAAAGTCGTTGGTCGTTCCTGCCGGTACATAACCGATCGGCAGTCTCTTTTCACACTGCATCATACCGGTCACTACTTCATCAAGCGTACCGTCACCACCACTGCAGGCGATCATGTCATAGTAACCGATCTGTCTTTCTGTAACTGCCCTGATCCCGTCCCCCTGTGCCTGAGTCGGATAGGCAGTTACCTCATAACCGGCTTTTACAAAAATATCGATCATATCAAGAAGATTACTCCTGATCTGAGATTTTCCCGCCCTCGGATTGTAAATAAAAAGCATTTTCTTCTTCATAAAATCCTCCAGCCGCCTCCGGCAGCTTTTCTTTCCCTGTCCTTTCTTATAACGTTCCCTATGGTTAAAAAAACGCCACACTTTAACAAGCGTGGCGTCTGTATTTCGGTTTAATCTATTCTGTTTTGCCGCTTAAATAATTACCAATGGCTTCTACAGCAACCTGCTCGTCTGCTCCATCTGCAATTACAGTTACACTCTCTCCCTGGTTCAGAGGCATGCTCATCATTCCCATGATGCTCTTCGCATTTACTTTTTTTCCGTCTGTTGCAAGGTAGATATTGCTGTCGTGTCTGCTTGCGATCTGCACCAGCATAGCAATCGGACGCGCATCAAAATCTTCTGCCATCTTGATTTCAATGGACTTTTCAATCATAATATTTCTCCTCCTTTAAGCTTTAACCCGAATTTGATCGGCTATTTCACTCAGCTTCCTTAATCTATGATTCACACCGGATTTTCCAACCGGCGGACTTAAGTAACCACCCAGCTCCTGAAGGGAACTTTCCGGATGTGCCAGTCTTACAAGAGCAATATCCCTTAAATGCTCCGGCAACCCCGAAAGTCCGACGTGTGTCTGAATCAACTGGATATCCTCCAGTTGTCTGCTGGCCGCATTCACCGTCTTGGTAATATTGGCCGTTTCACAGTTCACCTGTCTGTTTATGGAATTGCGCATCTCCTTCTCAATCCTCAGATTCTCCAGATTCATCAAAGATACATGAGCCCCCATTACATTGAGAAGATCTACGATCCCAGCGCCTTCCTTCAAATACACGACATCATATTTTTTGCGTCTAACTACCTTCGCCTCTATATCAAAACTATGTATAGTCTCCTGTATCTGTAATGCCTGCTTTTCTGTCTCACAGACAAACTCCAGATGATACCCCTTCTCCGGATTACTCATGGATCCTATACACAAAAAAGCACCCCGGAGATATGCTCTTTTACAGCAGCTGCTTTTGATCAGGATAGGATCAACCCCTTTTCCTGCTCCCACATTATCTCCTGTGATCTTTAAAGCCTGTAGTGCTTTTGCGACATCAGTACCTATATTAAATGTTTTTTTCCATAATGTAAAGTACTTTCTGGCAACCGCATCGTTTTCCGAATGGATCGTGATCTGCATTTCTCCGTTCTCTGCTTTTCCAATCCGGCATCCAAACTCTGCAATCGCAGCGAGTTCTGCCAGCCTGCAGTGTCTTGCCTGCGGCATGATTTTTTCCAGTTCTTCCTTTACTTCTGCTGAAAATGACATAAACTTCCTGCCTTTGATCAAATCCCCTGTGCCCGCACATCACGGTGTGCGATCTTCAGTCCGTAGTTTCCTTTATTCTTAAGCCGTTCATACAGTCTGTTGGCAAGAGTGACACTTCTGTGTTTTCCTCCGGTACAGCCAATTCCGATCACAAGCTGGTATTTTCCTTCTTTTACATAATTGGGAATCAGAAATTCCAGCATATCTGACAGCTTGTCAATAAATATCCCTGCCTCCGGAAAACTCATGACATAGTCCTGAACCTCTTTATCATTTCCCGTTTTATACTTTAATTCTTCTATATAATAGGGGTTTGGCAGGAATCTTACGTCAAAAACCAGATCTGCGTCTGCCGGGATCCCATGTTTAAAGCCAAATGACAGTATCGTCACCATCAGGCTGTTATATTCTTCATTCTTTACAAAGATCCTGTCGATCTCCTCTTTCAGTTCCCTGGTCAGGAGGTTGGAGGTATCAATCACATAATCTGCCTTCTCTTTAATATCCTGCAGGATCTTTCTCTCCTTGTGGATGCCGTCTTCTACCCTGCCGCCCGGAGATAAGGGATGCATTCTTCTTGTTTCCTTATACCGCTTCAGCAGGACACTGTCGCCCGCCTCCATAAACAATATTTCAAAATTATAGCCATTCTCCTTCAGCTTCTCCAATGCCTTCTGTGCATCTTCAAATGGCTGGTCCACACGCACATCAAGCCCAAGGGCCACCTTTTCCACTTCACTCCCTGGCATGGCGATCAGTTCTACAAATTGTTCGATCAGTGGAACCGGCAGATTGTCCACACAATAAAAACCGACATCCTCAAGCATATGGAGTGCTGTACTTTTTCCGCCGCCGCTCATTCCTGTCACTACAACAAAGCGCATTCCATTTCCTCCTGCTGTACCTATACAGCCCTGCTTTTATACATTGACCTTATCAGTCATTATCTTTCAGACACAGCAATTAAAATTCTCCCAGATAGATAACTTCTCTTTCCAGGGAAACCCCGAAACGTTCCCTGACCTTTTCCTGTACTTCCTCAATCACATCCGTTACATCCCTTGCCGTTGCCTTTCCGACATTTACCACGAATCCGCAGTGTTTATCAGATACTCTCGCATCACCGATCTGGAATCCCCGAAGCCCTGCATCCATGATCAGCTTTCCCGCAAAATATCCTTCCGGTCTTTTGAACGTACTGCCTGCAGACGGATAATTAAGCGGCTGCTTCTCCATACGACGCTTCTGGAAATCCTCTATCTTTGCACGGATTTCGTCCCTGTCACCTTCCTGCAGACGGAATATTACACTGAGCACCGTAAAATTACGGTTTCTGATAATACTGGTCCGGTATCCGAATTCCATGGTGTCATTGTCAAGCGTAAGAATTTCTCCCTCCGGGGAAAGCACTCTGACGCTTTCCACCACCTGTTTCATCTCACCGCCATAGGCACCAGCATTCATCACTACACCGCCGCCGACAGTTCCGGGGATCCCGGCTGCAAATTCCATGCCGGCAAGTCCTCTTTCCATGGCAAACAGTGCCACTTTGGAAAGTGCGGCACCTGCCTGTACCTGCAGAACATTCCCTTCTGCTTCTATCTGCTGGCAGGCATCCGATATCTGGAGGATCACTCCCGGATAGCCTTTATCCCCCACCAGAAGATTACTTCCCTTTCCAAGGACAAAATAATCAATGCCGACACTTTTAAAATAGGGGATCAGCTTCTGCAGCTGTTCCTCATTACTGATCCGTATAAAACAGGCTGCCTCTCCGCCGATCCGGAATGTCGTATGCCTGCTCATCGGTTCTTCCTTCAGAATGTCCTTTTCCGGTACATATGCTCTGATATATTCATAAACTGCTTCGCTAAATCCCCTCAATGTCTGCACCTGCTTTTTAATTTTATTGTTTGTCTGCTACCGCATCCAGCACCAGCTTCGCTGCTCCGTAAATGCCTGCGTCGTTTCCCAGTGTTGCCAGTGCAAATTTCACCTCACGGCAGCCATGGAATACATTCTTTTCATAATGGGGCCTGATATAATCGATCAGAACCTCTCCTGCCTTGGACACGCCACCACCGATAACAAATGCTTCCGGATTCACAACGCCTGCTACTGCAGCCAGGGCATCTCCCAGGTATTTACCAAACTGCTCTGCCACTTCCATCGCAAGCGGATCTCTTGCCTTGACAGCATCAAATACGGTCTTTGCTGAAACTTCGCCGCCCCTCAGAACGCTGTCCATATCTGTAGAAGCCAGCTTTTTGTTTGCCAGTCTCGTAATACCGGTTGCTGATGCAAACTGCTCAAGGCATCCCCTGTTTCCACAGTTGCATACATCTGTTTCTGCATCATCCACATGGATATGTCCGATCTCTCCGGCTGCTCCTGTGCTTCCGCTGATCATCTTTCCATCTACGATGATGCCGCCGCCAACACCGGTTCCAAGAGTAACAACTACCAGATCCTTATAGCCTTTTCCACCGCCCATCCACATTTCTCCAAGGGCTGCCACATTGGCATCATTCCCGGCTCTGACAGGAAGGTTGATCAGTGCTTCCAGAGTTTCCTTCACATTGAAGGTCTTCCAGCCAAGGTTTACTGCGCGGTGTACTACCCCGCTTGCATCGATCGGTCCGGGTGCACCAACACCGACACCGGCAATAGCTTCCTTATCCATCTGCTTCATTTTTTCTCTGATACTGTCTGCTACATCAGGCAGGATCTCCTCACCGTCATTCTCAGTCCTTGTGGGGATCTCCCATTTATCCAGTACATTTCCTTCTACATCAAAAAGTCCGATCTTTACAGTAGTTCCTCCGATATCTACACCAAATACGTATTTCATTTTATTCTCCCTCTTTATTCTATTCTTTACAGGCAGCTTCTATTCTGCCTTCCGCTCTGTTTATACACTGTCACTCTGATTCATTCTGACTTTTGCCGTCCCTGTCATTTCCGGCTCTGTTTATTCGTCTTCATCCTCATCGCTTCTGCCTCTTGCCAGAGATTCCTGTACCCGGCGGTAAAGCTCCTGCGCCGCATTGTATCCCATCTTCTTCTGACGGTGATTGATTGCTGCGGACTCACAGATCACGGCAAGATTACGGCCGGGACGGATCGGAATGTTGTGGCATACTACTTTATTGCCCAGATATTCTGTATATTCCTCTTCCAGTCCGAGTCTGTCATATTCCTTGTCCTTGTCCCAGTCTTCCAGTCGGATGACCAGATCAATATTCTGGGTATCCTTAACACTGGAAACACCAAACAGTGTCTTTACATCAATGATTCCGATACCACGCAGTTCGATAAAGTGCTTCGTGATATCCGGTGCGGATCCTACCAGTGTCTCATCACTGACCTTACGGATCTCAACAGCATCATCTGTTACCAGACGGTGTCCTCTCTTGATCAGTTCCAGTGCCGCCTCTGACTTACCGATACCACTTTCACCTGTGATCAGGACGCCTTCACCAAAAACATCCACCAGTACACCATGTACTGAAATACAGGGGGCCAGCTTTACATTCAGCCATCTGATGATCTCTGCCATAAATGCAGATGTTGCTTTCTTGGTCATCAGAAGCGGTACCTTGTGTGCCTCTGCAATCTCTGTGAACAGTTCATCCGGTTTCAGCTCCCTGCAGAACACGATCGCCGGGATCTCACAGGAAAGAAGTCTCTCGTAGATCTCCTTTTTCCTTGCTACCGGAAGTCCCTCTATATAGGAATACTCCACAAAACCGATAATCTGAAGTCTTGTTGCCTCAAAATGTTCGAAATAACCGGCTAACTGCAGCGCCGGTCTGTTAATATCAGGCTGGGTAATCTTGATCTTCGAAATATCAATATCCGGTGTCAGATTTTCCAGCTTCATCTTTTCAATGATGCTTTCCAGTTTTACGCTTGCCATAAGTTCCCTCCATACCTTTCCCCCTCTTGTCCTTACAGACAGAAGGCCGTTATCTTAAATAGTTTACCACATCACCTGGGGAATCTCAACAATCTGCTCTCTTCTCTTACTATGTTTCTTCTGCAAAATATTTCAGCTTTTCTGGTGAAAGAAATCATAAATCCCCTGGGCGGCAGGACGGTTCATTCCTTCCACCTGCAAAAGTGTTTCCACATCCGCTTCCCGGATCTCCTCAATGGACTTGAACCCACGCATCAGTGCCTTTCTTCTCGCCGGACCAACTCCGGGGATCTCATCCAGTACGGACTTCACCTGTGCTTTTCCACGGAGGGATCTGTGGTATTCAATCGCAAACCGGTGGGCCTCATCCTGGATTCTGGTGATCAGCCTGAAGCCTTCACTGTTTCTGTCGATCGGGATCTCTTCATTATTAAAATAGAGTCCTCTTGTTCTGTGGTTATCATCCTTCACCATACCACAGACCGGAATGGACAGCTTCAGTTCCTGAAGCACCGAAAGCGCAATATTCACCTGTCCCCGGCCACCATCCCTCATGATCACGTCCGGAAACTTCGTAAAACTGCTCGCTTCCTTTTCCTCTGTTGCCCCTTCCAGTTCTTCCCTTTCTTCTATGCCATGAGTAAAGCGTCTTGTCAGCACCTCACGCATGCAGGCGTAGTCGTCCGGTCCGGATACACTCTTTATCTTGAATTTACGATAGTCGCTGCGCTTTGGCTTTCCCTTTTCATATACCACCATGGAGCCTACATTGGCAAAACCACTGATATTGGAAATATCATAGGCTTCCATCCGGTCTGCCTTCTCCAGATGAAGCAGTGCCGCGATCTCCTTTGCTGCCCCGATCGTCCTTCCCTCTTCTCTCCGGATCCGTTCCTTATCCTGGCTCAGTACCAGGCTTGCATTCTTAGCCGCCAGCTCTACCAATTTCTCCCTCGTTCCGATCTTTGGTACCCGGATGTAGACTCTTGCTCCTCTTCTTTTCGTCAGCCACTGTTCCAGTACTTCCTGATCTTCAATCTCTTCCTGCAGCATCAGCTCTTTGGGAATAAAAGGTGTTCCTGCATAGAACTGCTTCACAAAATCCAGAAGGATCTGGGCTCTGGGTGTTTGTGACACATGTGTCATGTAAAAATGTTCTCTTCCCATGAGCTTTCCATCCCGGATAAAGAAAACCTGCACGACTGCGTCATTTTCGTCATTGGCAAGTGCTATGATATCCTTATCTTCCCCGTCACTGTCTGTAATCTTCTGCTTCTGTGCGACCTGCTTCACACTGTTATACAGATCCCGGTAACGGATCGCTTCCTCAAATTCAAGCTGGTCTGAGGCTGTCTGCATCTTCTGTTTCAGTTCGCCCAAAATATCCTGATAATGTCCGTTCAGAAAATCCAGCGCTTTCTTTACATTTTCTCCATAGTCTTCTCTGGAAATATTTCCCTGACAGGGCGCCATGCACTGTTTGATATGATAATTCAGGCAGGCTCTCCCCTGTCCGCAGTCCCCTGGCAGGTTGCGGTTGCAGGTTCTGAGCTGATACAGCCTGTTCAGCAGCTCTATGGTATCCTTTACTGCTGCTGCACTGGTATAGGGTCCAAAATATCTGGCATGATCCTTTTTCATCTCCCGTGAAAACAGAACTCTCGGGAATTCTTCCCCCACGGTTACTTTAATATAAGGATAAGTTTTATCATCCTTCAGCATGGTATTATATTTGGGTCTGTGTTCCTTGATCAGATTATTTTCCAGCACCAGCGCTTCCAGCTCGGAATCCGTCACGATATATTCAAACCGGCTGATGAGCGTTACCATCTTGTCAATCTGCGGTCCTCTTCCTATATTCTTGCGAAAATAAGAGCGGACACGATTATGGAGATTGATTGCCTTTCCCACGTAAATAATAGTATCCGCTTCATCATGCATGATATAGACACCCGGGCACCGGGGAAGCTTCTTTAATTCTTCCTGAATATCAAACATAATTTCTCCTATTGCAAAAGTGACTGCAGTTCATGCAGTCACTTCTTTTCTTTATTTTCTGGCCCCTGAGAAAATTCCTCTCGGTCCATTTTCATCCTCATCTCTGTCAGGCTTCTGCATATTTCCTTTTTCTGTTTCTGCCTGATCCTGTGAGTTCTGTCCCTCACTGCTCTTCTGTTCTCCGGCATGCTGCATATCTGCTTCTGCGGCCGGCTTCTGCAGCTTTTCTTCTGCTCCTGACATCCATGTCTGATTTCCGGTCACTGCCTCCTGTTTAAAGAAATCTTCCGGTGAACGCTCTTCCGCTTTCATCTCAGCCTCTGTTTCTTTTTCCAGCTTTGCTGCTCTGTCAGATTCTTCCGGATGTCCCTGTTCATCCTTCTTTTCTTCCGGTTCCGGAATACCCTTTTCAGCCCGGTAGATCTTCATAAATTCCTTACCGCTGATCGTTTCTTTCTCGATCAGATGGGCTGCCAGCTTATCCATCAGCTCCCGGTTACCGGAAAGCATCTGCTTGGCTTCCTCATAGCAGTCCTTCAGGATCTCCATCACTTCCGTATCTACATCAGCCGCAGTCCTGTCACTGCAGGTCAGTCTCGCACCACCACCAAGATACTCATTTTCTACTGTAGCAAGACCCATCAGGCCAAACCGTTTGCTCATACCAAACCGGGTCACCATATTGGATGCAATATTAGTTGCCTGCTCAATATCATTGGCTGCCCCTGTTGTCACATCTCCAAAGATCAGTTCTTCGGCAGCCCGGCCACCAAGCAGGCTGACAAGCCTGTCATGAAGCTCTCCCTTGGTCTGCAGATATTTCTCTTCTTCCGGTACGTGCATTACATACCCAAGGGCTCCCATAGTTCTGGGAACAATGGTGATCTTCTGTACCGGCTCGGAGTTCTTCTGCAGTGCACTGATCAGTGCGTGCCCAACCTCATGATAGGAAACGATCCTTCTTTCTTCCTGGCTCATGATCCGGTCTTTCTTTTCCTTACCTACAAGCACCTGTTCCACAGCCTCAAACAGATCCTTCTGGTTCACATATTCTCTTCCATGCTGTACGGCATTGATTGCTGCTTCGTTGATCATATTGGCAAGATCCGCACCAACAGCGCCACTCGTTGCCAGTGCGATTGCATCCAGATCCACGCTGTCATCCAGGTGAACATCCTTGGCATGCACCTTCAGGATCGCTACTCTGCCTTTCAGATCCGGCTTATCTACGATGATACGTCTGTCAAAACGTCCGGGACGGAGAAGTGCCTTATCCAGGATCTCCGGTCTGTTGGTAGCACCAAGCACCAGGATTCCCTTGGAGGTATCAAAACCATCCATTTCAGAAAGGAGCTGGTTCAGTGTCTGTTCTCTTTCTTCATTGCCGCCGCCATACTTACTGTCACGGCTTCTTCCGATCGCATCAATTTCATCAATAAATATGATACAGGGTGCATTCTTGGTCGCTTCCTTAAACAGATCTCTTACTCTGGAAGCACCTACACCAACGTATAACTCAATAAAATCTGAACCGGACAGAGAGAAGAAGGGTACCTTTGCTTCACCGGCTACTGCCTTGGCAAGCAGTGTCTTACCGGTTCCTGGAGGGCCTACAAGCAATGCTCCCTTGGGAAGCTTTGCACCGATCTTCGCATATTTCCCCGGATTATGCAGGAAATCCACAACTTCCTGCAGAGACTCTTTTGCTTCATCCTCTCCGGCTACATCTTTAAAGGTGATACCGGTTTCCTTCTGTACATATACCTTAGCTGTACTCTTGCCTACTCCCATCGGTCCACCGCCCCTGGACATCTTACGGAACAGGAAGCTGAGCAGCACCCACATCAGCAGGATCGGTACCACATAAGTAAGCAGAAAGCTGATGATCACACTGGAGCTGTCCGCCACTTCTCCCTTGACAGGTACATTGTATTTCAGCAGTCTCTGGGTCAGTGTGTCGTCATCTTCGATCTTGCCGGTATAATAGGTGACAGTAGATGGGCTGCCATAGAGATACAGCAGTTTGTTTGTTTTTTCTTCTTCCTTCGGCTTGATATTCACTCTGTCCGTACTGATCGTAACAGACTCTACCTTGCCATCCTCCAGCATCTGGATAAATTCATTATAGCTGATCTCCTTCTGTGTTTCTCCGGACATCATCTTCATAAAGCTGCTCATCAGGAGCAGTGTCACCAGCGCCGCGATCAGAAACAGGACGATACTCTGACGCTTTGGATCTTTTCCATTGCCGCCGGAGCCGTTTCTGCCTCCATTCCCTTTATTCCCCGGATCTCCCTGACCGGAATTGCCGCCATTACCCGGTTCATATTGGTTTAAGTTCTGTTCACTCATAAATTACTTACTCTTTCCTTTTAATATCGGTTCGCTGGTCAGATCAACTCCCAGCTTTTTAAATGTTCTCATATCCACATCAGAAAGCATAACGGAAGTATGCACCTGGCATCCTGCCAGCGCCGGGATCTGTTCCAGTGCTTTCTTTGCATTTGGATCCGTAGTTGCCGAGATTGCCAGTGCGATCAGCACTTCATCTGTATGAAGTCTTGGATTCTTGCCGCCCAGATATCTGGTCTTCAGCTCCTGGATCGGTTCGATCGCTGCCGGTGAGATCAGATGGGTATCATGATCCACACCGCCCAGATACTTAAGCGCATTCAGCAGTAATGCTGCACTGGCGCCAAGCAGTGCTGTGGTCTTGGAGGTAATGATCTTTCCATCCGGGAATTCAATCGCTGCCGCAGGCACGCCCAGCTTTTCTGCTCTCTCATTGGCTGCCACTGTCACCTTCCGATCCTCTGTGGTGATCCTTGCCTGCTTCATAAGAAGTTCGATCTTGTAGACCTCATTCTCACTTCCCTTGCCTCTTGCCACATCTCCCGCTGCCTTATAATAACGACGGATGATTTCCATATAGGAAGCTTCCTTGCAGGCTTCATCATCTATGATACAGTTACCTGCCATATTGACACCCATGTCAGTAGGTGACTTGTAAGGATTTTCTCCATAAATACCTTCAAAGATCGCATTCAGTACCGGGAAGATCTCAATATCACGGTTATAGTTGACTGTCGTCTCTCCATAAGCTTCCAGATGGAAGGGATCGATCATATTAACGTCATTCAGATCTGCCGTTGCTGCTTCATAAGCCAGATTTACCGGATGCTTCAGTGGCAGGTTCCAGATCGGGAAGGTTTCATACTTCGCATAGCCTGCCTTGATTCCTCTTTTATTATCATGATAAAGCTGGGAAAGGCAGGTAGCCATCTTTCCGCTTCCCGGTCCCGGTGCCGTTACCACTACAAGAGGTCTTGTTGTCTCTATATATTCATTTCTTCCAAACCCGTCATCACTGACGATCAGCGGAATATTGGAAGGATATCCTTCTATTGTATAATGAAGGTATACTTTTACATTCTTCTTTTCCAGTCTCTCTTTAAACTCTGCTGCACGGATCTGACCTGCATAATGGGTCAGGACAACACTTCCCACATAAAGGCCGCGGCTTTCAAATTCCTGCATCAGTCTCTGCACATCTTCATCATAAGTAATGCCCAGATCTCCACGTATTTTATTCTTTTCGATATCAGCCGCATTGATAACGATAACGATCTCTGCTCTGTCTGAAAGCTTCATGAGCATTCTGAGCTTACTGTCCGGTTCAAATCCCGGAAGCGCTCTGGATGCATGATAATCATCAAACAGCTTGCCGCCAAATTCCAGATACAGCTTATCACCGAATTTCTCGATCCTTTCCATAATATGTGCTGACTGCATCTTCAGGTATTTCTCGTTGTCAAATCCCACTCTCATAATTTCCATCCATCCATATTTATATTAAAAACAAATGCTGCTTCGCAGCGCTGCTTTCCCTTCAGGAAAACTCGCAAACCCGTGCTCCGCACTTCCTGTCTGCTTGTGCAGACTCTCTGCCTCGCTTGTTTTCCATTGTGAAAAACTCGCAAACCCGTGCTCCGCACTTCCTGTCTGCTTACGCAGACCGTTTGCTCGTTAACGGTGCTGGAAAAACAAATGCTGCTTCGCAGCGCTTGTTTTTCCATTGCACCGGTTACATTTTAGCACATGTTATATGATTATTCCATAAAAAAGGGATGAACAAATATCAATTTTTTATAAATAAACCGTATTGACAGTGAAAACTGCGGGTGCTATGATTTTTCTATCAAAGCAAAGGTGCTATTGGTTCAGGCCAGATAGCACCCTTTTTTATTTTCAAAAATGCAGAGAAATTGCTGTTGATGGTTTTTCTGCAAAGGGAACTGTTGTTTTTATACTAAACTAAGGAGTTATTATGGGAGTAAAATATGTATTCGTAACCGGCGGTGTTGTTTCCGGTCTTGGCAAGGGCATCACTGCTGCTTCTTTGGGAAGATTATTAAAAGCCAGGGGTTACAAGGTAACCATGCAGAAGTTTGATCCTTATATTAATATTGATCCCGGTACCATGAATCCGATCCAGCATGGTGAAGTATTTGTCACAGAGGACGGTACCGAAACGGATCTGGATCTCGGACATTATGAACGTTTCATTGATGAAAACCTGGACAAAAACTCCAATGTCACAACCGGAAAGGTTTACTGGTCTGTTCTGCAGAAGGAGCGCCGTGGTGATTACGGCGGTGGTACTGTTCAGGTGATCCCTCATATCACCAATGAGATCAAAAGTCGTTTTTACCGTAACTTTACAGACGAAGACACTCGAATTGCCATTATTGAGGTAGGTGGTACGGTCGGTGATATTGAAAGCCAGCCTTTCCTGGAATCCATAAGGCAGTTCCAACATGAGGTTGGAAAAGAAAATGCCATTTTGATCCATGTTACTCTGATCCCTTATCTGAAAGCCTCCCAGGAAATGAAGACAAAGCCTACGCAGGCTAGTGTCAAGGAACTGCAGGGCATGGGAATCCAGCCGGATATCATCGTATGCCGTAGCGAATATCCTCTGGATCAGCATATTAAAGATAAGATTGCTCTCTTCTGTAATGTTCCCAATAACCGTGTCCTTCAGAATCTGGATGTGGAATATCTGTATGAAGCACCTCTCGCCATGGAAAATGAACATCTGGCACAGGTTGCCTGTGAATGTCTGAATCTTGACTGTCCGGAACCGGATCTGACAGACTGGAAAGCTATGGTAGAGGCTCTTCGGACACCTCTTCATGAAGTAAGCATTGCTATCGTTGGAAAATATGTCCAGCTTCATGATGCTTATATCAGTGTTGTCGAAGCATTGAAGCATGGCGGTATTTCCAATCGTACAACGGTAAACATCAAATGGATCGATTCCGAAACCGTTACAAAGGAAAATGTCGCAGAGCTGCTCGGTGATGTGAATGGTGTTCTTGTTCCCGGCGGCTTCGGTCCGAGAGGTATTGATGGCAAATTATATGCCATCCAGTATGCAAGAGAACATCATATACCCTATCTTGGTCTGTGTCTTGGTATGCAGCTTGCTATTGTTGAATTTGCAAGAAATGTAGTTGGATATAATGATGCCCACAGTATCGAACTTGATCCTTCTACCACACATCCCGTCATTGCACTGATGCCGGATCAGAATGGTGTGGAAGATATCGGTGGCACACTGCGGCTCGGATCTTATCCCTGTGTTCTTGATAAAGATTCTCTTGCCTATAATCTGTATGGCGAGGAAACGATCCATGAACGCCACAGACACCGTTACGAGGTAAACAATGATTTCCGTGCTGCCCTGACTGAGCATGGCATGAAGCTTTCCGGCATTTCCCCGGACGGGCGTATCGTAGAAATGTGCGAGCTGCCTGATCACCCCTTCTTCATTGCCACACAGGCTCATCCGGAGCTGAAGTCACGGCCTAACAGACCGCATCCGTTATTCAGAGGCTTTATAAAAGCTGCTCTGGACAACAAAGAAGCCCATAACTAATTTTCTATACCTTCCTTAAAAAAATGATCTGCCTTTACCGGGCGGATCATTTTTACGTTCACGATTGGTATTCTTTATCTGTATTCATTCATTGGTGTTCACTCTATTAGAACAGGCAGTTTTTTCTTGCATTGTTTTTGTATTTGTGATACACTCGCTTCATTCCCACCCGTTTCCGGGATTCCGGGAAGATCATGTTGATTCTTTATTTTATCTTTTGGCATTTCGCCGGATGTTTT